>NZ_CP133784.1:2632500-2960447 GCF_034353875.1 Pseudomonas sp. MH9.2
TCCCGAGCAACCGCGGAGTTCTTGACCAAGCCTGCTTTATTAAGGACCGCCGCGATTGGCATGTCGTCAGTGGCCGCAAGACTGATCTCTGGCAAGTCATCAGGCAGGTCGCCGTCTTTCATGCGGTTGCCCGCCGAACGATGCGCAGTTGCCGCTGCCTCTTCGCCATGGAATCGGGCAACGATCTCTTCAGCCAGCTTGATTTTGATATCTCGCGGATTCGCGCCCGCAGCGACATCAGCCTTGAAGCCATTGATCTCCTCCATAGAGAGGAAGCTCAGCAACTCGAAGTAGCGCCACATCAAGGCATCAGGGATTGAAACCAGCTTGCCGTACATAATGCCCGGCGCTTCCTGAATCCCTACATAGTTACCCAGGGATTTGGACATCTTCTTCACGCCATCCAGACCTTCTAATAAAGGCATGGTGAGAATGCACTGAGCTTCTTGCCCATAGGCGCGCTGCAGTTCGCGCCCCATCAGAAGGTTGAACTTCTGATCGGTACCGCCCAGTTCGACATCGGCACGCAACGCGACTGAATCGTAGCCCTGCACCAATGGGTACATGAATTCATGAATGGCGATCGGCTGATTGGTCGAGTAGCGCTTATGAAAGTCATCGCGCTCCAGCATCCGCGCCACTGTGTATTGTGACGACAGGCGAATAAAGTCAGCCGAACTCATTTGATCCATCCAGGTGGAGTTGAACGCCACCTCGGTCTTGGCCGGATCAAGAATCTTGAAAACCTGGGTTTTATAGGTCTCCGCGTTAGCCAGAACCTGTTCGCGCGTCAGCGGAGGCCGCGTCGCACTTTTACCACTAGGATCGCCAATCATGCCGGTGAAGTCGCCAATCAGGAAAATGACCTGATGACCAAGCTCCTGAAACTGACGCAGCTTATTAATAAGCACGGTATGACCCAAGTGCAGATCCGGGGCCGTAGGGTCAAACCCGGCCTTGATACGCAATGGCTGACCACGCTTAAGCTTTTCGACCAATTCGGACTCGACCAGGAGTTCATCCGCACCGCGCTTGATCAGCGCTAGCTGCTCTTCAACCGACTTCATAACAGCCCCGTAATGGCTCATCTAAATGGGACCCAACCATACAAGATCAGGGCCCGATTACAAGTTTTTGCCCCGCACTCTCCGCCGAATCAGAGACTGATGCGTTCGTAGGGTTGCTTCGAGCATGATTTGGTTATATTTTATACAGTTATTTCTTCATCATCATGTCATTCATCTTTTCCAATTCATCTTTTCAAAGTCAAATTACCTATGATCGACACACCGCCCAAGGCGCCTCCGCTTTATCCGAAGAGCCACCTGCTCGCTGCAAGCGGCATCGCCGCCCTGCTGAGCCTGGCGCTTCTGGTCTTCCCGTCCAGCGACGTTGAAGCCAAAAAAACCACCCTGAACCTTGATCTGGAAAGACCTGCAGATCAACTGACACAAGAACAAGACGCTTCAGAACCGATTCAGGCCACACCCGACGTCACTGCATCGCCATTTGCGCAGATCGAAAGTGGCGCTGACGACACTCAGGAAACGGCCACTGCACAACCTGTGAAGGCAGAGCCTGCCCCCACAATTGTTGCCAAGAACCCGACTCACAAAGAAGTTGTCGTCTCCAGGGGCGACACCTTATCGACCCTGTTTGAGAAAGTAGGTCTTCCTGCTGCAGCCGTGCATGAAGTACTGGCCAGCGACAAACAAGCCAAGCAATTCAGCCAGCTTAAGCACGGGCAGATTCTACAGTTCGAGCTATCCCCTCAAGGTCAGCTCAAACAACTGCACAGCAAGGTCAGCGACCTGGAAAGCATCAGCTTGTCCAAGTCCGACAAAGGCTATGCATTCAGCCGGGAAATCACCAAGCCGAACATACGCACTGCGTATGTTCATGGGGTTATCAACAGCTCGCTTTCCCAATCGGCTCAACGCGCAGGCCTGTCCCACAGTATGACCATGGACATGGCCAGTGTTTTTGGCTACGACATCGACTTCGCTCAGGATATTCGCCAGGGCGACGAGTTCGATGTGATCTACGAACAGAAAGTCATCAACGGTAAAACCATCAGCACCGGCAACATCCTGTCAGCGCGCTTTACCAACCGAGGCAAAACGTACACTGCCGTTCGCTACACCAACAAGCAAGGCAACAGCAGCTACTACACTGCTGACGGCAACAGCATGCGCAAGGCCTTCATCCGCACCCCGGTAGACTTTGCCCGCATCAGCTCGATGTTCTCCATGGGCCGCAAACACCCGATTCTGAATAAGATCCGCGCCCACAAAGGCGTCGATTACGCAGCGCCTCGCGGCACACCGATCAAAGCAACCGGTGATGGCAAGGTTCTATTGGCGGGTCGTCGTGGCGGCTACGGCAACACCGTAGTCATTAAGCATGGCAACACCTACCAAACCCTGTACGGGCATATGCAGGGTTTTGCCAAAGGCATACAAACCGGCAGCAATGTGAGGCAAGGCCAGGTCATCGGCTATATCGGCACAACCGGACTCTCGACCGGACCGCACTTGCACTATGAGTTCCAGGTCAATGGTGTCCATGTCGACCCACTGGGCCAGAAATTGCCAATGGCCGATCCAATCGCCAAAGCTGAAAAACAGCGTTTCATGCAACAAAGCCAGCCGCTAATGGCCCGCATGGACCAAGAGAAATCCACCCTGCTCGCTTCGAACAAGCGCTAAGCCATGGCCTTCTATATAGGTGTGATGTCCGGGACCAGTCTTGACGGGCTGGATATCGCCCTGATTGAACAGGACGACCGACCAAAACTGCTGGCGACCCACTACATACCGATGCCGGATGATCTGCGCGCCGAGCTTCTGGGTTTATGCGCCAGTGGCAACGATGAGCTTGCCCGGGCCGCTATCACCGAGCAGAAGTGGGTGCGTCTTGCCGCACAGGGTGTTCTGGCGCTGTTGAGCCAAGAGCAATTGTCTGCGGGCGAGATACGCGCCATCGGCAGTCATGGACAAACTATTCGTCATGAGCCCGCGCGCGGCTTCACCCTCCAGATTGGCAACCCCGCACTGCTCGCAGAGCTGACAGAGATCACCGTCGTCAGCGATTTCCGTCGCAGAGACGTAGCCGCAGGCGGGCAAGGTGCACCGCTGGTGCCAGCGTTTCATGAAGCCCTTTTCGACAATCCGCTTGGCGCGCCACAAAATCATCGTGCAGTTCTTAATATAGGTGGCTTCAGCAACCTGAGCCTGCTGGAAGCCGACAAGCCCGTGTCCGGTTTCGACTGCGGACCAGGAAATGTCTTGCTTGATGCCTGGATACAAACACAACGCAGCCTCAGCTTTGACCGCGACGGCGCTTGGGCGGCGAGCGGCAAGATTGAGCCAGCGCTGCTGAAATCGCTACTCAGTGATCCGTTTTTCCTGACCCAAGGCCCTAAAAGTACAGGCCGCGACGTCTTCAATCCTGGCTGGCTTCAGCATCATCTGTTCCAACTGCCAATGTTCGCCCCTGAAGACATTCAGGCAACCTTGCTTGAGCTGACTGCGCTGACCATTACCCAGTCGCTGCAAACTGCACAAACGCAAACTGATGAGCTGTTGGTCTGTGGTGGCGGCGCGCACAACTTGGCGCTGATGGCGAGGCTGACCGCGTTGCTGCCTGATACCAAGGTCAGCAGTACAGCGGCTTATGGCGTAGACCCTGACTGGGTCGAAGCGATGGCTTTCGCCTGGTTGGCGCACTGCTGCCTTGAAGGCGTACCCGCCAACCGACCTAGCGTCACCGGTGCTCGCGGCCTGCGCGTGCTAGGCGCCATCTACCCGGCATGACGCACACAGCAAAACGCCGCACATAAGCGCGGCGTTCTCTGACCAGCAAGCCAAATCAGACCGAGAATGACGAGCCGCAGCCACATGTGGTGGACGCATTCGGGTTCTTGATCACAAAGCGCGATCCTTCCAGCCCTTCCTGATAATCCACTTCTGCACCTGCCAGGTACTGGAAGCTCATCGGGTCGACAACCAGGCTGACACCCTCACGCTCGACGATGGTGTCGTCATCCGCCACGTCTTCATCGAAAGTGAAGCCGTACTGAAAACCTGAACAGCCGCCACCTGTCACAAATACGCGCAGTTTCAGGCGATCATTGCCCTCTTCATCGACCAGAGTCTTCACCTTGTGCGCTGCACCGTGAGTGAATACCAATGCCGTAGGGGTGAAGGTTTCGACGCTCATGCTGAATATCTCCCGGCGCTATATGCCGTCATAATGCGTAATGACTGGCATTATCCGCTTGACCTAGTAAATTGGTCAACTAATCAAGGCAGCATACCGGCATGGGAAAGGCCCAAACGCTCGTCCAGACCGAACAGAATATTCATATTCTGTACCGCTTGGCCTGATGCGCCCTTGACCAGATTGTCGATGACCGACAACACCACCACAAGATCGCCGCCTTGCGGACGATGCACGGCAATTCGACAAACGTTAGCGCCACGTACACTACGTGTTTCCGGATGGCTGCCAGCTGGCATCACATCGACGAACGGCTCATCGGCATAGCGTTTTTCGAAGAGCTCCTGCAAATCCACGGACTTATCCAGCACCGTGGCGTAGAGCGTCGAGTGAATGCCCCGAATCATCGGCGTCAGGTGTGGAACGAAGGTCAAGCCGACATCTCCGCCTGAGGCACGCCGCAGACCCTGCCTGATTTCAGGCAGGTGACGATGGCCTTTGACCGCGTACGCCTTAAAGCTTTCGCTGGTTTCAGAGTACAGCGAGCCGACACTGGCACCGCGCCCTGCACCACTGACGCCTGATTTACAGTCGGCGATCAACCGAGAGGTGTCAGCCAGGCCAGCTTCGAGCAACGGCAGAAAGCCCAGCTGTGTCGCGGTAGGGTAGCAACCGGGCACGGCAATCAGGCGCGCTTGCTTGATCTGCTCGCGATTGACCTCGGGCAGCCCGTAGACCGCCTCCTTAAGCAATTCAGGTGCGCCGTGCGGCTGACCGTACCATTTAGCCCACTCGTCTGCGTCCTGCAGGCGGAAGTCTGCCGACAAGTCGATGACCTTGGTCCCGGCGTTCAACAGTTCGCCTGCCAACGCATGAGCAACACCATGCGGGGTGGCAAAGAACACCACATCGCAGGCACCCAGTGCTGCGATGTCTGGCACGCTGAAAGCCAGGCCATCGTAATGGCCTCGCAGGTTAGGGTACATATCGGCCACGGCCAGCCCTGCTTCGGAGCGAGAAGTGATGACCACCACCTCGGCTTGCGGATGCTGTGCCAACAGACGCAGCAGCTCGACCCCGGTGTAACCCGTGCCGCCGACGATACCGACCTTGACCATAAATCTGCCCCTTCAACGAACCTAGTGGAAAACCATTGATAATATGGGCGTATGGCCTGAGGAACAACCGCGAACGTGACGTATGGCGGGTCATACCACTACTATTTGGCCACCGTGAACTTGGGAATAACCAAAAATGCTTTTTCTATGGCTCAAAGCCCTCCACATCGTCTCGATGGTCTGCTGGTTTGCAGGTCTGTTTTATCTGCCGAGACTGTTCGTTTATCACTCAATGAGCGAGGACGTCGCGAGCCGGGAACGTTTCTGCATCATGGAGCGCAAGTTGTACCGAGGCATCATGGGGCCCGCAATGATTGCCACACTGGCGTTCGGGATCTGGCTGATCAGCCTCAACCCCAGCGGTTATTTCAGCCAGGCCTGGATGCACGCCAAGCTGACGTTGGTGGTTCTGCTAATTGGCTATCACCATGTCTGCGGCGCGCAAGTCAAACGCTTCGCGCGTGGCGAGAAGGGTCGCAGCCACGTCTACTATCGCTGGTTCAATGAAATTCCTGTATTGATCTTGCTGGCTATCGTCATTTTGGTTGTGGTCAAACCGTTCTAATCAATAGCTGAATGCGTGGAGTAATGCTCATGTCACTGCCCGCCTTGCTTGAACAGTCCTTGCGTCTGCCCCTCGTGGCCGCACCGATGTTTCTGATCTCCAATCCGCAATTGGTTCTGGCGTGCTGCCGCAATGGAGTGGTCGGGAGTTTTCCGGCACTTAACCAGCGCGAGAGCAGTGGTTTCAAAGCCTGGCTAGAGGAAATCGAAGTCGGGCTGGCAGCGCTTGTGAATCCGGCGCCCTACGCAGTCAACCTGATAGTGCACAACAGCAACCCACGTTTGCAGGCTGATCTGGCCATCTGCATCGAGCATAAAGTACCCATCGTGATCACCAGCCTCGGCGCCGTTAAGGAGCTGGTCGATGCGGTGCATGATTACGGTGGTTTGGTGTTTCATGACGTGACCACTCGCCGCCATGCGGAAAAAGCAGCAGAAGCCGGCGTAGACGGTCTGATCGCCGTCGCGGCTGGCGCCGGGGGGCATGCCGGAACCTGGAGTCCTTTTTCGCTAATTGCCGAGATCCGCCAGTTCTTCGATAAAACCTTGTTGCTGGCGGGCTGTTTAAACCACGGTCACGAGATTCTTGCCGCGCAGTTGCTTGGCGCGGACCTGGCCTACTTCGGTACACGCTTTATCGCAACCCGTGAGAGCCATGCCCCGGAGGCTTACAAAGAGATGCTGCTGACCTCCAAAGCCGCCGATATCGTCCATACCGCTGCGGTCTCCGGCGTGCCTGCCAGCTTCATGCGCAAAAGTCTGGAGAATGCAGGTTTTGACCTCGCGGCTCTGCAAGGCAAGGGTGAAGTCGACTTCGGCTCGAAGCTCAAACCCATCAGCGATGAAGCAAAAGCCTGGAAAACCGTATGGTCCGCTGGGCAAGGCGTTGGTGATATTGACGATATGCCCAGCGTCGACGAACTGATTGCGCGCCTGGATGCTGAATACCGTAAGGCGCAAACACGCTCAGCAGACCTGGCCAGACGCTGGCCGCACTGATTGCCCGCCAGCGGCCGCCTTTTCGGCCATTTTCAGGCTCAGCTGCGTTAGCCATAACTCTGTTTTACCCAGACAAGGAAGCCAAGCATGGCCGAAACCCACTTCAAAATTGTCTTCGAAGGGAAGCTGCGCACTGGCGTCGACATCGAGACCGCCAAACTGAATATGGCTGGCCTGTTCAAACGTGAACTATCAGCTGTCGAAAGACTGTTCAACGGCCAGCCCGTTGCGCTCAAGCGCGGGTTGTCGCAAGAGCAAGCCCTGCACTACCTGAGCGTATTGAATGATGCTGGCGTCGAAGCCCGGATCGAAGCGGATCCCGCTATCAGTTTGAGTCTGGAAGAGATCGACGAGCCCAAACCGTATAGAGCGCCTGAAGCACCATCGCACGGAGCATCGCCTTATGCTCCACCACGGGCTCAGGTGGGGGCCGCATGGCCAGCGTTTGGCGAACTTAAAGTGTTCACCGTTCAAGGCCGGATAGGTCGTTTACGCTATCTGGCCTGGACGCTGGTGCTCATGGTCGCCATCCTTGCCGTTACCGGCCTGTGCGCAGCGGTCCTGACCCGCTCACTGGTGGGCGGTGGATTGCTCATTGCCATCGCAGGGATCGGCTTTTTTATCGTCAGTGTGCAGATCGGCGTGCAGCGGCTGCACGATGTCGGCTGGTCCGGCTGGCTGTTGCTGATCAATCTCGTGCCGTTCGTAGGCAGCCTGTTTCCGATCCTGATGATGGTCATCCCGGGCAATACCGGCGCCAACCAGTACGGAGCCCCGCAACCTCCAAACACCAAGGCGGTAAAAGTCCTGGCCTCTTTGTGGCTCGCGATTATCGCCATCCTGATGATCGGCGCTTTCGTCGGAGGCATCTCCACGTTCGAAAGTGAGGTGCAAACCACCGCCAGCGAGTATGAAAATATCCTGCCTTACGACGATGATAACGACAGCGATACCGCGCAACCCGCCGACAGCCAGCGTCTGTAGACTATAAAGATGAATAACGCGCCCGCTTGAGCCCGACGCACACTGCCGTGGCTCGCGGTCGCTGCCTGGAGAATGTGCATGACCCGTTACGCTCTGATCACTGGTGCCTCCAGCGGCATCGGCCTGGCCATGGCCGAAGCCTTGGCGCGCCGTGGTCGCAGCCTGATTCTGGTGGCCCGTCAACGGGACCTGCTGGAAAGCATTGCCATTGAGTTGAACCAGCGTTTTGGTGTCGAGGTCCTGTTTCGAGGCTGCGACCTGGGGGAGCCGCTACGTCTTTCCGGCTTCTTGCTGGAACTTGAAGAAGGCGAACGACAGATTGATTTGCTGGTGAACTGCGCAGGCATCGGTACCTGCGGACCGTTTCTGGCCCAGGATTGGGGCCAGGAACAAGACTTGATCGAACTGAACATACTGGCGCTCACCCGCCTGTGTCATGCCCTCGGCAATACCATGGCGGTCCAGGGTGGCGGGCAGATACTCAATGTTGCCTCGGTAGCGGCCTTCAAGCCTGGTCCATGGATGAGCAGCTATCACGCCAGCAAGGCCTATGTGCTGCACTTTTCCGAAGGGCTGCGTGAGGAACTGAAAAAAACCGGTGTAAAAATTTCAGTCCTTTGCCCTGGCCCGACCCGCACCGAGTTTTTCCGTAATGCACATTTGGAAGTCGGCAAGCTGGAACACAGTAAAAGGATGATGAGCCCAGAGGAAGTCGCGCTTCATACAGTGCGAGCACTGGCGAAAAATCGCGCAGTGATCATTCCCGGCTGGCGCAATAAGCTGTTGGCGTTTACCCCGCGTCTAGGTCCGCGCTGGCTGACCCGGAAAATATCCGGCGCGATCAACAAGACGTACTGCCCGCGCTAAAGAACTGGGCGTGGCCCCCGCCCCTCAGTACACTCAAGCACTTATCAAAACGGAGAAATGGTTGTGGAGACTCTGTTCACCAAGATCATCAACAGAGAGATACCGGCAAAAATCATCTACGAAGATGATCAGGTGCTGGCCTTTCACGATATTGCCCCGCAAGCGCCGGTGCATTTTCTGGTCATTCCGAAAAAAGCGATCCGCACGCTTAACGACGTGACCGAAGATGACAAAGGGCTGCTCGGTCATGTCCTGTTCACTGCGCAACGTCTGGCCAAAGAACTGGGCTGCGACGACGGCTTCCGGGTGGTCATGAACTGCAATGAGCTAGGCGGACAGACCGTCTATCACATTCACATGCACGTACTGGGTCAGCGTCAGATGCATTGGCCGCCAGGCTGATTCAACGTTTCAACGACTTACGCCCGCTGAGATTGCCGGTGCAAACCCGGCGGGCTGATCCATCTCAAGCCGCGCCCGACTGATTCGGGTAAACTGGCCGCCGTGGATTTATCCGGAGGTGCCCATGGCTACCGAACGTCACTACTCCCCTGTTGACCGTCTTTTATTGCAAGCCGATGCTGCGATGCGCACGCTGCTGCCTTTCAGCGTGCAACCGTATCGACCATCACCCGCCATTGTTCAGTCCGAAACCAAGATGAGCGACGTCGATACCCGGCACGTTGCGGGCCTGATGCGCATCAACCATACCGGCGAGGTCTGCGCGCAAGCGCTGTATCAGGGCCAGGCGCTGACCGCCAAGTTACCGAAAGTGCGGGCAGCTATGGAACACGCTGCCGAAGAAGAGATTGACCATCTGGTCTGGTGCGAACAGCGCATCCGCCAATTGGGTAGCCACACCAGTGTGCTCAACCCACTGTTCTACGGTATTTCCTTCGGGATCGGTGCCGCTGCTGGCATGATCAGTGATCGGGTCAGCCTCGGTTTTGTGGCCGCGACCGAAGATCAAGTTTGCAAGCACCTGAACGATCATTTGCAGCAGCTGCCCGCCGAAGACGAAAAGTCCCGGGCCATTCTCGAGCAAATGCGCATCGATGAAGAACGCCACGCCGAAAGCGCGCTGGATGCTGGCGGATTTCGTTTTCCGGCACCGATCAAATTCGGCATGAGTCTGCTGGCCAAGGTCATGACCCAAAGCACGTATCGGATATAACCGCCGCGCCATGACGGCAGACACAAGAAAGGCGCCTCGATGGGCGCCTTTCTTCTTTGTACTGACGAATCCGGTAAATCTTAAACGTTGACGTTGCGTCCGTAGAAGATTTCCAGCATTTCGTGCTTCACGCGCTCGGTGACCTGATCACGCTGTTCGGTCGACAAGTCGCTGGTCGCATCACCGAACAGGTAGTCATCCAATTCGAAGTTCTTGAGCAGCATCTTGGTGTGGAACAGGTTCTCCTGGTAAACGTTCACGTCGGTCATCTGGTAACCGGCGCGCGTGTCTACAGAGAGGTAATTCTGGATCGAGTTTATCTCGTGATCGATGAAGTGTTTTTTACCTTCAACGTCACGGGTGAAACCACGCACGCGATAGTCGACGGTGACGATGTCGGAATCGAACTGGTGGATCAGGTAGTTGAGCGCCTTAAGCGGTGAAATCACCCCACAGGTCGACACATCGATGTCCACACGGAATGTCGCGATGCCATCGACCGGGTGAATTTCTGGGTAGGTGTGCACCGTGATGTGGCTCTTGTCGAGATGCGCCAGGATGGTCTCTGGCAGCGGCCCCGGGGACTCTTCGATCTGGCTGTCGGTAGGCGTCACCGGCTGCTCGGAGATCAGAATGGTCACACTAGCACCTTGCGGGTCATAATCCTGACGAGCGATGTTCAGGATATTGGCGCCAATGATATCGACAACCTCGGTGAGGATCTGCGTCAGGCGTTCGGCGTCGTACTCGTGATTGATGTACTCGACGTAAGCTTGCTGGTCCTGCGGAGTTTCCGCATAGCAGATGTCATAGATGTTGAAGCTCAAGGTCTTTGTCAGGTTATTGAACCCGTGGAGCTTGAGTTTGCTTTTCACCGTTAATAACTCTCTATATATGTGCGGCCCGGGCCGCGTGATCAAGCATGCCCGTCAGATGAGGCCGGCTCATCTGCGTAGGACGGTTAACACCTCTTCGCGGTGGCGATTTTGGTTGTCCGTTCGGGGGCGACTATAGCCTTGGTACAGCGGGTCGCACCCTGAAAAAGTGGCGCATTATGCCGACGTCGGCGCCTGTCGGCTAGCGGGTATCGCCAAGTGTGCGCCGCTTTTGTGAAAGTTGAGTGTCGTTTCAGCCCAGTTCGATGATTTCATAGTCATGGGTAATTTCCACACCGGCATTACCGAGCATGATAGAGGCCGAACAATACTTCTCGGCAGACAGCTCGATGGCGCGTTTGACCTGAGCCTCTTTCAAGCCTCGGCCCTTGACCAAGAAGTGCAGATGGATCTTGGTGAATACCTTCGGATCTTCGCTCGCGCGTTCGGCTTCCAGAAACGCCTCGCAGCTTTCTACCGGCTGACGGGACTTCTTCAGGATACTGACCACGTCGAAGTTACTGCAACCGCCCAAGCCGAGCAGGAGCATTTCCATAGGACGCACGCCCAGATTGCGACCGCCGCTTTCCGGCGGGCCGTCCATTACCACCACATGACCGCTACCGGATTCACCGAGGAACATGGCTTCGCCAGCCCATTGGATGCGTGCCTTCATCGCCAAGACTCCACTGCTAAAAAAGGGTCGCCAGCTTAGCACAGGGCCACACTGTCACTGGATGCCCGGTTAAATGCCAAATCAAATTAAGTCCGTAGGAAATTTCCCAAAAAACAGCAAACTCTCCTGATAAGCTGCGACAAATCACCCGCACGGCCGATACCTATAAGGATGCCGTGTGGCGCAGTACTTTTTCGGGATACATGCATGGTTGCTATAACCCTTACACCCAAAATAAAAAACCTCGACAACCTTCTCGGCCATTGCCAGAAGCGCCGTTACTTAGCCAAACACACCATCATTTGCGCAGGTGATCGCTCTGAGTCGCTGTTCTTCATCATCAAAGGTTCTGTCACCATCCTGATCGAGAACGACGAGGGTCGGGAGATGATTGTCGCGTACCTGAATGCCGGCGATTTTTTTGGTGAGCTGGGCCTGTTTGACCGGATCGGGCACGAGGTAGAGCGTAGCGCCTGGGTTCGCACCAAAACCGAGTGCGAAGTGGCTGAGATCAGTTACAGCAAATTCCGTGAAGTCACACAGCAAGAACCGGATATCCTCTACGCCATCGGTAGCCAGATGGCTGACCGGTTGCGCAATACCACGCGAAAAGTCGGCGACCTGGCGTTTCTCGACGTCACTGGAAGGGTCGCACGCAGCCTGCTGGATCTGTGTAAGCAACCCGATGCCATGACCCACCCCGACGGGATGCAGATCAAGATTACCCGCCAGGAAATCGGGCGCATTGTCGGATGTTCAAGGGAAATGGTCGGCCGCGTACTTAAGGCACTGCAAGAGCAGAACCTGGTGCATGTCAAAGGCAAAACCATGGTGGTGTTTGGTACGCGCTAAGCAAGCCGGGCAGCTCAAAATCCTGCAAGGATCTTTTGATAGCGCTCGGCTAGCCGGTCCAGCACATCAGCAGCCGGGAAGGCTTCATGCAGGGCAATGTGGCTGTGGGCGCGGACTCGTTGATCCTGCTCGCAGATCTGGTTGAAGCGGTTGACCGCAGCGACCATTTGCTCGCGCTCGTTATCCAGCAGCAGCGCGCCGTGGGCCAATACGACGGGGCGTTGCCCGCCCTGACTCTGCCGCCAACGCTGAGCCGTACCGACCATTTTCCGGCCGTCCAGGTTGACGTTGAAACGCCCGTCACAGAAGGCGCCGTCCACTTCCCCAAGTGAGGCAGCTCCGCCCAACTCGATCAGCACATCACAGATCGGCTGACACAGACGGTTATAGGCATTTTCGATCCGGTCGCGGTCATTGTCACCGCGCGGCTGGGCGTAAACCAATGCGATGTTGACCACCGCCGGTGATTGCGGGACCGGTTCGCCGCCGCTTTCACGCAGCAGTATTGGCCACCCGCTGACCGCCAATGCTTCGGTAGCCTGTTCAAAACCTGCGAGACGGCTCATCCGTCGCGGCATCACCAAGGCCCGATCAAGCGGTCGCCATAACAGCAAACCGTACTCGAACTCGCCGGCACACACAGCGGCGAGCAAATCCTGCTCGGCCTGCAGGCCTGCCTCGACGGATATATCGATGACTTTGTCTAACATGCTGGTTTCTCTGTAGGCGCTGCGTCAGGGCTATCCGCTTAATTACTGATCAATGGCCCACGCTCAGGGAAGAACAAACGTTGCAGTTCAGCCCCTGGGTGTTGCTTGCGCATGAACGCTTCACCCACCAGAAATGAGTAGACCCCGCTGACTTCCATCAGCTCGACATCCGCGCGATTAAAAATGCCGCTTTCGGTGATGACCAAGCGATCACTCGGAATCTGCGGCAGCAGGTCCAGCGTCGTTTCCAGGTTGACGTCAAAGGTGTGCAGGTTACGGTTGTTGATGCCCACCAACGGCGTATCCAGTGTTTTGAGGGCGCGTTCCAACTCAGCGGCATCATGCACTTCGACCAGCACATCGAGGCCCACGCTTTTGGCGACGGCAGCCAGCTCGGCCATCTTCGAATCGTCCAGCGCGGAAACGATCAGCAACACGCAGTCGGCGCCTAATGCGCGGGCTTCGACGATCTGATACGGATCGATCATGAAGTCTTTACGAATCACCGGCAGACTGCAGGCGGCACGCGCCTGTTGCAGGTAAGCATCGGCACCTTGAAAGAAATCAATGTCGGTCAGAACAGACAGACAGGTTGCCCCACCTGCTTGATAACTTTTGGCGATGTCAGCAGGGACAAAGTTTTCCCGGATCACGCCTTTGCTCGGCGATGCTTTTTTGATTTCGGCGATGACCGCAGGGTGCTTGCTCTTGGCCTGCTTGATCAATGCCTTGGCAAAACCGCGTGGCGCGTCGGCCAGTGCCGCTTGGCGCTCGAGCTCGGCAAGACTCACCATGGCACTGCGGGCAGCGACCTCCTCAACCTTGCGGGCGAGAATTTTTTCCAGAACCGTCGGCACACTCATCCTTCATTCTCCTGCTTGAATACCGCGGTAAAGGCACCCAACTCTTCCAGTTTTTCCCGGGCAAGGCCGGTGTGCAGCGCATCGTGGGCCAGTGCAACGCCCTCTTTCAGCGTAGACGCATGATCAGCAGCATAGAGTGCTGCGCCCGCATTGAGCACGATCATTTCGGCCGCTTTCTGCCCGTTTTCGGTCTTGCGTCGCCCCAAGGCATCGCGGATCAACTCCAGCGATGCAGCAGGGCTTTCCACGGCCAGGCCGATCAGGCTCTGGCTTTTTATCCCCACATCTTCCGGCTGTACCCAGTATTCAGTCACTTCGCCATTTTTCAGCTCGGCCACGAAGGTCGGTGCCGCGAGGCTGAACTCGTCCAGACCATCCTGGGAGTGCACCACCAATACGTGCTTGCTTCCGAGACGAAGCAAGACTTCGGCCAACGGCCGGCACAGCGCCTGACTGAACACCCCTACCACCTGATGGCGGACGCCAGCCGGATTCGTAAGCGGGCCAAGCATATTAAACAGGGTGCGCAATCCAAGGTCGCGACGCGGACCAGCGGCGTATTTCATTGCGCCGTGGTGGGACTGGGCAAACATGAAGCCGATGCCCACGCTTTCGATACAGCGGGCCACCTGCACAGGCGTCAGGTTCAAATAGATACCCGCCGCCTCAAGCAGATCGGCGCTGCCACTTTTGCCGGACACAGCCCGATTACCGTGCTTGGCAACCGTGCAACCAGCCGCCGCGACCACAAAGGACGATGCTGTGGAGACGTTAAAAATATTTGCGCCATCGCCGCCCGTGCCAACCACGTCGACCACGCCGTCGAGGGACTTGAGTTCGACTTTGCTGGCCAACTCACGCATGACCGAAACAGCACCGACGATTTCATCAATGCTTTCGCTTTTCATGCGCATGGCCATCATGAAGGCGCCTATCTGCGCTTCTGTGCACTGACCTGTCATGATTTCGCGCATGACGTCGCGCATTTCCTCGGTGCTCAAATCAAGCTGGTTGACGATGCGAGCCAGCGCGCCTTTGATATCCATAGCCATAACCTTGAAAGCCCCTTAACCCTGACGGCTGCCGCCAGTTTGCTTGAGGAAGTTGGCGAACAGCTCATGTCCCTGCTCGGTAAGAATCGACTCAGGGTGAAATTGCACCCCCTCGATATTTAGCGTTTTGTGCCGCAGGCCCATGATTTCATCGACCGAACCGTCTTCAAGCTCAGTCCAGGCGGTCAACTCCAGGCAATCGGGCAGGGTTTCGAGCTTGACGACCAGAGAATGATAACGGGTGACCGTCAACGGATGATTCAAGCCTTCGAATACGCCAAGGTCTTCATGAATCACCGGACTGGTCTTGCCATGCATCACTTGCCGCGCCCGCACTACATCGCCCCCAAATGCCTGACCAATAGACTGATGGCCCAGGCACACGCCCAGAATCGGCAACTTACCGGCGAAGTGCTTGATCACCTCCAGCGATACGCCTGCTTCAGTCGGGGTGCATGGGCCAGGGGAAATCACGATGCGCTCGGGGTTCAGGGCTTCGATCTCGGCAATGCTCAGCTCGTCGTTGCGGATCACTTTGACCTCGGCACCCAACTCACCCAAATATTGCACGACGTTATAAGTAAAGGAGTCGTAGTTATCAATCATCAGCAACATGTATTTAACCTCTTGAAATTACTGACTTTTAAAGCCGCCCTTGGATATTGCTCGCTTGTCGGACGCACACTGTCTGGTCACTGGGATTCATCCAGCTCAGGCACTCTGACAAGTCAATCGAAGGGCATATCGGTACAGGTCCGGCTGGCCGGAAGGGAGAACAGTCAGGCGCGCCAACGCCAACGGCCGAGAGCCTTGATAACGCGCACAAAAAGTTTGCTGAGGATTAACACTGGGGGAGGTCTCATGTATACGTTTGGGCACAGTAGCCTACCCACGCACACGGTGCAATATCGAGCCCTCCCCACGCTGCCATCTCATGCGCTGAACGTGTTACTGGCTGCCTTCGACATCTTCCAGACTGAACGTTTCAGTGTTGTCATTGTAGGAGAAAATTTCTGCGTATCGCCCCCAACTGATCACACTCTCCAGTGTTTCCTCCACAAAGGACCCACTGAGCGAATCTTCCAGTTCCTGCTCGAAGCGTACACGTGGCGCCCAGTGCCCGTGCCGTTCCTGCAATACCTGGCGGATACGTGCGGCCAATGGCACATGTTTGACCAGATGCTCGGCAAAAATGGTTTTTCGCTCCTGGGTGCCGTACTCGGCGAATAACTTGCCAGCCTCTGTGAGCGTGATTTCAGCGCCCTTGAGCTCAGCAAACCCCAGATGCTCCAGCATCTCTGCCACCGGGAACAAATCGTCGACTTCCAGCAATAGCCGTTCTGAAACATTCGGCAAACCGGCATGCCCATGATAGGGCTCGGCCGCCAACGCTTCGATCAGGCCCGCCATCAGGTTGGTGGAGACATCCGGCAGCGGACTGCCCATTTGCAGTTCGGCCTTGCCGGTGCTGGCATCAGCACTGCGCCGGTTGGTCATCAACGCATAAATATCATCAACCATCTTGCGAAAGGTTGGATCCAGCCGATTGCGCGGGTGAACGAACGGCACTTTGATTTCCGCCACGACCCGCCCAGGATTTGACGACAAGACCAGAACACGGTCGCACATCAATACCGCTTCTTCGATGTTGTGAGTCACGATCAAGATGGATTTTATCGGCAGTTGTTTCCCGCTCCACAGATCCAGCAAATCGCTTCGCAGTGTTTCTGCCGTCAATACATCCAGGGCAGAGAAAGGCTCGTCCATCAATAACAAGGTTGGGTTGACCACCAGGCCTCGGGCAAAGCCCACGCGTTGACGCATCCCGCCAGACAATTCGCGCGGATAGGCGTTCTCGAACCCATCAAGACCGATCAGGTCGATTGCATCCAGCGCACGCTTACGTGCTGCCTTGGGCTCTACCTGCAGGGCTTGAAGACCTGCCTCTACGTTTTCAAGTACGGTCAGCCATGGAAACAGCGCAAAGGTTTGAAAAACCATGGCCACACCTTCGGCGGGGCCCGTCAACAAGGAGCCGTTGTATCGAACCTCGCCAGACGAGGGTTGTATCAGGCCGGCGATGATGCGCAGCAGCGTCGACTTGCCCGACCCGGAGCGGCCCAGCATGCCCACAATTTCGCCTTCGCGTAGCGTCAGATCGACACCACTGAGAACCTGTAACTCATCCTTGCCCTTGCCAAAAGCCCGGCTCACATCATTGAGCGAGTAAATTTCGGGGGCGGCGCTAGCCTGCTCGGTATAGGTATTCATAACATCGACTCCTGTTAATTCAGGCGGAGTTTGTTTTCGGCAATGGCGTACATCGGCCGCCATACCAAGCGATTGAAAGCCACGACAAAGAGCGACATCACCACCACGCCGAGCGTGATTTTCGGAAAGTCACCGGCCGCAGTGGTCTGGGCAATGTAGGCGCCCAATCCATGCGCCACTACCTTGTCTTGTCCCCATGAAACGAATTCGGAAACGATACTGGCATTCCACGCCCCGCCCGAAGCAGTGATCGCCCCGGTTACGTAATACGGGAAAATGCCTGGCAGCATTACCTTGCGCCACCATAACCAGCCGCGGATGCGAAAATTGGCTGCAGCTTCCTTGAAGTCATTCGGGAAGGCACTGGCACCGGCAATTACGTTGAACAGGATGTACCACTGTGTACCCAGCACAATCAGCGGACTCAACCAGATATCGGGGTTTAACTGATAGCGCAAAATGACGATGACAAACACTGGAAACAATAAGTTTGCAGGGAAGGCAGCCAGGAACTGGGCTAACGGCTGGATTTTTTCCGCGAGGCGCGGACGTAAACCAATCATCACGCCAAGTGGCACCCAGATGACTGATGCGACGGCAATGAGCAGAATGACCCGCAACAGGGTAATCAGACCCAACCCGAGCACATGCCCGACCTCTGCAAGTGTCACCTCGCTGCTAACGTAACCCGCGATCCGGTACAGGATGTACAGCGTGAGCACCGCAATCACTCCCCCCCACACCCAGTCGATAGCCCGTGAGATGGCGGGATCAGGGGGTGTCGCCACGGTTTTCGATCGAGGCAAGCTCAGGCGCATATGGCCAATGCGGGTCATGGCCCGGGCAAAAGGCCGCAACAGGCGTTGAATAACCCGGGTCCGCTGAATCAGGTTCAGCACCCAGGATTCAGGCGCGCCAGCTTGGGAGGCGGTGTCTTCCATACGGAATTTGTCGGCCCATGCCACCAACGGCCGAAACAGGAACTGGTCATAGAGAAGGATGACCGCAATCATCGCCAGGATGACGTAGCCCACCGCATGCAGGTCGCGTTGTTCGATGGCAACCGCCAGATAGGAGCCTACACCTGGCAGCGTGATGGTCTTGTCGCCCACGGTGATGGCTTCCGAGGCAACCACAAAAAACCAGCCCCCGGACATGCTCATCATCATGTTCCAGACTAGCCCTGGTATGGCAAACGGAACGTCCAGCTTCCAGAATTTTTGCCAACCGGAAAGCTGTAGATTGCTGGACACCTCCACCAAGTCACTAGGCAGCATGCGCAGTGACTGATAGAAGCTGAACGTCATGTTCCAGGCCTGGCTGGTGAAGATGGCAAAAATGGCAGCGCATTCAGCGCCCAGTACGCGGCCTGGAAACAGCAACAGGAAAAACGTTACCGTAAACGAGATGTAGCCCAGAACGGGCACCGATTGCAGGATATCCAGCACCGGCACCAACAGCTTCTCTGCCCGCCGACTTTTGGCAGCCAACGTACCGTAAACCAGCGTAAATATCAGGGACGCAACCATCGCTGCAAGCATGCGCAATGTGGTGCGTACCGCATATTCGGGCAGGTTACCCGGATCAAGCGAAATAGCCTCGCTCTGCAAGGTTGAAATCGGTGCCCAGGTCTGTTGTGCGCCAATCGAAAAAAACAGCAAAAAACCGATAACCAACGGCATGGCTACCAGATCCCAACGGTTGGGAAGCAGCCGCTTTGCGGTTACCGGGATGTAATGACGGAATACCTTATTCATGTTCACTGATTCCAGCAGCTATCTGAGCATGGTCCCTGACCACAAGGTCAGTGTCTTCCAGAGCGCAGCATCCGAAACTGCGCAACAGGCAGTCACAGCACACTCTAATGAGGGGAAACGAAACAACTGAGAGAGGCCACGCAAGCGAACGCTACACGGTAGATGCAGGGAAGGTGGCCAAGTCATTCAGTGATTCAGACCGCTGAATAATCCCGCGCACCCATTACATTCCGTTTGGCGTCCCACTGCGTGACCCACCGAGAATGGGCAGGATCCATGGCTGGAGTCTCCTTGCGCGGGTTTAAGATTGGCATTCGGGAGGAATAGCGAAATGGCACCCTAGGGGTGACGCCATCAAGACAAGACTTTTCCGCGGCGGATTATACGCATCAAAATGTTACAATTGCGCACAGCCAACGTAACTTTTGGTGCGTTAACAGCCCTGCTCTACGCAGAGTTTTTTGTTAAGGCATAACCCTACAGTGATTATCTGGTTTCCCGCCGCCGCGCCATCCATACAAAGCTGACGAGGCATGGCAGTCTACCTGGGCGAACAGTGCGTTATCACGCGTGCAAAGCACCATTGGCCAGCTTACGAAGCGAGATTGCTCACGAGCACGAAGACGGTGTGTTTGACACACCGCCCTCACCTCAGGAAAGCGGTTCTTGCTCAGCCAGCGCCACCGCACGGAACATGGCGCGGCGCTTGTTCAGGGTCTCTTCCCATTCCAGCGCGGGCACAGAGTCAGCGACGATACCGCCACCGGCCTGCACGTGCAGCTCACCGTTCTTGATCACTGCGGTACGGATCGCAATCGCGGTGTCCATGTTGCCGTTCCAGGCCAGGTACCCCACTGCGCCACCATAGACACCACGCTTGACCGGTTCCAGCTCGTCAATAATTTCCATGGCGCGGATTTTCGGCGCGCCAGACAAAGTGCCCGCCGGCAGAATCGCACGCAGGGCATCCATCGCCGTCAGGCCGCTTTTCAACTGGCCAGTGACGTTGGAAACAATGTGCATCACGTTAGAGTAACGCTCGATGACCATTTTTTCCGTGAGTTTGACCGAGCCGATTTCAGACACGCGACCGGTGTCGTTGCGCCCCAGATCGATCAACATCAAGTGCTCGGCGACCTCTTTGTGATCGGAAAGCAGGTCTTTTTCCAGCGCCAGATCTTCTTCTTCGTTTGCGCCGCGCGGACGGGTACCGGCAATCGGGCGCACGGTGATCAGGTTGTCTTCGACCCGCACCAATACTTCCGGCGAACTGCCCACGACATGGAAGTCGCCAAAGTTGAAGAAATACATATAAGGCGTCGGGTTGAAACAACGCAGCGCACGGTACAAGTCGATGGGGGCGGCCTTGAAGTCGATCGACATGCGTTGCGACGGAACGACCTGCATCACGTCACCGGCAAGGATGTACTCCTTGATGGTGTCCACTGCGCGCTCGTAATCGTCTTGAGTGAAACTGGAGCGGAATATCGGATCAGGCGCCTGCGGCCGGGTCAGATCAAGACCGCGACGTGGGGTAATCGGCTGACGAAGTTTTCCCATCAGCTCGTCCAGACGCGCCAGGCCACTTTCGTAGGCGCCGGCTTCAGCCGGGTCGACCAGCACGATCGCGTGCATCTTGCCGGCGAGGTTGTCGAACACCACCACCGCATCCGACACCATCAGCAGGATATCCGGCACGCCCAGCGGGTCCGGGTTCGGACATTTACCCAGGCGCTTCTCGACATAACGCACGCAGTCGTAACCGAAGTAACCCACCAGCCCGCCGTTGAAACGCGGTAACCCGGCAATGGTCGGCACGTTGTAGCGCGCCTTGAATTCTTCGACGAACGCCAACGGGTCTTCCGACTCCAGGCGCTCGATCTCGACGCCGTCCCGGGTCACGCTGATCTGCTGTTCGTGAACACGCATCACGGTGCGGCATGGCAGGCCAATGATCGAGTAGCGGCCCCATTTCTCGCCGCCCTGCACCGACTCCAGCAAATAAGAGTTCGGCTGGTCGGCCAGTTTCAGGTAGATCGACAGCGGTGTGTCGAAGTCGGCAAGGGTTTCGTAGGCAAGCGGGATACGGTTGTAACCGGCAGCAGCCAAACGCAGAAATTCTTCGCGGGTCATGATCAGCCTCGTGGCTTGAGGGTAAAACGGTCAGGTATGCAAACGCGCCGGTGGACCGGCCAGAGTCAAGTCAGGCGCGCCAACGCCAGCGGGCCAGGGCCTTGATGACTTTCATCCAGAGCTTGCGGGTGACCACCACGATGGAATCTCTTTGAGGGGGGGATTTGACGTCGGCCAACGTTAGCGCAGCGGCAGAATCTAAGCAACCGGGGAGCAGCATACGCAGGTCATCAATAACCAGCGACGGCGATTCCTCGGCAATCGGCCGGCCATGGTTGTAGCCATAGCTGAGCGCCACACTGGCAACGCCTGCCGCTTTTGCTGCCAGCACATCGTTGCGCGAGTCACCGACAAATAGCGACTGGGATGCCGGAACACCAGCCATTTTCATCACAAAAAACAGCGCAGCCGGATCAGGCTTCTGTTGCGGCAACGTATCGCCGCCGATGATCCAGCGGAAAAACCGTCCCAGCTTCAGCTCATCCAGCAGCGGCGCGACGAAGCGCTCCGGTTTGTTGGTGATAAGGGCCATTTCAACGCCCTGTTTCTGCATCCACTTCAAGGTTTCGCGCACCCCGGGGTACACCTGCGTCAGCGCGTGACTGCCCGCGTATACCTCCATGAAAATCGCCAGGGCCTCTTCGGTCAACGCCTCATCAACGGCGCTGTGATCGATGTCGCTGGCCAAGGCGCGACGCACCAATACGCGCACCCCGTTGCCGACCCAGAGCCGTACAGCCTCGACACCCGCGGGCGGGCGCCCCAGTTTGAGCAGCATTTTATCCACGGCCGCTCCAAGGTCCGGCACCGAATCGATCAATGTGCCATCCAGATCGAACATCACCAGCTTGGGCAAGCGGCCCGGGAACAGCTGCTCAAACCCGCTCATGGGCGAGCCAACGCCAGTTCGGCACGCATTTTCTGGATGACCTCTTGGTAGTCCGGCGCGTTGAAGATAGCGGAGCCCGCGACAAAGGTGTCGGCACCGGCGGCAGCGATCTCACGAATGTTGTTCACATTGACCCCGCCGTCGATCTCCAGACGAATGTCATAGCCGGAGGCTTCTATCAGCGCCCGCGCTTCACGCAGTTTGTTCAGAGTGCCGGGAATGAACTTCTGCCCGCCAAAACCGGGGTTCACGCTCATCAGCAAGATCATGTCGACCTTGTCCATCACATACTCAAGCACGTTCAGCGGCGTGGCCGGGTTGAACACCAGACCGGCCTTGCAGCCGCCTTCACGGATCAACTGCAGTGAGCGGTCGACGTGCTGCGTGGCTTCAGGGTGGAAGGTGATGTACGTGGCGCCAGCGTCGATGAAGTCGCCGATCATGCGGTCAACCGGGCTGACCATCAAATGAACATCGATGGGCGCGGTGATCCCGTACTTGCGCAATGCCGTGCAGACCATCGGGCCGATGGTCAGGTTAGGTACGTAGTGATTGTCCATGACATCGAAGTGAACAATGTCCGCGCCAGCGGCAAGAACATTGTCGACTTCCTGGCCCAGGCGGGCGAAGTCGGCGGAAAGAATTGAAGGAGCAATAACGAAGGGCTGCATGACGCACCTTTGAGCAGAATCTCGGTGGCGCGCATTGTACCTTAGTCGGGCCGGGTGCAACTCTCCACAGATCCGAGCCAGACCCCGATCCCGCAGAACCGGGGTCAGCCTCGGATATTTCCTGCCAGATCGATCAAGCCACTTGAGTTCGCAACTTCTCGCTACGTCCGCGCAACCATTCCAGTACCAGCAACAGCACCACCGAGAACGCGATCAGCATAGTGGCCGCAGCGGCGATGGTCGGGCTGAGGTTTTCGCGAATACCGCTGAACATCTGCCGGGGCAGCGTGGCCTGTTGCGGGCCAGCGAGGAACAAGGTCACGACCACTTCATCGAACGAGGTGGCGAACGCAAACAACGCACCCGATACCACACCTGGCGCGATCAGCGGCAAGGTCACCCGGCGGAACGCAGTCAGTGGGGATGCCCCGAGGCTGGCGGCAGCACGAACCAGATTGTGGTTGAAGCCCTGCAAGGTCGCCGACACCGTGATGATCACGAAGGGCACACCCAACACCGCATGCACCAGAATCAGCGATATGTAACTGTTGCCCAACCCCAGCGGGGCGAAGAACAGGTAGCTGGCGACACCGACAATGACCACCGGAACGACCATTGGCGAAATCACCAGGGCCATGACCAACGCCTTGCCCGGGAAGTTGCCACGCGTCAGGCCAATCGCTGCCAGCGTACCGAAGCCCATTGCCAATACCGTGGCCGCAGGCGCAACGATCATACTGTTCTTCAGCGAGCGCATCCATTCAGCTGAGGAGAAGAAGTCCTGGTACCAGTGCATGGAAAACCCTTGCAGCGGGTAGACCAGAAAGCTCCCTGAGTTGAACGACAGCGGAATGATCACCAGCACCGGCAGGACCAGAAACAAAAGCACCAGCCCGCAGAGAATACGCAGGGCGTAGTACCAGACCCGCTCAATAGGAGACGTGTAAGGGCTCAGCATGTTGATTCTCCTCAGCTCAGGCGCATGCGGCTGGCGCCGACTAGCCAGTTATAAATCAGGTAAAGCACGATGGTTGCCATCAACAGCAAACCGCCCAAAGCCGTGGCCATGCCCCAGTTGATACTGGTGTTGGTGTAAAAGGCGACGAAGTAGCTGACCATCTGATCGTTCGGGCTGCCGAGCAACGCCGGCGTGATGTAGTAGCCAATCGACAAAATGAACACCAACAGACAACCTGCACCGACACCCGCATAGGTCTGGGGGAAATACACGCGCCAGAAGCTGGCGAATGGATGGCAGCCCAGGGAAATGGCCGCCCGCATGTACGTCGGGGAAATCCCCTTCATCACGCTGTAAATCGGCAGGATCATGAACGGCAGCATGATGTGCACCATCGAGATGTAAACGCCGACCCGGTTGAACACCAGCTCCAGCGGTTTATCAATGATGCCCATCGCCATCAAGGCACTGTTGATCAAGCCACTCGATTGGAGCAATACAATCCACGCGGCAACCCGCACCAGAATCGAGGTCCAGAATGGCAGCAGCACCATAATCATCAGCAGGTTGCTTTGCCGGGAAGGCAGATTCGCCAGCAGGTACGCCAACGGGTAAGCCAGTACCAGGCAGATCGCGGTGATGACCAGACCCATCCAGAACGTGCGGGCGAAAATATCCACGTAAATTGCTTGATCAGGGGTCGCGGGCGCCACTTCACCGAGGTCATCGATGCGATGGTCGACTGCGGCCAGCAAGTAATAAGGAGTAACGCTACTGGTGTTACGGCGGATCGCTTGCCAATAGGCAGGATCGCCCCAGCGCTCATCGACAGCTTCGAGCGCTTCTTTATAAGAAGTCGGTTCAGTCTTGAACGGCAATGCGCGGGCGGTTTTCGTCAGCAGGCTGCGATAACCGGCCAGTTCCATATTCAGGCGCTTGGACAAATCGCCAAGGGTCTGATTCTTGCGGGTTTCAGCCAGGTCCACGCTCAGTGCCTGGTAAGCAGCCTCGGACGGAAGACTCTTGCCGTCCCATTGGGCCACCGCTGCAACCGTACGCGGTAAGGCGCCGACCACTTCAGGGTTACCGACGCTCTTGTAGAGCAGCGCAATAATCGGCACCAGAAATACCAGCAGCAAAAACAGCACCAGAGGAGCGATCAATGCCTGAGCCTTCCAGCGATTGACCCGTTCAGCACGAGCCAGACGCTGTTTCAGGGTGGGGCTGGCGCCTTCTGTAAGGGGCACTGTGATGGCCATAGCGAACTCCGAAAATCTTTGAACGATGGATGCGCCCCTCCTCCCTATCTACAGCAGAAGAGGGAGCGCACCTGGATCTAACTCAACGTAAAACGGTTACTTGGCCGCCCACGCGTTGAAGCGCTGCTCCAGTTGCTCGCCGTTGTCAGCCCAGAAGCTCACGTCGATCTGCACCTGGTCCTTGATGTTTTCCGGGGTGGTCGGCATATCTTTCAGGATGCCTTTGTCCAACAGCGGTACGGCTTGGGTGTTAGCTGGGCCGTAAGCGATGTTTTCCGAGTAGGTCTTCTGCTGTTCTGGCTTGACCGAGAAGGCGATGAATTTCTTCGCTGCTTCGGCGTTTTTCGAGCCTTTTGGGATGGCCCATGCGTCGAAGTCGTAGATGCCGCCGTTCCAGACTACTTTCAGGTTGCTTTCTTTTTGCACAGCGGCAATACGGCCGTTGTAGGCGGAGCTCATCACGACGTCACCGGAGGCCAGGAACTGTGGCGGTTGTGCGCCCGCTTCCCACCACTGAATGCTCGGCTTGAGTTCGTCGAGCTTTTTGAATGCACGGTCTTGACCGCCTTTACCCGCCAGCACTTTGTAAACATCTTTAGGGGCTACGCCGTCAGCCATCAAGGCGAATTCCAAGGTGTACTTGGCGCCTTTACGCAGACCACGCTTGCCCGGGAATTTTTTCACGTCCCAGAAATCAGCCCAGCTGGTTGGGGCGGTTTTCAGTTTGTCGGCGTTGTAGGCCAGCACGGTGGACCACACGAAGAAGCCAACGCCGCAGGTCTGGATAGCGCCTTTGACATAGTCTTCCGACTTGCCAAGCATCGCAGGATCGATCTCTTCGAACATCCCTTCATCGCAACCACGGGACAGCTCGGGCGATTCGACTTCTACCAGGTCCCAAGAGACGCTCTTGGTGTCGACCATGGTTTTGACTTTGGCCATTTCGCCGTTGTACTCACCCGCAACCACCTTACCGTTGCCAGCTTTTTCCCACGGTGCGTAGAACGCTTTTTCCTGAGCTGCCTTGTTGACGCCGCCGAAGGATATAACGGTCAGATCTGCCGCCGCCATGGCGTTTGCCGCGCACATCATGCCGAGCGTAATAGCGGTGAACTTCAAAGATTTAAGCATTTATTGTTCTCTCCACAGTGCAGTGTTGGGTATGCGTGGGGCGATTGATTCGCCTCTGACTGTTAATTAATGCGCTTCCAGCAAGGGATCGAGCGCGCGAACGTGTTCGACCTGCCATCCAATTGGCACAACGTCGCCCACCGTCAACCCCGGATCCAGCTCGGCGATTGGCTGTTTGACGAAGAAGTCTGTTTTTCCTGCAACTTCCAGACGCACACGAACGTGGTCACCCAGATAAATGAATTCAGCGACGCGGCCAGAGAAACGGTTCACACAGCTTTCACTGTGGCCGTTCACACGAACGCGCTCAGGGCGAATCGACAAGGTCACCGGGTCACCGATCTTGCCAACATTGACTGCCAGCGCCTCGACCTTCTCGCCACGGGCCAATGCCACGACACACCGATCACCTGTGCGGCTGACCAGGTTGCCGTTAAGACGGTTGTTTTCGCCGATGAAGTTGGCGACAAACGTGTTTTTCGGTTCTTCGTAGAGCGTGCGCGGAGGCGCAATCTGCTGAATCTCGCCCTGATGGAATACCGCCACCCGGTCAGACATGGTCAGGGCTTCACCCTGGTCATGGGTCACGTACACCACGGTAACGCCGAGGCGTTCGTGCAGGTGCTTGATCTCCATCTGCATGTGCTCGCGCAGTTGTTTGTCCAGCGCACCCAAGGGTTCATCCATCAACACCAGCTGTGGTTCGAACACCAGCGCCCGGGCCAAGGCCACACGCTGTTGTTGACCGCCAGAAAGCTGCGCCGGGTAACGATGGGCGAAGGTGTCGAGCTGAACCATGCTCAGCACACGCTTGACCCGCTCGCTGACGTCGGTCTTGTTCAAGCCGCGGACAGTCAGCGGAAACGCCAGGTTTTCCGAGACGGTCATGTGCGGGAACAAGGCATAGTTCTGGAACACCATGCCGATGTCACGCTTGTGCGGCGGCACGTTGTTGATCGCGCGGCCAGCCAACAGGATTTCGCCAGCGGTTGGCGTTTCGAAACCGGCCAGCATCATCAAGCTGGTGGTCTTGCCAGAACCGGAAGGCCCCAGCAGGGTGAGGAACTCGCCTTTGCGAATTTCCAGGTTGAGGTTTTTGACGATCAGTGCTTCGCCGTCGTAGCTCTTTTGCACACCACGGAAGCTGACCAGAACTTCACTCGCCCCAGCACTTGAATCGACGTCGCTCATTACCCACACCTTTGTTTTGTCTGCCGTGGATTAATCCTAGATCAGACCATTGGCCGCGCAAATCGGGGGGCAAGAGAGATTGCTGTAGGGATTGCCCTACAGCGATGGCGCGATTAGGTATGAGGTGTCGTAACTGGGTCGCGTCGACACCTTTCACGACACGTCAGGGCCTGCAAAACATGAGATTTAACCGTGTCGCTTTCAGACATGCGCCTGATTAGAGCAACTTGTGCTCCATTGCATACTTCACCAGATCGGCCAGCGAAGTGACGTGAAGCTTCTGCATCAGTCGCGCTTTGTGTGTGCTGATGGTTTTGCTGCTCAAGGCCAGTTGCTGGGCAATGTCGTTGACGTTCGCCCCCTGTGCCAGGCGCTCGAACACTGAAAACTCGCGCTCGGACAGTAGCGAGTGAAGCGGACGGTTATCGGTCAGGCCGACTTCAAACACCATGCGGTCCGCCAGATCCGGGTCGATGTAACGCCCACCGGCAGCCACCCGCCGAATCGCCGTCAGCAGCAACGCCGGATCGCTGTCCTTGGTGGCGTAACCGGCAGCGCCGATCTTCAATGCACGGGCGGCCATCTGCGCCTCGTCGTGCATGGACAACACCAGAATCGCCGGCGGGTTGTTCAGGGCACGAATTCGCGGGATCGCTTCCAGGCCATTCACGCCCGGCATGGAAATATCCAGCAACACCACTTCGCACTCGACATGACGCA
Source organism: Pseudomonas sp. MH9.2 (assembly GCF_034353875.1). Taxonomy (NCBI): domain Bacteria; kingdom Pseudomonadati; phylum Pseudomonadota; class Gammaproteobacteria; order Pseudomonadales; family Pseudomonadaceae; genus Pseudomonas; species Pseudomonas sp. MH9.2. The sequence goes on from NZ_CP133784.1 coordinate 2,660,436, forward strand.
AGGTTTCCAGCAGTTGTTCACCGTTGCTGGCCTCACCCACCACCGCCAGATCCTTCGCCAGCCCGATCAGTTGTTTGATGCCTTCACGGACAATGGTGTGGTCTTCTGCTACCAATACACGAATCACGTTTCACGCTCCTGCCCAGCAGCTTTCAATAATTAATCGGCAAGTGGAATGTACACACGCAAGGTTGTGCCTTCACCGGACTCACTGTCCAGCAGCAATCTGCCACCCAGCATCAACACCCGTTCGCGCATGCCCACCAGACCGAACGAGGTTGGCCTGCCCTGCTCGGGCACAAAACCGCAACCGTCGTCGGCGATGGTCATGCACAGCATGCCGTCATCCAGCGTCAGACTCAGCTCGACGGTATGCGCCTGGGCGTGACGCATCACGTTGGTCAATGCTTCCTGAAGAATCCGAAACAAGCCGATGGCCTTGGCATCGCTGAGCATGGGCAGGTTATCGGGGACCTCTACAAGACACGGAATCTGGGTGCGCGCCTCAAAACGCCGGGCCTGCCATTCAATGGCCGACGCAATGCCGGCATCCAGAATCGGCGGGCGCAGCGCCGTGGCGACATCACGCACCAGTTGAAAGAGCTGCGAGATCAGGCGTTTCATGCTGTTCAGCCGCTCGTGCAGGCCCGGATCAAGGTCGGCGTAAGCCAGCTCACACATCGACGTTTCCAGCTTGAGTACGGTCAGCATCTGCCCCAGCTCGTCATGCACCTCGCGGGCGATGCGGGCTTTCTCTTCTTCACGCACACTTTCCAGGTGCGCTGACAGTTCGCGCAGTTGTTCACGGGAACCGGCCAACTCCAGTTCTATACGCTTGCTTTCACTGATGTCCCAGACGATCCCGTCCCAGACCACGCGATCATCCTCCAGACGCCGGGCGATGGCCTTGATCTCCGCCCAGCGCTCCTCACCATTGCGGGTCAGGATGCGTCCCTGCCATGACCAGTCGCTATTGCCGTCCAGAGAGCGATCCTGAATGACGTGATAGCCCGCGCGATCATCCGGGTGCACCAGATTGCGCAGTCCCATCTCTTTATGACGCAAGGTTGCGGGCGAATAGCCGACCAGGCTTTCACTCCCTTCACTGATATAGGCGAACTCCGGCGCATCGCCTGCGTTCGCCCGCTCCAGACGGAACACCAGACCCGGCACGTTGGCCGCGATCCCTTGCAGGCGCGCTTCACTTTCTTGCAACGCGGCCAATGCCCTACGCCGATCAGTCACGTCGGTGAGGTAAACCACGAGGTATTCAGCATCGCGAAAGCGCAGAAAACTCAAGGACACGTCGGTGGGCAACATACTGCCATTCGCGCAGACACAGTTTGTCTCGAAACTTTGTGGGCTGTCCTCCGTGGAACGGGCGCGCCGCCACAGATTCAACCAGCGATCCATGTGCAGGCTTGGTTCGAAGTCGATCAGCGGCCGATCCACCACCCCGCCCACGCCATACCCCAGCATGGCCTCGGCGGCGCGGTTGGCGTAGCGCACATGACTGTCCCAATTGACCCAGAGAATGCCAACCGTGCTTTGATCGATAGAGAACTGCGTCAGCCGCAACGCCGCCTCACTGGCTTGGCGCAAAGCAATGTCTTCACGCGCAGCCAGCAGGCTGTGTTCCAGCTCCTGTTGCTGACGGCGCTGCCAGATCACAATCGCAAAACAGGCCAGTCCCATCACCGCAAACAACAAACTGAGGTTTTGCCAGAAACCCGGTGACTCAGTCAGCCGTGGGTATTTGGGCTGCAACCAACGTGCGTGCAACTGCTCAAGGTCTCTGGCGGGGATCGCGTGCAGCGCGGCACTGACGATGTCGGCCAGCTCTGGCAAGTTTTTTCGCGACGCCACGCGTAACAGCTGCGGCAAGCCGATGTCGCCCACCACCGCCAAATCGGCAAAATCCGGTTCGATGGACAAACGGCTGAGCTGCGCCTCGTCAATCACGGCGTATTTGGCCTGCTGACTCAACAATAACTGCAACGCCTGGCGCTCCAGGGGCACCCCTTGCAGATTGAGGTGCGTGTAAGTCCCGCGCAAATAATCGGCGACTGCACTGGGCATGCGCACGGCAACGCGGACACTGCTGTCAAGTTTCTCCAGATCGACTGCTCCCGCCCCTTGGCGCTCGCCGACCACCAGATTCGGCACGCGCATGTAAGGGTCGGAAAACAACCATAGACGCAAACCAGCAGGCGTTTGTGTCAGCCCCGGCGCCAGATCGACAGCCCCCTCGCCCACGGCCTTCTCCAGCGCGGCCTGATCCGGAAAATTGCGCCAGAGCAGTTCGACCTGCAGGGTATTGGCCAGCGAATTCATCAGGTCGACATTGGCCCCCGACAATTGCTGCAGGCGCCGATCAAACTGTGCATAGGGCGCCTGCAGAACCAGACCCACCCTTAACGGGCCGTGCTGATCAAGCCAGGCGCGCTGCTCCACGCTCAACGTCGCGGCAGAGGATGCTGGCGCTGGCTCGGCCGACGCCACGAACGGCACGCCCACCAAAGGCAGAGCAATCAAGGCCCCCCATGCACAAGCGAGAACCCAACATCGCAGTGATCGAATCATGAGCGTTTCATTCCGTGGCTTCCTGAATTGTGTCCCGCATTGCATTACTACCCTGAGCACGCCTGACAAATGCTGATCAACCCATTAGGCTGCGAGGATTGTTTCTGGCTTGGAATATCCGATGTCCTACACCTTTAGCGCAACGTTTCCCGCCTTATGCCTGTCGCTGATACTACCTTGTGCCTTGCCGGTAATGGCCGCTGATCCAGCGTCGGACAAACCGGCAGCCGAAGCCGTACCTGCAGAACGCCAACTGTTGCTGGACCGCAGCCAGGAGGACACCCTCGCCCTCCAACGCCAACTGCCGCAACAGGAACAACAAGAGTTGCAGGCCGACAGCGGTAGCTTCCTCGCCCTGTGGAAACCCGCCAACGTCGCTCAACCCAAGGGCGCAGTGATCATCATCCCGGGGGCTGGCGAATCGGCGGACTGGCCACAGGCGGTAGGGCCCCTGCGGCGCAAATTTCCCGATGCTGGCTGGGACAGCTTGAGCCTGACCCTGCCAGATACGGCCAACGGCGGCAGCTTGCCACGCATCGAAGAAACCGTGGCTGTCGTAGATCAAACTGCAGCGGACAAGGACGCCAAAACCGGCGAGTCCTCAAAAAAAGCCGACCCCGCGAGCACTGCCGAAGCCGACGCAGCTGACAAAGTGGCGCGCGCAGCTGCCGCTGAAGAGCACGCCAAGGCTGAGGCCGAGCGCATTTTCGCCCGCATTGAAAGCGCCATCGCCTACGCGCAACAGCAAAAAGCCCGCAGCATTGTATTAGTCGGGCATGGCAGCGGCGCCTATTGGGCCGCCCGCTACTTGAGCGAGCGACCGTCGCCAAACATCCAGAAACTGGTCATGGTATCGGCGCAAGAGCCATCCAACACCAAGCCGTCCCTGGATGAACTGGCGACAACGCTGAACGTAAAAACGGCGGACTTCGTCTACAAGGACTTGCCGCAATACCGCCAGGCGGCACTGCAACGCCTGCAAGCGAGCAAACGCACGAAAAACAAAGGCTACACGCAGGTCGCGCTGACGGCATTGCCGGGCAACAACACCGCCGAACAGGAGCAACTGTTCCGGCGCATTCGTGGCTGGCTGGAGGCCAAGTAATGTAAGAACCCCCGCCACGCCTTTCGAGGCTGGGCTGTCGCGCAGCAAACCGGGGGCGCGTCTGACCTGCAGGACCGTCATGCGGCGCTGAGTCCAGCTATTTTGCGACTGCTGCGCAGTCGATTCGCAGACAAGTCAGCGCCTACAGGGTCAACTGTGGGAGTGAATTCATTCACGAAAGCGATCCACCTGACACCTCTGATCAGCGAAAATCCCGCCGCTCGCGAATCAGCATATAGGCTTGATGCAGATCACGGGTTTTCTCGGTGGCTTCGCGCACCTGCAAAAGGCTGGCCCCTGTACCCGCCACTTTATCCGGGTGGTGGCGGCTGAGCAGACGTCGATAAGCGCGCTTGATCTGCGCCGGCTCTGCGTCCGCTGCCACGCCCAGCAACTGCAGCGCCTCTTGATAGTCATCACCGCTACGGGTTAATGGCTTTTTGTGCGGATCGTACTCGCCGGCTAATGCCTGAACGCTTGGCGCTGCCCAGCCCAACCATTTGCCCCACAGCACAATCAACTCAGTTTCGATCCGTGACACCTTGCCGTCGGCCCAGGCCATGCGCCAGCACGCTCGCAGCAACCCTTCGGCGGCATGCGGCTGGGTCTTCATGCGGCCCAGGTGCCCACGCAGGCGGTCGCGCCCTTCCTTGCCGCGATTGAAGGCCAGAATCGCACGACGCTGCGCCGGCTCACTCAGGCCCAGTCGACGCATTTCCACGCGAGCCTGCTGAATATGCCCATCAACCACTCGCCCATCACTCTTGGCCAAACGACCGAGCAGAATGAACAGCAACTCATCGTCACGCGGGACCTTGCGTCCACCCAGTCGCTGACGCAGATGTGCCCAGCTGTGCAACTCCAGACGCCGATCAAGCGCCTGTCCGAGCAACGCCCCCAGCAGCGCGCCCGGAATGCTGGCGATAGCAAAACCGGCGCCAGCGCCAATCAACGTGCCTGGCCACAGCATTTAGCGACTCACCGCAAGCAACTGCTCGACTTCAGCCAAGCGCTCATGGGTACCGACATCGACCCAGCGCCCCGTGAAATGCTCGCCCGTGACCTGCCCTTGCGCCATGGCTTCGCGCAACAACGGCGCCAGCTTGAAGGCACCGGCCACGCAACCGTCGAACAGGCGTGGATGGAGGATGGCCACGCCACTGTAGGTCAGCCGCGGTGCGGTTTGGCTGGCAACCTCATGGCTATCCAGGACATGCCCATCCACCAGCGCAAAATCGCCTGCAGGGTGATGCGCAGGGTTATCGACCAGCACCAGATGCGCCAGCCCGGGGATAGGTCGATGCAAACGGGTGAAATCGTAATCCGTCCAGATATCGCCGTTCACCACCAAAAACGACTCGTCGCCCAGCAGCGGCAGGGCACGGAATATCCCGCCACCGGTTTCCAGCGGCTCGCCTTCGGCGGAATAACGGATGCTCAAACCCAAGCGCTGCCCGTCACCGAGATAATCCACGATCTGCTGACCCAGCCAGGCATGGTTGATCACCACCTCTGTGAATCCCGCTGCGAGCAGCGCCCGCAGGTGATATTCGATCAGGGGCACATCGCCCGCACGCACCAGAGGCTTCGGCGTGTGCAAGGTCAAAGGCCGCATGCGCTCGCCTTTACCTGCGGCGAGAATCATCGCTTTCATGCGCTTACTACCTTCATTTTCATACAACAACTCCAACAGGTTGACGCAGGCTTGCCAGCAACTCAGCCAACTCAGCCAGCTCCGGGCGCCGCGCCAATACGGTATCTATATAGGCGAAGAAACGCGGCACGTCGGCCAGGTAGCGAGGCTTGCCGTCACGGTGGCAAATACGCGCAAAAATACCGATAACTTTCAAATGTCGCTGCACGCCCATCAGATCACTGGCCCGCAGAAAATCTTCAAACTCCGTCTGCACCGGGATGCCCAGCTTGCCGGCTGCTTGCCAATACGTCAGTAACCAGCCGCGCACACGCTCCTCGGGCCAGCTCAAGAATGCATCCTTGAACAGGCAGGTCACGTCATAGGTCACCGGCCCATACACCGCATCCTGAAAATCCAGCACGCCAGGGTTCGGCTCGCTGTGCATCAAGTTGCGCGGCATATAGTCGCGATGCACCAACACGTTGGGTTGCTCCAGCGCGCTGTCGATCAACAGATCGCTGACCCGCTGCCACGCCCCCAGCTGTGCGGGGCTCATCTCGACGCCCAGATGACGACGTACATACCACTCGGGGAAGAGTTCCAGCTCGCGGCGCAACAGCGCGACGTCATAGCTCGGCAACGGTGCGTCCATCGGCAACTGCTGATAGGCCAGCAACGCGTCGAACGCATCGGCGAACAGCGCGTCGGCATTCTCGGTATTGATCACGTCGAGGTAGGTCTTGCGACCCAAGTCGTTGAGCAGAAGAAAGCCTCGCGTCAGGTCTTCGGCATAAATTTTCGGAACATTAATTCCTGATTTAGCCAGTAAATGAGCGATATCCACGAAGGGTTTGCAGTTTTCCTGGGGTGGAGGCGCATCCATCACAATAAAAGTTCGACCTTCGCCCTCCCAACGGAAATATCGCCGAAAACTGGCATCACTGCTGGCGGCGGTCAACGTGGCCGGGGGTACAGCGCCCCAGCCTTGAGCTGCGAACAGCGTGTGTAACTGATCATTGAGCCAAACTTTCAGGTGTTGCAGGCGTACATCTTGATCTGGCATTGCTAGGGTCTCCGACGGCGCTAGCCGTCAAGCGGGTCATGCTTTATTATCCGACATCTTTTTCAGCCCATCGAGAGGCGTGCGGCCCCCCGCCGGCAGATGGCACGCAGGAAGCCCGGACTAATAAGATGGCATTGAAATCCCCCGCGTTCCGTAAAAAATTTCCGTTGCTCGTAACCGGCAGTTTGCTGGCGATGCAACCTCTAGCCACTCAATTCGTGGTTGCCGCGGAACAGTATGACTGCTCAGTCTCTGCTTCGGGCACCTGGGATTGCGCGCCGAAAGCCAACGCTGCTCAACTGCCGCCGCGGCCCGTGCATAGCACGGACGCTGTTAGTTCGACCGGCCAAGGCCCTTCGGACAGCGGTTCCCGTGGCGGCGAAAAAGCCACCCCCACACTGGTCACCGAAGCCAAAGGCCGAGGCCTGAAGTCGCGCAGTGCTGACTACAGCCACCTGGATTGGGTTCCGCGGGAGAAACTTACCCCGGCTCAATTGGCCGAAACAGGCCCCTATTGTTCAGGTGCCTACGTCGAGCCGATCCGTCCTGGCATGAATGACAAGACGAAGATGAGCGACGCGCCGATGTTCGTCGGTGCCAAGGCCTCTCGTTATCAACAGGAAGAACAGGTCGCGACCCTGGCCGGTGACGTCGTATTGCGTCAAGGTGGCCTACAGGCGGAGTCTGAGGAAGCCAGCCTTTATCAGACAGAAAACCGTGGCGAACTGAACGGCAATGTCCGTCTTCGCCAGAACGGCGCCCTGATCGTGGGTGACCACGCCGAGATGCAGCTCGATACCGGCGAAGCCAAAGTCGACAACGCCGAATACGTGATGCATAAGTCCAATGTCCGTGGGAGCGCGCTGTACGCCAAGCGTGCCGAGAACGCGATCATTCGACTCAAGGACGGCACTTACACCACCTGCGAACCGAGCAGCAACGCATGGGAAATCAAGGGTAATAACATCACCTTGAACCCGGCCACGGGTTTCGGTACCGCGACCAACGCGACGCTGCGGGTCAAAGACATACCGATTTTCTACACCCCGTACATTTATTTCCCGATCGATGATCGTCGTCAGTCTGGTTTCCTGCCTCCGTCTATCAGCAGCAACAGCAAGACGGGCCTGATGCTGGTTACGCCGTATTACTTCAACCTGGCACCGAACTACGATGCCACGTTGTACCCGCGCTACATGGGTAAACGCGGTTTGTTGATGGAAGGTGAGTTCCGCTACCTGACCAAAACATCCGAGGGCCAAGTAGGCGCCGCGTACCTCAACGATAAAGACAATGATCGCCAACTGCAGACGGACTACAAAGACACGCGCTGGATGATCAACTGGCAGCACAAGGGCGGTCTGGATTCGCGCCTGATGAGTCAGGTCGACTACACCGACATCAGCGATCCGTACTACTTCCAGGATTTGCAGACCGATCAGATTGGTATCAAGAACACTGACTACATCAATCAGCAAGGTTCCCTGACCTGGCGCGGCGATACCTACACCGCACGGTTCAACATGCAGGCCTTCAAGCTGGCGACCGTTGCGGATATCACACCGTACAATCGCCTGCCGCAACTCACCATCAATGGTGCGCTGCCGTATCATCCGGGCGGGTTGAACTTCGCTTACGAGACCGAAGCTGTACGTTTTGACCGGAATCTGGAGACAGGTAATTTTGTCGACCAGAATGGCGGAGTCAGTCCACGCCTCGATACCAACGTAGCCGGCCTCGCGCGTGCCAACGGTGATCGCCTGAATCTTGCGCCTGCTGTCAGCTTGCCGCTGAACTGGACGTATGGCTTTATCAAGCCGTCGCTCAAATATGTTTATACCAAGTACGATCTGAGTCTTGATAGCCAAGGTAAAGACTATCTATTGTCGAACGCGAACCTGACATCGCCTACCCAGGAGACGTTCAACAGCTCGCAAGATCGTGCCATACCGATTGCCAGCATCGACAGCGGCCTGTACTTCGACAGGGACACCCAGTGGTTCGGCAAAAATTACCGCCAGACATTGGAACCACGCCTGTTCTACCTCTACGTGCCGGATAAAGACCAGAACGACATCCCGGTTTTCGATACCGCCGAAACCACGTTCAACTATGCATCGCTGTTCCGCGACAATCGTTTCGTGGGCTCCGACCGTATTGGTGACGAGAACAAGCTGTCCTTGGGCATCACCAACCGCTGGATTGAAGACAATGGCTTCGAACGCCAACGCTTCAGCATCGGTCAAGCGATGTACTTCAAGGATCGCAAGGTACAACTGCCAGGCATTGATTACCGTACGCGTGCCGATGCTCTGGCCAACGTATCGCCTTATGCACTGGAATACGAATACCGCTTCAACCGCGACTGGCGCGCGACGTCCGATTTCAACTGGGATCCGGACAGCCGCAGCACCCGTTCTGGCAGCGCGATGATGCACTACCAGCCTGAAGACAGCCCAGGCAAGATCATCAACGCCGGTTACCGCTACCGTAATGACCTGGTACGTTATGACCAGAGCACCGGTAAGTGGAACGTTGGTGGTGGCGATTACGGCACCCCAGGCCAACCGGGCTATGTGAAGGATTACTACAAAATCCAGCAACACGACTTCTCGGTGATCTGGCCAATCGTGCCGCAATGGAGCGCGATCAGCCGCTGGCAGTTCGACTACAACCGCAACCGTACCCTCGAAGCCTTTGGTGGCTTTGAATATGACAACTGCTGCTGGAAGCTGCGTCTGATCAACCGTTACTGGGTTAACTATGACGAGTTCAGCCAACAAGCGCCTCAGAACGAAAAAGGCGACCACGGCATTTTCTTACAAGTTGTGTTGAAGGGACTGGGCGGTGTTACTGGCGCCAAAGTTGAATCCTTCCTCGACAAAGGCATTCAGGGTTATCAAGAACGTGAAGACAAAGCTTTCTAACTGTCTGCGCCCGCTCATGTTGGGCGCGCTACTCCTGGGCACCGCAGCGCATGCTGCGGTGCAGCCCCTCGACAAGGTCGTGGCCATCGTCGATAACGACGTGATCATGCAAAGCCAGCTGGACCAGCGGGTCCGTGAGGTACAGCAAACCATTGCCAAACGTGGCTCTGGTGTGCCGCCTGCGAGCGTTCTGGACCAGCAAGTGCTCGAGCGCCTGATCGTGGAGAATATCCAGCTACAAATCGGTGATCGCTCCGGCATCCGGATCACCGATGAAGAGCTGAACCAGGCCATCGGGACCATTGCCCAACGCAACAACATGAGCCTGGATCAATTCCGCGCCGCGTTGGCTCATGACGGCTTGTCCTATAACGACGCTCGCGAACAGGTCCGCCGGGAAATGATCATCAGCCGGGTGCGTCAGCGCCGGGTTCAGGAGCGTATCCAGGTATCGGAACAGGAAGTGAAGAACTTCCTGGCTTCCGATATGGGCAAGATGCAAATGTCCGAGGAATACCACCTCGCCAACATCCTGATCGCCACTCCCGACAGCGCGTCTTCGTCGGCGATCCAGGCGGCGGCCAGCGACGCCAAGGATGTTTACGATCAACTCAAGCGCGGCGCTGACTTCGGCCAGATGGCGATTGCCAAGTCCAAAAGCGAAAACGCATTGGACGGCGGTGATATGGGCTGGCGCAAAGCCGCTCAGTTGCCACCACCGTTCGGCGAAATGCTGGGCTCCATGCCGGTTGGCGATGTAACACCGCCAGCACGCACACCCGGTGGTTTCATTATCCTGAAGCTGTTGGAAAAGCGCGGCGGCCAGGGTAAATCGCTGATGCGTGATGAAGTGCACGTACGCCACATCCTGATCAAACCGAGCGAAATCCGCAGCGAAGAAGAAACGCATCGTCTGGCCGAGCGCTTGTATGAGCGCATCAAGAATGGCGACGACTTTGGTGAGCTGGCAAAAAGCTTCTCCGAAGACCCGGGCTCTGCACTCAATGGTGGCGACCTGAACTGGGTCGATCCAAACTCCTTGGTTCCTGAATTCCGCGAAGTCATGGCCAATACTCAAGCCGGCGAATTGTCCAAACCGTTCAAAACGCCTTACGGCTGGCATGTTCTTGAAGTCCTTGGCCGCCGCGCCACCGACAGCACGGATCAAGCCCGTGACCAGCAGGCACTGACGGTGCTGCGCAACCGTAAATACGATGAAGAGCTGCAAACCTGGCTGCGTCAGATTCGCGACGAAGCCTACGTTGAGATCAAGCTCCCAGGCGCTGAGCAGACCGGCCAAGCTGGTCAGGCTGTGCAGTGAAGCCACAGCGCTTTGCTCTGACACCCGGCGAGCCGGCCGGTATAGGTCCCGACCTGTGCCTGCTGCTCGCCTCGCAACCTCAGCCGCACCCCCTGATTGCCATTACCAGCCGTGACCTGCTCCTGGAGCGGGCCGCGTTGCTGGGTGTGGCCGTCAATCTGCTGCCGGTGACCCCCGATGCCTGGCCAGACTTGCCCGCCCCGGCTGGCAGCCTGTACGTCTGGGACACGCCCTTGCAGGCGCCTGTGACCGCAGGCCAACTGGACAAAGCCAATGCTGCCTTTGTGCTGCAGACGCTGACCCGCGCCGGACAGGGCTGCATTGATGGCGACTTTGCCGGGATGATTACCGCACCGGTGCATAAGGGCGTCATCAACGAATCAGGCATCGTCTTTTCAGGCCACACCGAATTCCTCGCCGAGCTGACACACACCGAACAGGTCGTGATGATGCTCGCCACCGGCGACTTGCGCGTAGCACTGGTGACCACTCACCTGCCGCTGCGTGAGGTGGCCGATGCGATCACGCCGGAGCGACTGGAGCGCGTTACGCGTATCCTCCACGCCGATCTGGTCAACAAGTTTGGCATTGCCCAGCCACGCATTCTGGTCTGCGGGCTCAACCCGCATGCCGGCGAAGGCGGACACCTGGGCCGCGAAGAAATCGACATCATTGAACCTACTCTGGAGCGTCTGCGCAGTGAGGGCCTTGATTTGCGCGGCCCACTGCCTGCCGACACTCTGTTTACCCCCAAATATCTGGAGCACTGCGATGCAGTGCTGGCGATGTACCACGACCAGGGCCTTCCCGTACTGAAGTACAAAGGTTTCGGTGCCGCCGTCAACGTGACGCTGGGCTTGCCGATCATCCGCACATCAGTGGATCACGGCACCGCACTGGATCTGGCCGGCAGCGGCAAGATCGACACCGGCAGCCTGAAGGTCGCCCTGGAAACCGCCTACCAGATGGCCGAGACGCATTCATGACCGAGCAATTCCAACACCGGGCGCGCAAGCGTTTCGGGCAAAACTTCCTGCACGACGCGGGTGTGATCGATAAAATTCTGCGTGCGATTCGCGCCCGCCCGGAAGATCGCCTGCTGGAAATCGGCCCGGGCCAAGGCGCCCTGACCGAAGGCCTGCTCAACAGCGGCGCACAACTGGATGTGGTTGAGCTGGACAAGGACCTGATCCCGATCCTCACGCATCAGTTTGGCAACAAACCCAACTTCCATCTGCATCAGGGCGACGCACTGAAGTTCGACTTCACCAGTCTGAACCCGGCGCCGAACAGCCTGAGAGTCGTTGGCAACCTGCCGTACAACATCTCCACGCCGCTGATCTTCCATCTGCTGCAGAACGCCAATCTGATCCGCGACATGCACTTCATGCTGCAAAAAGAAGTGGTCCAGCGTCTCGCCGCAGGCCCTGGCGGTGGTGATTATGGTCGTCTGTCGATCATGGTTCAGTACCACTGCCGCGTCGAACACCTGTTCAACGTTGGGCCTGGTGCGTTCAATCCGCCACCTAAAGTCGACTCGGCCATTGTGCGCCTGGTGCCACACGACGTCCTGCCGCACCCGGCCAAGGATCATCGCTTACTCGAACGCGTCGTACGTGAAGCCTTCAATCAGCGCCGCAAGACCCTGCGCAATACACTCAAGGCTTTGCTCAGCAGCGAAGAGATTACAGCTGCTGGCGTCGATGGCAGCCTGCGTCCAGAACAACTGGACCTTGCAGCCTTTGTCCGCCTGGCGGACAAACTGAGCGAACAACCCATCGCAGAGTAAAGTGTCCGGGTATCCAGGAGGTAAAAACGCCATTGCGGGCACACAGCCCGCAGAGGGTTGGTTTTTTACCTCCTAAATACCCTAGACTGGATTTCACCGGTATTGTCCGCCTTTCTCCGCTTTTGCTTTCAAGGCCTCTTGCATGTCCGATCCCCGTTATCAGGTCGACGTCAGCGTCGTCACTCGCTTCCTCGTAGAACAGTCGCAACCCGAGCAGAACCGTTTCGCGTTCGCGTACACCGTCACGGTGCACAACAGTGGCGAACTGCCCGCAAAACTGCTCTCCCGGCACTGGGTCATCACCGACGGTGATGGTCATGTCGAGGAAGTTCGGGGGGATGGCGTGGTTGGCCAACAGCCCCTGATCAAGGCCGGGCAAAGCCATACCTACAGCAGCGGCACGGTCATGATGACGAAAGTCGGCAACATGCAAGGCAGTTATCAAATGCTGGCCGAAGACGGCAAACGTTTCGAGGCAGTCATTGCACCCTTTCGCCTGGCGGTGCCCGGAGTCCTGCACTGATGGCGGTGTATGCCGTCGGTGACGTGCAAGGCTGCCTGGAACCCCTGCAATGCCTCCTCGAACATGTCGCCTTCGACCCGAGTAAAGACCGCCTGTGGCTGGTGGGGGATCTGGTCAATCGCGGCCCGCAATCACTCGAAACCCTGCGTTTCCTGTTCGGCATTCGCAACGCGCTGGTCTGCGTGCTGGGCAACCATGATCTGCACTTGCTTGCGGCATCGCGCAATATCGAGCGCCTCAGGAAAAGCGATACCCTGCGCGAAGTGCTTGAGGCACCTGATTGTGCCGACCTGCTTGACTGGCTACGCCAGCAAAAGCTCATGCATTACGACGCCGAACGCAATATCGCCATGGTGCATGCCGGCATCCCACCCCAGTGGACGCTGAAAAAAGCGCTCAAATGCGCCAGCGAAGTCGAAGAAGCACTGCGTGACGACAACCTGCTCGACCCTTTCCTCGATGGCATGTACGGCAACGAACCTGCCAAGTGGGACAAAGACCTGCGCGGCGTGACGCGACTACGGGTGATCACCAACTACTTCACACGCATGCGTTTCTGCACCAGCGACGGCAAGCTCGACCTCAAAGGCAAGGAAGGTGCAGACACCGCCCCGCCCGGTTATGCCCCATGGTTCAGTTACAAGGATCGTAAAACCAGTGACGTGAAGATTATCTTCGGCCATTGGGCGGCCCTTGAAGGCAAGTGCACCGATCCCAACGTGATTGCGCTCGACACGGGCTGTGTCTGGGGCAGCGCCATGACCTTGCTCAACGTTGATAGCGGTGAACTGCACCGATGCGATTGCGACAACAAGGGCCTGGCACGCGCCAATCCTGCCTCAATTGCGGGTGCCGGGTCACAAACCACCAGCCAGCGTTAGCATCCACTTTTCAGCCAAACCCCAAGGAGCCCAGTCCATGACCGAGTTCAAGCGCATCCCTCCCGCGCAAGCCCATTCGCTGCGCGAACAAGGCGCCGTATTGGTCGACGTACGCGACCCTCAGGCGTTTGACGCCCAACACATCCCTGGCTCGCAGCGCCTGGATAACCACTCCATCGCCGACTTTATCGCCAAGGCCGATCTGGACAAACCCTTGGTGGTCGTCTGCTATCACGGCAACTCCAGCCAAAGCGCAGCAGCCTATCTCGTGGGGCAGGGTTTTTCGGACGTTTACAGCCTGGATGGCGGTTTCGAGTTATGGCGCAACACCTATCCCGACGAAACAGCGCAAAGCACCCCGGAATAATTTTTTTATACCGCCCGATCCCGCGCCCCATGCGGGCTTGGGCCTCGAACTGATAAACGGTCAGACAGACTTATTGCTCATCCCTTCTTTCTCTTTCTGATTCCGAACTATCCTTAGCCGTAGGCCATCCAAATCAGGGGAGAGCCGGTACACCGGCGCGCGGGTCATCGGTAGTAACTTTATGGTGTTCTGGGGGGTAAACAGCAGCTGGATTTCAGCTGTATGCCAGCATCGACATCGACTGACGATCCGCCGCCGGCTCCACGTATCGAGCGAGGTGACGTCATGAGTATTTTTAGCCACTTCCAACAACGCTTTGAATCGACACGCCAGGAAGAGCTCTCGTTACAGGAGTATCTAGATCTCTGCAAAAGTGACCGTAGTGCCTATGCCTCAGCCGCAGAACGTCTTCTGCTGGCTATAGGCGAGCCTGAGTTGCTGGATACCTCGGCCAACTCGCGGTTATCCAGGATTTTCTCCAACAAGGTGATCCGCCGCTACCCAGCGTTCGAAGACTTCCATGGCATGGAAGAATGCATCGATCAGATCGTCTCCTACTTCCGGCATGCCGCGCAGGGCCTTGAGGAGAAGAAACAAATCCTCTATCTGCTCGGCCCCGTGGGTGGAGGTAAATCATCGCTGGCTGAAAAACTCAAACAGCTGATCGAGAAAGTGCCCTTCTACGCCATCAAAGGCTCCCCCGTTTTCGAGTCACCGCTCGGTCTGTTCAATGCGACTGAAGACGGCGCGATTCTCGAGGAAGACTTTGGAATTCCTCGGCGTTACCTGAACACCATCATGTCGCCTTGGGCGACCAAGCGTCTGGCCGAATTCGGGGGCGACATCAGTCAGTTCCGGGTGGTCAAGCTGTACCCGTCCATCCTCAACCAGATCGCCGTGGCGAAAACCGAACCAGGGGACGAGAACAACCAGGACATTTCTGCGCTGGTGGGCAAGGTCGATATCCGCAAACTGGAAGAATTCCCTCAGAACGACGCTGATGCCTATAGCTACTCCGGGGCACTCTGCCGGGCCAACCAAGGCCTGATGGAATTCGTCGAAATGTTCAAGGCGCCGATCAAGGTCTTGCACCCATTACTGACCGCCACTCAGGAAGGTAACTACAACAGCACCGAAGGCCTGGGCTCGATCCCGTTCACTGGCATCCTGCTGGCCCACTCCAACGAATCGGAATGGCACAGCTTCCGCAACAACAAGAACAACGAAGCTTTCATCGACCGAATCTACATCGTCAAAGTGCCGTACTGCTTGCGGGTCAGCGATGAGATCAAAATCTACGACAAGCTGCTTTTCAACAGCTCCCTGGCCAACGCCCACTGCGCACCGGACACTCTGAAAATGCTGGCGCAGTTCACCGTGCTGTCGCGCCTTAAAGAGCCCGAAAACTCGAACATCTACTCGAAGATGCGGGTGTACGACGGTGAGAACCTCAAAGACACCGACCCAAAAGCCAAGTCCATTCAGGAGTACCGTGACAACGCCGGTGTCGATGAAGGGATGAACGGCCTGTCGACGCGCTTCGCGTTCAAGATTCTGTCGAAAGTCTTCAACTTCGACCCGCATGAAATCGCCGCTAACCCGGTTCACCTGCTGTACGTGCTCGAACAACAGATCGAGCAGGAGCAATTCCCGGCGGAAACCCGCGAACGTTATCTGCGGTTCATCAAAGAGTACCTGGCGCCGCGCTACATCGAGTTCATCGGCAAGGAAATCCAGACTGCCTACCTGGAGTCCTACAGCGAATACGGTCAGAACATTTTCGACCGCTACGTGCTCTACGCAGACTTCTGGATTCAGGATCAGGAATACCGGGATCCGGAAACCGGCGAAATCCTCAATCGTGTCGCGCTGAACGAGGAACTGGAAAAAATCGAAAAACCTGCAGGCATCAGCAATCCAAAGGATTTCCGCAACGAAATCGTCAACTTCGTATTGCGTGCGCGGGCCAATAACAACGGCAAAAATCCAACGTGGCTCAGCTACGAGAAGCTGCGGGTGGTTATCGAGAAGAAAATGTTCTCGAACACCGAGGATCTGCTGCCGGTCATCAGCTTCAACGCCAAGGCCAGCAAAGAGGATCAACAAAAACACAACGACTTCGTCACACGGATGGTCGAACGCGGTTACACCGACAAACAGGTACGACTGCTGTCCGAGTGGTATCTGCGGGTTAGAAAATCACAATAACCCGCTGCCGGTTACACCGGTTGTCGTTAGCCGAGAGCCTGTGTCAGCGTTTTCTGCTACACAGGCTCCAAGAGGTTGTTTTAGAAATCGACAGCGAGGCTCAGGCAGAGCAAGAGTGGCGCACGCCCGTCACATTGTTCTAAACGTCATGCCAGCCCGCCATTTTTCAAGACAGCTTCGAAGGAGCAGTCATGAGTTATGTGATCGACCGACGTCTCAATGGCAAGAACAAAAGCACGGTAAACCGCCAGCGCTTCCTGCGGCGTTACCGTGACCACATCAAAAAAGCCGTCGAAGAGGCGGTCAGCCGCCGATCCATCACCGACATGGAGCACGGTGAACAGATCAGTATTCCCGGTCGCGATATCGACGAACCGGTACTTCATCATGGTCGCGGCGGCAAACAGACCGTCGTTCATCCCGGCAACAAGGAGTTCACCACGGGTGAGCATATCGCCCGCCCACAAGGAGGCGGTGGCGGTAAAGGCGCGGGCAAGGCCAGCAATTCAGGCGAAGGCATGGATGAGTTTGTCTTCCAGATTACTCAGGAAGAGTTTCTGGAGTTCATGTTCGAGGACCTTGAACTGCCCAACCTGGTCAAGCGTAACCTGATGGGCACCGACACCTTCAAAACCGTTCGCGCGGGGATCAGCAACGAGGGCAACCCTTCACGGATAAACATCATCCGTACCTTGCGTTCAGCCCATGCACGGCGGATTGCATTGTCAGGCAGCAGCCGCGCGAAACTGCGTGAAGCCGTTAGTGAACTGGAGCGCATGAAGCGCGAAGAACCCGACAATTTCGGCGATATTCAGGAGCTTGAGAGCGAAATTGAGCGACTCAACGCCCGTATTCGTCGAGTGCCCTACCTGGACACCTTCGACCTCAAGTACAACCTGCTGGTCAAGCAACCCAACCCCAGCTCCAAGGCGGTGATGTTCTGCCTGATGGACGTTTCCGGCTCCATGACCCAAGCAACCAAGGACATCGCCAAGCGTTTCTTTATCCTGCTGTACCTGTTCCTCAAGCGTAACTACGACAAAATTGAAGTCGTGTTCATTCGCCATCACACCAGCGCCCGCGAAGTCGACGAGGAGGAGTTTTTCTACTCCCGGGAAACCGGCGGCACCATCGTTTCCAGCGCGCTGAAACTGATGCAGGAGATCATGGCCGCGCGTTACCCGACCAACGAGTGGAACATTTACGCGGCACAGGCTTCGGACGGCGACAACTGGAACGATGACTCACCGATCTGCCGCGACATCTTGATCAAGCAGATCATGCCCTTCGTGCAGTACTACACTTACGTGGAAATCACCCCGCGCGAGCATCAAGCGCTGTGGTTTGAATACGAGCGTATCAGTGAAGCGTTCTCCGATACGTTTGCCCAGCAGCAGCTGGTCTCTGCCGGTGATATCTATCCGGTATTCCGTGAACTCTTCCAGCGCAGGTTAGTGACATGACCGCTAGAGAGCAGAAGCGCCAACCCCTGTCCACGGGTTCAGAGTGGACATTCGAGCTGATCCAGGCCTACGACCGGGAGATTGGTCGTATCGCCAAGCGTTATGCCCTGGATACCTATCCCAATCAGATCGAGGTAATCACCGCCGAGCAGATGATGGATGCCTACGCGTCTGTCGGCATGCCGCTGGGTTATCACCATTGGTCCTACGGCAAGCACTTCCTCAGCACCGAGAAATCCTACAGCCGTGGCCAGATGGGGCTGGCCTATGAAATCGTCATCAACTCCGATCCTTGCATCGCTTACCTGATGGAAGAGAACACCATCTGCATGCAGGCGCTGGTCGTGGCGCATGCCTGCTATGGGCATAACAGCTTCTTCAAGGGCAATTACCTGTTTCGCACCTGGACGGACGCCAGTTCGATCATCGATTACCTGGTGTTCGCCAAGCAGTACATCATGCAGTGTGAAGAGCGGCATGGTATCGACGCGGTAGAAGACTTGCTCGACTCCTGCCACGCACTGATGAACTACGGCGTTGACCGTTACAAACGCCCTTACCCTATTTCCGCCGAGGAAGAACGCCGTCGGCAGAAAGACCGTGAAGAACACCTGCAGAAGCAGATCAACGATCTGTGGCGGACCATTCCGAAAGGCGCGGACAAGAACAGCGACAAAGACAACGCTCGCTTCCCCTCCGAGCCACAGGAAAACATCCTGTACTTCATCGAGAAACATGCGCCACTGCTGGAGCCCTGGCAGCGGGAAGTGGTGCGGATCGTGCGCAAGATCGCGCAGTACTTCTATCCGCAACGTCAGACCCAGGTGATGAACGAAGGCTGGGCGACCTTTTGGCACTACACCTTGATGAACGATCTCTACGATGAAGGCCTGGTGACCGACGGCTTCATGATGGAGTTCCTGACATCACACACCAGCGTCATCTACCAGCCGGGCTTCGATAGCCCGTATTACAACGGTATCAACCCCTACACCTTGGGGTTCGCCATGTACCGGGATATCCGGCGGATTTGCGAGCACCCCACCGATGAAGACCGCCACTGGTTCCCGGACATCGCTGGCAGCGATTGGCTGGCCACCATCAAGTTCGCCATGAGCAGCTTCAAGGATGAGAGTTTTATCCTGCAGTACCTGTCGCCCAAGGTGATTCGCGACCTGAAACTGTTCAGCATCATGGACGACGATCAAAAGGACGACCTGCTCGTTCCCGCCATCCATGACGAACCGGGGTACAAAACCATTCGGGAAACACTGGCCGCCCAGTACAACCTGGGCAACCGCGAACCGAACGTGCAGATTTTCAGCATCGACCGCCGCGGTGATCGCTCTCTGACCCTGCGCCATCAACAACACGACCGCAAACCGCTGGGAGACTCCACTGAGGAAGTGCTCAGACACCTGCACCGCTTGTGGGGCTTTGATATTCATCTTGAGACATTGCAGGGCGATCAGATCATGAAAACCCATCATGTCCCACCCAAAGGAGAGCATGCCGACAGTGAATATCCCCGGCTCGACTTGGCCGTCGTCCACCTATAAACGGTTGTAAGTGTTTTCTGTTTTAACCTCCGTGAGTGCGTCGCAAGGGTTATCCTGTCGCGCTTACGGAGGTTTTTTATGCAGATTTATAAAGTGGGCGGCGCAGTACGTGATCGCCTCTTGGGCAAGACCGTCGCCGATACCGACTGGGTCGTGGTGGGCGCAACCGCCGATGAAATGCTCAGCCAGGGTTTCCGCCCGGTCGGTGCGGATTTCCCGGTATTTCTGCACCCGAAAACAGGGGAGGAATATGCCCTTGCCCGAACGGAACGCAAGAGCGGCCCAGGCTATGGCGGGTTCATCTTCCATGCGGATCCCGAGGTCAGTCTCGAAGAAGATTTGATTCGTCGAGACCTCACGATCAATGCCATTGCGGAAGATGCGCAGGGTCGGTTGACTGATCCCTACCACGGCCAAGAAGATCTTAAAGCCCGAATCTTACGCCATGTATCACCGGCGTTCGCCGAAGATCCTCTGCGCGTACTGCGTGTCGCCCGCTTCGCCGCACGCTATGCATCGGATGGTTTTACCATCGCGCCAGAGACGATGACGCTGATGCAGCAGCTCAGTGAATCCGGCGAACTGGAGGCTCTGACTCCCGAGCGCAGCTGGAAGGAAATCTCCCGCGCCCTGATGGAAAATCAGCCCCAGGTTTTCATCCAGGTCCTGCGCGAGTGCGGGGCACTGAAGGTGCTATTTCCGGAAGTCGATGCATTGTTCGGCGTACCGCAGCCCGCAGCCCACCATCCAGAAATCGACACGGGCCAGCACGTGCTCAGCGTCCTTGAGCAGGCCGCGATCCATCATCAGCCGCTGAGCGTGCGCTGGGCATGCCTGCTGCATGATTTGGGGAAAGGCCTGACACCGGAAAGCGAATGGCCCCGGCACATCGCTCACGAGCACACAGGCCTGCGCCTGATCAAAGCCGTGAATGCGCGCTTCAAGGTTCCTCGGGATTGTCAGGAGCTGGCGATGCTGGTCGGCCAGTACCACACCCATGGACACCGAGCGCTGGAGCTAAAAGCATCGACGCTGTTTGAGCTGATGCAAAGCTTCGACATTTACCGTCGACCACAACGTTTCGAGGAGTTTATCGCAGGGTGCGAGATGGATGCCCGAGGCCGCCTAGGCTTCGAGCAGCGCGATTACCCTCAGGCCGAGTATCTGCGAGGCGCCGCCAACGCTGCACGAGCCGTGGCTGTGCAGCCGTTGCGCGATCAGGGCTATGAAGGGCCCGAGCTGGGCGAAGCGTTGAAGCAGGAGCGTTTGAAGGCGGTGCAAGCTTACAAGGCAACGTATAGCGCTTGAGACCCGCGATGTCAGGGCCAGACCTGTGTATTACCAGGGATGCGTATTTAACAGGACCTCAGGCGTCAACGGCATCCCGCGCCACTCAAACGCTACTGGCGCCAGCACC
Source organism: Pseudomonas sp. MH9.2 (assembly GCF_034353875.1). NCBI lineage: Bacteria > Pseudomonadati > Pseudomonadota > Gammaproteobacteria > Pseudomonadales > Pseudomonadaceae > Pseudomonas > Pseudomonas sp. MH9.2. The sequence continues at coordinate 2,681,278 of NZ_CP133784.1, forward strand.
TGATCAATCTGCGCGTCCCGCCACAAATCCTTGAAGGTTTTGCTCACACCGGGATGCAGCCGCTCTGGCGCTATCAGCGACAACGGCCAAAGCACGAAGGCATTTTTCAGGATTTCCGCGCGGGGCAGAATCAAGCCATCGAAATTACCGACCTGCTCGCCGTAGAGCAGCACGTCGATATCCAACGGCAAGCCCCGGCGCTCCGGAGCATAGCGACCGTTATCCGCCTCGATGAATTTCAAACGGCGGTCCAGCTCCATCAGCGGCAGGTCGGTATACCCCGTGACCACCAGATTGAAGAATGGCCCGCTTTTGATCCCCACCGGCTGACTTTCGAATACCGGTGAACAGGTCATTTGCTGCAAGAATCCATCAAGCGCTTCAAGCCCTGCGCTCAGGTGCTTTTCGCGCTCGATATTGCTGCCGAGGCCGAGGAATATCTGGGTTAGCGACATCCGCGCTCGATCTCCACGCCCACGCCAGTAGCCGCCGCAACGGCGCCTGGCTTGGTCAGTTTGAGGTGCAGCCAGGGAATCTGGAACTCACTCATCAACACCTCGGCCAGGCGCTCGGCAAACGTTTCGACCAACTGAAATTTGGCGTCTTCGGCAAATGCCTGAATTCGTGCCGAGACGCTAGCGTAGTCGAGCGCCTTGCTCAGGTCATCGTCTGCCGCAGCGGGCCGATTGTCCCAGGCAAAACTCAGGTCCAGACGCAGGCACTGGCGAATGCCACGCTCCCAGTCATAGGCGCCGATAACCGTATCGACTTCCAGACCCTCGATAAAAACTCTGTCCAAGCACTTTTCTCCGCTGCACGACAAGGGCGCGATGCGCCGTTAGAATCAGGGCGTCCTCGCCCGGAATAGTTAGCATGTTTTGGTTACTGGCGACCCTCGCCTACCTGCTTGGCTCACTGTCCTTCGCCATTTTGCTTAGCCGCCTCACTGGCAGCCCCGACCCGCGCGCCAGCGGTTCCGGCAATGCTGGCGCAACCAATATGTTGCGTCTGGCGGGCAAAAAACTCGCCGTTCTAACCCTGATCGGCGACGTTTGTAAAAGTCTGCTCCCCGTCCTGGCTGCCAGACTGCTCGACCTTGATCCTCAACAGCAAGCCTGGATAGGCCTCTGTGCAGTCCTGGGGCATTTGTTTCCAGTGTACTTTCGCTTTCGTGGCGGCAAGGGTGTTGCCACAGCGGCAGGCATGCTGCTGGGCCTGTTCCCACCCGCCGCAGCGCTGGCTGTCTGCGCCTGGCTGCTGGTGTTCTACCTGACCCGCACCAGCTCACTCGCGGCGTTGATCGCCACCCCGCTGACCCTGCCATTACTGGCGTGGCAGGAGCCTCAAGCACTACTGCCGATGAGCATCCTCACCTTATTGATCGTGTGGCGCCATCGCAGCAATTTACGCGACCTGTTTGCCGGGCGCGAACGGCATTTTTGAATCACGGCCATGAGCCAGACTCAGGTTGACGCCGTTACAGCCCCGACAACTGCTCCATCGGCCAGCGGGCCTGCACACTGATGCTCAAATCCTCTTTCTGCCCCGCCAAAAGACGCTGACAACCGGCAAACGCAATCATCGCGCCGTTGTCGGTGCAGAACTCGGGCCGCGCATAAAAAACATTGCCATGCAGTTCGCCGAGCATTTTTTCCAGCGACAGGCGCAACGCTGTATTGGCACTGACGCCGCCAGCGATGACCAGACGCTTGAGGCCGGTCTGCTTGAGGGCGCGCTTGCACTTGATGGTCAAAGTCTCTACCACCGCATGCTGGAAGGCCAGAGAGATGTCGCAACGGGTTTGCTCACCGTCGTCTCCAGCGCTTTGGCACTGATGCCAGGTGTTCAAGGCGAAGGTTTTAAGGCCGCTGAAGCTGAACTCCAGGCCTGGCCGGTCGGTCATTGGCCGCGGAAAGACGAAACGCCCTGCCACGCCCCGGCTCGCGAGTCGCGCGATCTCAGGGCCGCCCGGATAATGCAGACCCATCATCTTCGCAGTTTTGTCGAACGCCTCACCGGCGGCATCATCCAGCGTCTCGCCCAGCACTTGATAAAGACCGATGCCATCGACCCGAACCAGCTGCGTGTGGCCGCCGGAAACCAACAAAGCGACGAACGGGAACTCTGGCGGCTGCTCTTCGAGCATTGGCGCCAGGAGATGCCCTTCCATGTGATGCACGCCCAAGGCTGGAATGCCCCAGGCAAAGGCCAGCGCCTGAGCGCAGGAAGCGCCCACCAGCAACGCCCCGACCAAACCCGGACCCGCGGTGTACGCAATGGCGTCGATTTCGGTGGCGACACAGTCCGCTTCAGCCAGCACCTGGCGGATCAGCGGCAGCATACGCTTGACGTGGTCACGCGAAGCCAGCTCAGGTACAACCCCGCCGTACGCGCGATGCAGGTCGATCTGGCTGAACAATGCGTCGGCCAGCAGGCCGCGTTCACTGTCATAAAGTGCGACACCGGTTTCGTCGCAGGAGGTTTCTAATCCCAGTACTAGCATGGGTTTGCGCCTTATTCGAAGGCGCGCATAATAGTCGCCACTCCAGCCCCCGACTAGCGGTTTTCGATCAGAGGCTTTGCATTCCTCTCAATGAGGGGTTAACATCCGCAACCCTTAAAAACCGACGAACTTATGTGCAGTTTTTGCACGAGTCGTTGACCCCGGTAATGAATGAAGGTAGCTCTGGATGCCAGCCGTCAAAGTTAAAGAGAACGAACCCTTCGACGTAGCTCTGCGTCGTTTCAAGCGCTCCTGCGAAAAAGCCGGTGTTCTGGCTGAAGTTCGTAGCCGCGAATTTTACGAGAAGCCGACTTCGGAGCGTAAACGCAAAGCAGCTGCTGCTGTTAAGCGTCACGCGAAGAAAGTACAGCGCGAACAGCGCCGTGCCGTCCGTCTGTATTAATTTACAGACGTCCGTCGCAAGTTTCTGCCACGCCCGGCCTCAAAGCCGGGCTGCCGGCAGTTGCACATCAAGCCTCAAGATTCATTGACAGAGGCTGTCTAAGCCGCAGGTGCACGTCAACTGCGTCTCAGACAAATCCCGTCAAGGCACGTCTAGTCTGATTCAGGCTGCGTTGATCGCGTCTACACTGACGAACGAATCAAGGCACACGACGAGCACGCCTCGCTGATCTTCGAAAGAAGCTCAATCAGGGCAGCGTCTCCCCATGTCAGTTTAGTGAACACAATGGTCTGCAAAGGCCAATTGTAGTTACGTTTTAGTTTCGCCACGATTTTGCTGGCGGGCCGCCTGATGATGAGAACGCCATGGCCGGGCTAATTCCCCAGAGCTTTATTGACGACCTTCTGAACCGCACCGACATCGTCGATGTTGTCAGTTCACGTCTGCAATTGAAGAAAACCGGGAAGAATTACAGCGCCTGCTGCCCATTCCACAAAGAAAAAACCCCTTCGTTCAGCGTCAGCCCGGACAAACAGTTCTATTACTGCTTTGGTTGCGGCGCGGGCGGCAATGCCCTCGGTTTCATCATGGACCACGACAACCTGGATTTTCCCCAGGCCGTCGAGGAACTGGCCAAAGCCGCCGGCATGGAAGTCCCGCACGAACAGGGTGTCAAAGGTCAAAAGCCACGCCAGCCGACCGACTCACCGCTGTATCCGCTCCTGACGGCAGCCGCCGAGTTTTATCGTCAAGCCCTTAAAAGCCATCCGACGCGCAAATCCGCAGTGGACTACCTGAAAGGCCGCGGCCTGTCCGGCGAGATCGCGCGCGATTTCGGCCTGGGATTTGCTCCACCCGGCTGGGACAACCTGTACAAGCATTTGAGCAGTGACACACTGCAGCAGAAGGCCATGATCGACGCTGGCCTGCTGATTGAAAATGCCGAGACCGGCAAGCGCTATGACCGTTTCCGCGACCGCGTAATGTTCCCGATCCGCGACAGTCGTGGCCGGGTCATTGCGTTTGGCGGTCGAGTCTTGGGTGACGACAAACCCAAATACCTGAACTCACCGGAAACACCGGTATTTCACAAGGGACAGGAACTCTACGGCCTGTTCGAAGCGCGCAAGTACAACCGCAACCTCGATGAAATCATCGTGGTTGAAGGCTACATGGACGTCATCGCCCTCGCCCAACAAGGCTTGCGCAATGCCGTCGCCACGCTGGGAACGGCGACCAGCGAAGAGCACCTTAAGCGACTCTTCAGGGTAGTGCCCAACGTGCTGTTCTGCTTCGACGGTGACCAGGCAGGCCGCAATGCCGCCTGGCGCGCACTGGAAGCGGCACTGTCGAGCCTTCAGGATGGACGTCGCGCGCGCTTCCTGTTCCTGCCTGAAGGCGAAGATCCGGATACGCTGGTCCGCTCGGAAGGAACCGACGCATTCAAGGCGCGGATCAACCAGCATGCGCAGCCGCTGGCCGATTATTTCTTTGAGCAACTGACTAAAGAAGCCGACCCGCGCTCGCTGGAGGGAAAGGCCCACATGGCGACCCTGGCCGCACCGCTGATCGACAAGGTACCGGGCGCCAATTTACGTACGCTCATGCGTAAGCGCTTGAGTGAAATTACCGGCCTCAACAGTGAAGCCGTTCATCAGTTGGTGCAGAGCGCACCCGCAGAAGCGCCACCCAGTTATGACCCGAACATAGATTACGACGCCATTCCCGACTACGCTGATTATCAGCCTCACAATGCCTACGAAGCACAGCCGGAATGGACGCCAAAGAAAGCCGGCGGTCAAAAGAAGTGGGATAAAAAGCCCTGGGACAAGAAAGGCAAACGGCCTGACTTCGAGCCTCGCGGCCCACGCACACCTGCGACGGTGGAACCACCGACACTGACCGCGCTCAGAACACTTCTGCACCACCCGCAACTGGCAGCGAAAGTCGAAGATGCCAGCCAACTGGCCGCAGAAGACCATATTTACGCGCAGCTACTGGTTTCTCTGCTTGAAGCACTGCAGAAAAACCCCACATTGCGTTCACTTCAACTGATTGCGCGCTGGCATGGCACCGAACAAGGCCGATTGTTACGCGCATTAGCAGAGAAAGAATGGCTGATTGAGGCCGACAACCTTGAACAACAGTTTTTCGACACTATAACTAGCTTATCCGCCCGCCAACGCGAGCGTAGCCTGGAACATCTGATCAGGAAAGAACGTCAAACAGGGTTGAGTGCGGAAGAGAAAGTCCAGCTGCTCAACCTGTTAAAACGCAAAGTTCCTGCACAAACCCCGACCTCAACTGGCGCGTGAGGTCATAGCTCGGGTATAATCCTCGGCTTGTTTTTTGCCCGCCAAGACCTTCAGTGGATAGGGTGTTATGTCCGGAAAAGCGCAACAGCAGTCTCGTATCAAAGAGTTGATCACCCTGGGTCGTGAGCAGAAGTATCTGACTTACGCAGAGGTCAACGACCACCTGCCGGAGGATATTTCAGATCCGGAACAGGTGGAAGACATCATCCGCATGATTAATGACATGGGGATTCCCGTACACGAGAGCGCGCCGGATGCGGACGCCCTTATGTTGGCCGACGCCGATACCGACGAGGCAGCCGCTGAAGAAGCGGCCGCAGCGTTGGCAGCGGTCGAGACCGACATCGGTCGCACGACTGACCCAGTGCGCATGTATATGCGCGAAATGGGTACCGTTGAGCTTCTGACCCGTGAAGGCGAAATTGAAATCGCCAAACGTATCGAAGAGGGCATCCGTGAAGTGATGGGCGCAATCGCGCACTTCCCTGGCACGGTTGACCATATTCTCTCCGAATACACACGAGTCACGACCGAAGGTGGGCGTCTTTCCGATGTTCTGAGCGGTTACATCGACCCGGATGACGGCATTGCGCCGCCAGCCGAAGTGCCGCCGCCTGTCGACCCGAAAACAGCGAAAGCTGCCGAAGGTGATGACGAAGAGGAAGAGAAGGACGAAACCACAACCGACGACGAAGAAGAAGTCGAAAGCGGTCCGGATCCTATCGTTGCTCAGCAGCGCTTCGGTGCAGTTTCCGATCAAATGGAAATTGCCCGCAAGGCATTGAAAAAGCACGGCCGTGGCAGCAAGCAGGCAACCGCCGAGCTGATTGCACTGGCACTGCTGTTCATGCCGATCAAACTGGTTCCTAAACAGTTTGAAGGCCTGGTCGAGCGGGTTCGTAGTGCACTTGATCGCTTGCGCGCTCAGGAACGCGCCATCATGCAGCTGTGTGTACGTGATGCACGTATGCCACGCGCCGATTTCCTTCGCCTGTTCCCTGGCCATGAAGTCGACGAGAGCTGGACCGATGCGCTGGCTAAAGGCAAAGGCAAATATGCTGAAGCCATTGGTCGCCTGCAACCGGATATCCAGCGTTGCCAGCAAAAGCTGATCGCACTCGAAACCGAAACAGGTTTGAAGATTTCCGAGATCAAGGACATCAACCGTCGCATGTCGATCGGTGAGGCCAAAGCCCGCCGCGCGAAGAAAGAGATGGTTGAAGCCAACTTGCGTCTGGTGATCTCCATCGCCAAGAAGTACACCAACCGTGGCCTGCAGTTCCTCGATCTGATCCAGGAAGGCAACATCGGCTTGATGAAAGCGGTGGACAAGTTCGAATATCGTCGTGGTTACAAGTTCTCGACTTATGCCACTTGGTGGATCCGTCAAGCGATTACCCGCTCGATTGCCGACCAGGCACGCACCATCCGTATTCCGGTGCACATGATCGAGACGATCAACAAGCTCAACCGTATTTCCCGGCAGATGCTGCAGGAAATGGGTCGCGAACCGACCCCGGAAGAGCTAGGCGAACGCATGGAAATGCCTGAGGACAAAATCCGCAAGGTATTGAAGATCGCTAAAGAGCCGATCTCCATGGAAACCCCGATCGGTGACGACGAAGATTCGCACTTGGGTGACTTCATCGAAGACTCGACTATGCAGTCGCCAATCGATGTCGCCACGGTCGAAAGCCTCAAGGAAGCGACGCGCGAAGTGCTCTCGGGCTTGACCGCTCGCGAAGCCAAGGTTCTGCGCATGCGCTTCGGCATCGACATGAATACTGACCATACGCTGGAAGAGGTCGGTAAGCAGTTTGACGTAACCCGCGAGCGGATTCGTCAGATCGAAGCCAAGGCGCTACGCAAGTTGCGTCACCCGACGAGAAGCGAACACCTGCGTTCGTTCCTCGACGAGTAATACGTAGACCCGATACAACAAAACCCCCGGCCTTGCTGGGGGTTTTGCATTGTGCAGAATTAAGTTTGCCCACCCCCTGCGGCGCCCGACTACACTCGGATTACACCCTTTTGCCTAATTGAGGCTGCCATGCCACGACTGTCGGCCATTATTTTCTTTTACATGATCGGCGCAACAGTAACGGCCAACGCCTTGACCCTGTCTGATGAGGAACATACCTGGCTTAGTTCACACAAAGAGCTCCGCCTCGGCGTAGACGCCACATGGCCGCCTTTTGAGTTTCGCGATGAAAACGGACGTTATCAAGGGCTTGCGGCGGACTACGTCACACTTATCGAGCAGCGGCTCGCCGTCTCATTGCAACCGATCGAGCCGGTCGGATGGAATGAGGTTTTAAACAAAGCCAAACGAGGTGAAATAGATTTACTGCCAGGGATAATGTCCACGCCGGAGCGCCAGAGCTATCTATCGTTTACCCGCCCTTACCTGGATTTCCCGATTGTTATTCTTGCCCATGAAGGCAGCGTACACCCGCACAACCTGCAAGAGCTTTACGGCCTTAAAGTTGCCGTCGTCGATAACTATGCGCCTCACGAACTCCTGCGCACCCATCATCCCGATCTAAACCTGGTCGCGCTGCCCGACGTCGGCTCAGCCCTGCAGGCCTTGGCCGCAGACCAGGTAGATGCCGTCGTGAGCGATCTGGCGTCCAGCGTCTGGAGCATGCGTCAACTCAAGCTTGGGGGTATCTACGTAAGCGGTGAGACACCGTATCGCTATCAACTGGCGATGGCCGTTCCGCATGATCAACCCCTGTTGGCCGGTATCCTGGATAAAGCTCTGGCCGACCTGAGTCCATCAGAAATCAGCAGCATTCAGGAGCGTTGGGTGGGCAGCGTGCTTGATCACCCCAGGTTCTGGCAGAACTTCCTGCGCTACGGGCTTCCCGGGCTGTTGTTGCTGTCAACCGTGCTCATCGTGGTCATTCGCATCAATCGCAGACTGAGCTCGGAAATATCGCGGCGAGTGAATCTGGAACAAGAGCTACGCAGTAGCGAATACCACTATCGCGGGCTGGTCGAGAGCCTCTCGGCCGTCGCCTGGGAAGCAAGCATGAGCGATTACACCTACAGCTATGTCTCCCCCCACGCGGAGGAGCTGCTCGGCTACCCACTGGCCGATTGGCTCAAGCCCGGGTTCTGGCGGAGCATCGTGCACCCGGCAGACATCGAAGAGGCCGAGCGATTTTGCAATCAGGAGACCTGTTTACGCAGGGACCACAACCTCGACTATCGCGTCATCAGAGCCGACGGCAAGACCCTCTGGGTACGGAATATTGTCAGCTTGATCGAGCATGGCCACGAACCGGTAATGCGCGGCCTGATGATCGACATCAGCGAAACCAAGCAAACCGAAACCGCTCTACGCCTCTCTGAAGAGAAGTTCGCCTCGGTGTTCAGGCAATGCCCGGACATCCTGGTGATCGCCCGCCTGTCCGACGGCTGCCTGCTCGAGGCCAACAAAGCGTTTGAAGAACAAGTCGGTATCACTGCCGGGGAGGTCATCGGCAAAACTGCAACCCAGCTCAATATCTGGGGCGTGCCCGGCATTGGTCCAAGCCTGCTGATGCGCCTGCAGGGCGGCAGTATCCGCAATCTGGAAATGCCCTTTCGCCGCCTGGACGGACGTCTGTTCACCGGCCTGATATCCGCCGAGCCATTTGACCTCGACTCGACACCGGCCCTCGTGGTCGTAGTACGCGACATCAGTCCACTCAAAGAAGCGCAACAACAACTGCAAATATCCGAGGAGAAATTCGCCAAAGCTTTCCACTCCTCGCCCGATGGCTTGCTCATCACCCGCCAAAGCGATGGCCTGCTGATTGAAGTCAATGAAGGCTTCAGCCGGATCACCGGCTACAACAGCGCACTGTCTTTGGATCGCTCGACCCTTGATCTGGGGATTTGGGTCGATCTGAACGAGCGCGCTCAAATGATCGAACAGCTCAATCGCGACGGTTTCGTTCGCGATTTCAGCAGCCATATTCGCCGCAGGGATGGTCAGGTCAGGCTGTGTGAAGTGTCCGCGAGGCCATTGCCGATCGGCGGTGAAGACTGCCTTCTGACTATCGCCCGCGACATCACCGAACGCCATCAAATGCAGGAGAAACTGCAACTCGCCGCCACCGTATTCGAGAGCACGGCCGAGGGCGTATTGATCACCGACATCCAACAGAACATCAGCGCCGTAAACCGCGCGTTCACTGAAATCACCGGTTACAGCGAAGAGGAGGCCATCGGCCAGACCCCACGCCTGCTCGCGTCAGGCCAGCATGACAGCGCCTTCTATGCCGCCATGTGGTACCAGCTGACGGACGAAGGGCATTGGCAGGGTGAAATCAGCAATCGGCGCAAGAACGGCGAGCTTTATCCAAGCTGGCTGACAATTAGCGCAGTGCGTAACCCCGAGCAGATCATCACCCATTTTGTCGCGGTGTTCGCCGATATTTCCAGCCTCAAACATGCACAGGCACGCCTCGATTATCAGGCTCACCACGACCCCCTGACCGGCCTGCCAAACCGCACGTTGTTCGAGAGTCGCCTGCAAGCAGCGCTCAGCCATAGCGAGGAAGTCTGTGGCCAGGGCGCGGTGCTTTTCCTCGACCTGGACCGCTTCAAACACATCAACGACAGCCTTGGGCACCCGGTGGGTGATCTGCTGCTCAAAGGCATCGCGTTGCGCCTCAAAGAGCAACTGCGCGACGTGGACACCGTCGCACGCCTGGGAGGCGATGAGTTCATCATCCTGCTGCCCGGCCTCCTGCATCCCGGCGACGCCGAAACCGTCGCGAACAAACTACTGGCGTGCTTCGGCGCGCCGTTCCAGGCAGGCGAACACGAGTTTTTTATCAGCGCGAGCATCGGCACCAGCCTCTTCCCAGCAGACGGCAGCGATGTCGCCACACTGGTCAAAAATGCCGACGCCGCGATGTACCGCTCCAAAGCCAAAGGGCGCAACCGGGTCGAAAGTTATACCCGCGACCTCACCGCACAAGCCAGCGAGCGAATTGCGCTGGAACATGAGCTCAGGCGCGCCATGGAGCGCAACGAACTGAGCCTTAGCTACCAACCGAAACTGTGCCTGCTGTCAAAGCGGCTGGTGGGTGCTGAAGCCCTGATTCGCTGGCGTCATCCAACACTTGGCGACGTGCCCCCGGAGCACTTTATCCCCCTTGCCGAAGAAAACGGCATGATCCTGCAGATCGGCGACTGGGTTCTGGAAAGCGCCTGCCGCCAGATGTGTGAGTGGAACAAAAGCTACAAACCGTTCGGACCGCTCTCGGTTAACCTGGCCGGCATGCAGCTGCGCCAACCCAACCTGCTGCAACGCATCGAGCAACTGCTCAAAGAGTTCGATCTCCAGCCCGGCTGCCTGCAACTGGAAATCACCGAAAACTTCATCATGAGCCAAGCCGAAGACGCACTCGCCGTGCTGCACAAACTGAAAAAGCTCGGCGTCCAGCTCGCCATCGACGACTTTGGCACCGGCTACTCATCCCTCAGCTACCTCAAACGCCTGCCACTGGACATCCTGAAGATCGACCAATCCTTCGTCCGCGGCCTACCCGACGACCCACACGACGCCGCCATCGTCCGCGCCATCATCGCCCTGGGACGCAGCATGCAACTAACCGTCATCGCCGAAGGCGTAGAAACCCTCGAGCAGCAGGAATTCCTTGCACAGGAAGGCTGCGAACAAATCCAGGGCTTCATCGTCAGCCTGCCCCTGCGCGCCGAAGAATTCTGTACGAGGTTTCTTCTTATGAACGTTTCGGATTTTTCGGATAGCACAGCAGGGAAACCATCGTTATAATCCGCGACCTACTGAGGGCCTATAGCTCAGTTGGTTAGAGCAGGGGACTCATAATCCCTTGGTCGTAGGTTCGAGTCCTACTGGGCCCACCATACTCAAAGCCGCGCACTGCGCGGCTTTCGTGTTTTTGGTGGAGCCACCTCAGATACAGTCCTATGGTCCAAGGGTACAAATTAGGTACAGTGCTGGTTCGCCAGCCGCCTAGGAGCACCCTCTCATGGCAACACTCGTCAAAACACCTTCCGGCACCTGGAAGGCGCTGATTCGTAAAACTGGCTGGCCAACCGTGGCTAAAACCTTCCGCACCAAGCGTGATGCGGAGGACTGGTCTCGACGTACCGAAGACGAGATGGTCAGAGGTGTGTACATCCAGCGCAGCGGCTCCGAGCGTATGACATTGGAAGTAGCGTTGAAACGCTACCTCAGCGAAATCAGCCCAACCAAGAAACCCTCGACGCAGAAAGGCGAAGCAACCAAAGCTCAGCAGTTGGTCAGTCATCTGGGTAAATACTCCATGGCTGCACTCTCGTGCGAGATCATCGCCGGCTACCGCGACACCCGACTCGCCTCGATCACCAATCGTGGCAAGCCCACCAGCAACAACACCGTGCGTTTGGAACTGGCTCTACTCAGCCATCTATTCACCGTAGCGATTCAAGAATGGGGCCTTGGCCTTAGCTTCAACCCTGTGCTGAACATCCGCAAGCCAAGCCCCGGCGAAGGCCGCGACCGTCGCCTATCTACCGAAGAGGAACGCCGCCTGCTGACTGCCGTGAATAATCACAGCAATCCTATGCTCGGCTGGATTGTCCGTATCGCCTTGGAGACAGGCATGCGCTCATCTGAAATCACCTCCTTGCGACGACATCAGGTCGATATGAAAAAGCGCGTGGTGCGCCTCTCTGACACCAAGAACGACAGCTCACGCACAGTGCCGCTCAGCAAATGGGCAACAGAAACCGTCCAAGCGGCCTTAAACAATCCTGTACGCCCCATTGACTGTGATTTGGTGTTCTTCGGCGAGCCAGGCAAAAACGGTAAGCGCAGCCCTTATGCGTTTACCAAAACTTGGGGATTACTGAAAACTAAACTCGGCATGCCTGATCTGCGCTTCCACGACCTGCGCCACGAAGCCGTCAGCAGGCTCGTCGAGGGAGGTCTATCCGACCAAGAGGTCTCGGCCATCAGTGGGCACAAATCAATGCAGATGCTAAAACGCTACACACACCTGCGCGCCGAGGATTTGGTCGGAAAACTGGATAGACTCACGAGAGAACGCTTGGTGGAGTGAACATAAAAAAATTTATGATTAGTTCAGTACTGCTCCCCTATGCCGGGTGGACAAGTCCGCCCGGCATAGGGGAGCCCACCTAAAAAGCGGGCGCTGACAATAAGGCGAAACCATTACCGCAGAGACTTCTAAAGCAGACAGCTCCACCCGGGGGCATCAATCAAGACGACCGACCAATGCTTGGACCGTGCGCTTAAACAACCGCGTGTGACGAGCAATTTCAGATATTGGTACGCCTTGCGCGTGAAGTGTTTTCAGCTCAGCCAGCACACTGGGCTTTATTGATGGCTCTCCCGTACCAGGGTCGATATAGACCTCAGCCTGACGCTTAAGAACCAACTCTCTGAGGCTTTTCCATGCTTTAGACACTGCCTGTCGAGACACACCAAGCCGCCTGGCAATTTCAGCCTGGTGCAACCCTTCTTCATGAAGAATCCAAATTTTTTCGCGCAGCCCAAGTTTAGCTGTTAGCGAAGTCGTAGCTGGACGTAAACGGGAATGCACCTGATCATAAGCCGTCTTGCGCAGCTCCTGCGTATCGGCTCCATTCGGTAACGGGAACCGAAACGCAAAACCTGAATAGCCACGCCCCCTCAAAGCCTCCAGCTCACGACGAAAGGCAGCCCTGAAGGGAAGATCAGCGTGGTATCGAGATCCAGGATCACTAGGATCATGAATCTCACAGTAGCGATTACTTAACTTTCGCCACCTAGCATCTGGAAAATACTTACCAGGCCCCTCCCCGGCATCCATAAGCCCAACCCAACGTTTGGTCTCACGCCAGCACAGCTCGCAATATGAAGTCGCCTGCGGCCTAGTGCGATCATCCATAAACCAATTTCCATAGTACAGAGTACGGCCTGGTCGCAGCGCATCCAACACTGATAACAACCGCCTTACACTATCTAACGTTCTGCAAAATTGCTCACAGGAAGGCTCATAGGGGTCATTCACCGCATCTTGAGCGCTTCTAATTGCATATCGCAGATTCATATCCCAGAGTTGAAGGTTAGAGATCTGCCAGTCCACCGCTAAAACGTCAGCAGCCTTCACCTCCAATTGATCAATCTTGTTAGCTCGAAGCTCCGTTCGGTCATACCCGCTGGAGTTCTCAATGACCGCCGGATTCACACGCCACTCGGGTGGCTGCTTGCCCATTACTGACAACCTTGTGCCACCTAATAGCTCAAACTCCCATGCCCCTGGATAGTTTTCAATAGCGCGCAAAAAAGCGTCGTCCAGCAATAACCGGACCTCTGACCAAATCGAATACCTGCGAGATGTCAGGCTATGGGAGGGAGTCAATTTTGCCGAAAACAAATCAAGCGCTTTAGTAAAATCCGGATCGCATTGATCAAACGCCTTGAGCTGCTGTAGGTGAATAGCAAAGTTTTCAGCGCGCTTCATGTCAACCTAAAACCTAATAAACATGCCTCCATCCTAAATGTATTCCTGCGTAACGTTCAACCTACATTCCGCATGTAGGCGCAACTAACCATGACCACCGAAGAATTAATATTGAGTAGCTATGGGGGCTCACCACTTCTGTCCCTAGGACAGGTTGCCGAAATACTCCATCGCAGCCCTGAAGGACTGCGCATAACGCTGTCCGGCGATAATGAAATAGCTCGAAAACTAAAGCCTGCACGAATTAAGATCGGGCGGCGCGTTTACTTTCGCGTTGGGTCTATCGCTCAATTTATCGATGAGGCCTGAGCTAGCCCCAATGCACCTGACTGAAAAAATTGCTCGTTTACAGAAGGCCTCATTAGAGCGCTATACACCAAAGGCAGTACCAGCTCATTCAGACGCAGCGACGCCTGCTTACCAGATACCTTTTTGGCCTGAGGCAACTCGCGGCGTACCAAACGCAGTGCTCCGATCCGCGTTATTTGCCGCAACTAAAAAAGGTACACGTCGCTACATTGACCGAGAACAGCTTCACGCTCAGGGAGACATCCGAATTCTCTATAGCGGTCCCTGGTTAGGGCAGTGCGATCTAGACGCTTGGGAAACAATCGTGCACCTTGCTCGCTCAAGCACCAATAGCTTCGAGATACGAACAACCAGTTACCATTTATTAAAACTGCAAAGCAAAGCCGACGCAGGTACAAACCGCAAAACGTTACATAACTGTATTGTCCGATTGAAGGCCACAGCAGTAGAGGTCAAGCATGGAAACTACTCCTATGTGGGCAGCCTGATCGATGAAGCGTTCCGAGATGAGGACACCAATCAATACGTCATACGCTTGAACCCGAGACTATGCAGCCTATTCGTGCAAGGCTCTTTCACACGAGTAGATTGGAATGTTCGACGCTCTCTTGCTGGCAAACCGCTGGCGCAATGGCTACATGGTTATTTTTCCAGCCATGCGAAGCCATTCCCTGTTCGTATCGAAACACTACTGCGTTTAGCAGGTAGCAGTGATGAATCAGCAAGCAGCGGCGAACAAAACGTGCGCAGGGCGCTGGATGCGCTTGCCCAAGCCAGCAATGAGAATGCTCAGCCCCTCAGCTACACAATCCACAACAAAACGGTGCATGTCGTACGACAACCATCCAAGACACAACGTAAACACCTAGAGAATCGCTCGTCACACCAGCCGAAAGGTCCACAAGGGATACCGTAGCAGTGGCTAGAAAACACCGAAGTACTGGCTAGAGCACACCGAAGCGGTGACTACTAAAGACCGAAGCACTGACTAGAAAACCCCGAAGCGGTGGCTACTATGCTCACAATCAAAACACCCGTACAGCCCTTGGCGTTAGAGGCTTCGAGCATGGGGGGGAGAAGCAGACTAATCCTTTCTAATCTATTTCTAATCAAGCAGCGGGCCTACCTTGATCCTCTTAGCTTACGATAAGGCACCCAGAGAGCACCCGGGCACGCCCACCAGTCTGCATGCAATGCTGCGCCACCATGAAAAAACGACCTTCGTCTATTTGAGTTTTTTAAATCTGCGAAAATAATTCCAAAAAAGTCCTTAAACACATATCAGGAGCGCAGATCCCTATCCCTGTTTACCTTTGCAATTTTTGCCAAAGCATCAAGATCTGGAGTACTTCGCATAATCGCTTCCAACTCTCGCACGGGGTCTCGTATTGGACTTCCCGACATATCCTTTTCTGACGAAGGATCTAGAAGTTTGGCTCCCATATCTTTCAGTGAAGGCATATTGACTGCTCGCTCCTCACGCAGACCAGGTCGCTCTTTATTTCGCTCACGAGCTTTTTCTCGCCTTATTCGAAACAGCGTATTACGAAAAAAACCCGGGGTCATTTCTAATCCGCTCTCTCGCAGCACCTCAACAACAGCATACTGATAAACACCGGCAGCCAAAGCTGCCTCTACATCATCTATAACTGCGCGCATACGGCCAATTTTACTGCGGGCGCTACCCGAAGCCAGTTCATTTAACACCTTAGAAAGTGTCATTTCTCTCACCCCACCGAAACTCAAACGACCATAAGAATAACAAATTGCTAACAATATAATTACAAATAGAGTATTTCTGCCAACATCTAACCACAATTTGCTAACGAAATGGTTTATTCACGCTACACATTTGATAAAAGACTGCTAACAAATTGCTTTAATTTCGCTGCCCACACCAAAAATAACGGGTTTCATAAAGTTTCTAGTGCAGGATAGGCATTCGCGCGTATTTTGTATTACACGATAGGGCAGACATTCTAGGAGGCCACTGTGTCGAACAAAACTGCAACGCTGATAACCAGAATTGGACAGTGCGATAAAAATCAATTTGAGCGCATAGCGAAAAGCCACAACCTGACACCCTCAGAACTTCTGAGAAGATTGGTATTGACCGAGATAGGAAAAAACGAAACCTTCAAAGCTGTCGGGCCTGAACCTCAAAAAATCGGCACAACACGCTTAACCATTAGACTGGCAGAGTTTCTAATGGACTCAGTGAAGCTACGTGCAGAGTCAAAAGGAATGGCCACTGGCAGGTGGGTTTCAGCATTGGTGCAATCGCATGTTAGTAACGCACCGGTAGTCACTGAGAAGGAGGTACTTGTACTGCGCGCAATAAGTCGCGAACTATCGGCTATCGGCAGAAACATCAACCAAATAGCCCGACACCTAAACTCCCCCCAAAACCACAATGGGCATATCGACTTGGGTGCACTATCAAAACTGCCAACAAGCATTGAAAACGCAAAGCAGAATATTCGTACAGTAATCAAAGCCACGTGGCAGGGCTGGGGCGTCGTGGACTGACTCCACCACCTCTACTGGCCTTGATGCGAGGCATTCAGTCCATGCGTTTTTTCGCGTCCGCGAAAATTTCCAGACAGCACCGATTTTCGCGTCCGCGAAAAACTACAATCGGTTGGGGATCATCTTGCGGGTGCCCCCTACTCCGTTAGCCACTGAGGACACGTGATGACACAGAAAGAGAAAGACCACCTCTTTGCCCGGCTGCTACCCGAGTACCGAGACCTGTTTGCTGACATGGACGATCTGAATAGAACGCTCTGGTTTGCCGTCAACGAAGAGAATGAGCTGATGTCATTCATAGTCGGATCATGTGAGACGGCTGATCAAGCGATAGAGCACTACAAGGTCAAGCTACTGGCAATCGCTGCCGCCTTGGAGTCACTACCCTGTGCTGCCGCTGAGCAACGCAACATTGCCGAGCTTCGCCACATGGCCACTCATGCGAATACCGCATGGACCTCCGGGAACGTTATTCCCGAAGGGAAAGACTATCTCTCCGGCCTTGCGCGCATGGCCCCAGATGAGTTTTCACAACACATCGACGAGCTTTATAAGCAAACGCTGGAAGAGCTGCGCTCGGACGGTGTGATTTAAGGTGAGTACGGCCGGCCTTGGCTAAGAATATGAGCACCGTGCACCAGAGATTTTCGCGGACGCGAAAATCTCTGCGCTGAGTCACGGGCCGATATACACCCCCGAAAGCCTGGCCCGGTCAAAGCTAAAAACGTGCGCATGCGGGCTTTCGCTGCAACGCCCTACCACCGGTAACCGATGCTCGGGCTTCCCTGGCATCAGCAGCACTCGACCACTGCACAGTGGGCAGTCGCCGCTAAAACGGACAAAGCGTGTCCATTGCTGCTTCTCGCTATCCCGGTGCATCTCCAGCTCCGCAGAGTCTTCCCATAGCGAAAGCAACGCCGTGGGGGCCTTCACGATCCGATCATCTACCAAGCGCAACCAAGGGCTGTAGAAGCTTGTCCAGATTAGCCAAGCGCAAGCGCCAAAGAATGCTATACCCCCTATCTGGCGTAACGTCAGGGCTTGATCGATGCTCGACATGCTCCATAACCCAGTCAATAAACAGATCAATGAGAATGTGATTCCCAAAAGCACAATTGCCAGCAATGACGCGCCACGCCAGCTTCGGTTCTTCAGCTCACCGTTACGGAAGATCCGACGCATAAGCCAAGATGGTTTGACCTCCCCTGCCTCAGTGCGCCTGTAACCAATACGGTTCCAGAGCGGAGCAGGCTCTGCCGCAAGAGCCTCAGGTAGCGGCACAACATCTAGCCAATAAGCACGTTCGATACCTTTGCCACCCTTACCCTCATTGGTACGGATAACCGGCATAATCTCCAGGCGGGCCTCTTTTAGACGCGCCAAAATTGCTGACTGCCGCGACTCCAGAAACCGCTCAAGCAAACTCGGCTGCAACCAAGTAGCCGGATTCATCGTCAGGCCCTTCAAATCGCCTTCAACGTGGAGCAGCAACGCAGTACGACCAAATACCTGCGACTCACTTC
Organism: Pseudomonas sp. MH9.2; assembly: GCF_034353875.1. Taxonomy (NCBI): domain Bacteria; kingdom Pseudomonadati; phylum Pseudomonadota; class Gammaproteobacteria; order Pseudomonadales; family Pseudomonadaceae; genus Pseudomonas; species Pseudomonas sp. MH9.2. The sequence goes on from NZ_CP133784.1 coordinate 2,699,352, forward strand.
TGCCCTTCTCAAGGTCAGAGAGCTTGGCCTCTACCATGAACTTTAGAATACGGTGTGCCTTGGTATCGGCTGGCGAATCATTCAACTCTGCCTGTAAGCAACGCATCACTTCCTGCACAACATCTCCCTAAGCCCCAGAAACAGCGGGCTACAGCTATATCTATATTCCCACAAACCCTTTATGCGGGGTTGGGGGGAGGTTTAAACCTGCTCGAACTATGACTCTTAGACCCGTCTTCATAACAGAGTCTTGCCCCATGACCATGTTCGTTGCACTTGACCAAAACGGCCGATTGATCACCATTGAAAACTCTCTGCGTGGGCTTGCCTGTAAATGCACCTGTGCTTGCTGCGACGAGCCCGTCATCGCCCGTAAAGGCCTAATCCGTGAACACCACTTCTCCCATCACTCAAACAAGGAAAGCTGCTTCATCCAGCGCGAAAGCCTACTGCACTTGTACGCGAAGGAAGTCATTCGTGACCAACTCGGCTTGCAGCTCCCACCCATGCCTGGCGTTTACCCAGCCAGCGTAGACCCCACAAGCTGGTGGGACTTCGAAAAAGTAGATGAAGAAGTACCACAACTAGGGTTCCAGCCTGATCTGGTCGCGCACCTAAGGGATGGCAGCCAGCTATTCATCGAGGTCGCTGTAACCTCATTCATTAGCGAAGAAAAGCTGGAACGGATTAAAAAGGTTGGCATCAATACCGTGGAAATCGACCTCAGCGACCTGCTGTTCAGCAAGCTGCTCATTCCCTCCGAAGAGGTGAAAACACATATCCTAAAGCAGACACAGAGCAAAACCTGGGTCTACCCCGAGCAGCCAGAAATTCCAGCACAGCCCGCAATAACATGGCTAATGATTCCCCCAAAGCTACCTGTAGCCGAGCCCGCTGCCAAATGCATCGAGAGTCGCTTTACCATCATGGGCATGTGGGTATCTGCCAGGATATTGCCAACGGGCTCAGTAGCCGTGCGCTCTTGGTCATTCAATCCACAGATAACAGAGCTGCTTAAGTCCTGGCGTAACGAGCTAGGCGGCGAGTACAACCCCAAATACAAAAACTGGATTTACTTCCCCCCAGCTCGCGAGGAAGTAATGAGCCGTTTACAGCAACTGGATAAGCATCACTGACCAGAGTCGCTTCGCGAACTGCACTCAACTGCGCAGAGTCGCGACGCCGTCGCCCTCGACCTGACCGCCTCAGTGCGCCGTGAGCAATCGAGAGCCGTTCGCTTCAAACAGGACCGCTTGCCCGTGGTTTAATAACGCCTCATTTGACCATCTTCAAAATGTACCGTATACGTTACCTTAACATTTTAAAGTAACGTATATGAGACATGGACATATCTACCCTCTCGCAACGACTTAGTCGACAGATACGTGAGAAACGCCTCAATCGTGGCCTTACTCAGGCTGCGCTTGCCGAGCTTGCGGGCCTGCCCCGGCAGAAGGTCATCGCTATCGAAAAGGGCAGCCTGTCAGTTGCAATGAATGCCTATGCGCGGGTGCTGATTGCACTGGACTGTGAACTGGCTGTTGTCCCTGCCGCCATGCCAACGCTCGATGAAATCGAGGACCTGTTCGAATGAAGACTACTGCCTTGCAGGTCAGCACCCCGCAAGGGTCGAGCGGCAGCCTGCTGAGCGGCGCCGAAGACTACATTTTCCGCTATCACAACGAAGCCTCTCCTCAAGCAGCTATCAGCCTGCTAATGCCCGTTCGCCCTGATGAGTTCAGGCGGCGAGAGCTGCATCCGATCTTTCAAATGAACCTGCCCGAAGGCTACGTCCTAGAGCAGCTGCGCAACCGACTGGCGAAGACAGTCAACGTCGATCCTTTTCTGTTACTGGCACTATCGGGAAGCAGCGCACCGATTGGTCGAGTTTTCGTGCACTCTGAAGCAGTAGACAAGCTGCTTCAGGGCCGACAGACACCGAGCGGAGAGAAGCTGGAGGAAATCCTGCATTGGGACGGCACCGAGGATATTTTTGCCGACCTGGTCGATCGCTACATCCTGCGAGCGGGCATCTCTGGCGTGCAGCCAAAAGTACTGGTCCCTGAGCAATCCGAGGCGCAAGCACGAAAGGTCACGTCCAATACACCGGACCTGATCATCAAGAGCGGCCGTGAAGAGTTCCCTGGACTCGCGATCAATGAATTTCTGTGCATGAGCATGGCCAAGGAGGCCGGCTTACCCGTGCCGAAGTTTTACCTGTCAGACAACATGAAGCTGTTCGTCATGCGCCGCTTTGACAGGGATAGCCAACTCAACGCCCTGGGCTTCGAAGATATGGCCGCCTTGATGGGGCTTTCGGCTCCGCAGAAATACAGCAAGAGCTACGCGGCCATCGCCAAAGCCATTCGGCTGTACTGCCCTCCCGAGCACGTACGAAGCTCCCTGCAGCAACTGTTCGACAGCGTCGCCCTGAGCTGCATCGTCGGCAATGGCGACGCCCACCTTAAGAACTTTGGCCTGCTATATTCAGAACCAACCAAGCGCGATGCACAACTCGCCCCCGCCTACGACATCGTTAACACCACAGCCTACATTCCCGAAGACACGCTGGCCTTGGACCTTGCGGGCAACAAGTCGCTATTTGCCGCCCGCCTGGGCCTTCTGGAGTTCGCTCACAGCTGCGACATCGAACAACCCAAGGAGCGCATCCGCAGGCTGCTGGAAGCCGTGGAACGGGTGCTCGCTCGCCACCGAGAGCACTGCGAGCAAGCCCCGCACATTGTCCAAGCGATTCGCAGCAGCGCAGAACCCTACCTGTACGCATTCGGGTAATCGTGCTGGTGGTTGTTAACCCATCGATGAACCGAATAGGTTCATAATTCGACTCATCCGTTCAGCACCAAATAAAAGGAAACAGTGAAATAGACTTCACCCCCCATCGTCGTGCATGTCTGGGGCACGCTGGGCTTGTTTATCCCGCCGATGCTGCTGATGCAAACAAAACCCGGGGCAATTCATGGTAAGAGCGATATTCCATTAAACTTATTAGATTTAAGCCGCAAACTCTAAATCAAATACTTCTCTTACAAGGCTCAAGACATATTTTGACATAATCGGTGACACACTATTACCAATCATTCTGAATGAATGCCATATGGTCGGATGAAATACGAACCAGTCAGGGAACCCTTGCAGCCTAGCTGCTTCTCTGACTGTAATGACACGAGGTTCCTGAGGATGAATCGGCCTCATAGCCTGAAAACTACCTTTGTCACTACCGGTGCCAGCCCTTAATGTCGGACAATGCCCTTCCCATGACAACCTAGGGTAGCGGCTAATTTTTTCAACAGACCCAGGGACAGTATTGGCAAAACGCGCAATCACTGCGTCAGTATGCTTTGTTTTCATAACACCTGAAACCATGCCAATTTTCAGCATCTCAACAGCAAACTTTGCACCTATATTGTGAGGTGCTTTCTTTAGCTCCTTAGCATATCTACTCAGCTGAACCTCGTTATTGTAACGCCACCAATCATAGCCGCTACTCTTTGTACTAACCGAAATTACTGGAGATGGCAGATCAGATATCGCCTCGGCTACTGTAACAGCACAAATTGACGGTAAAACCAGCCGATCTTGGATAGACGGCATAGACAAGTCAACGTGACAACCAATGACAAGGACTCGTTTTCTCGAAGTAGCGGCACCGCAATCCAAAGCGTTTATTTTGAATGGACCGATGATATTGTAGCTACCACCAACCAAGTTCAGCGCCTCATCGAGAATAGATTCGTTCCGAGCATCAAGTATCCCCTCAACGTTCTCCATTACGAAAAGCTTAGGCTTGAGTATTAAGACCTGACGAAAGAAATGAGTTATCAAACTATTCCTTGGATCTTCCGGCTTTCGCAAACCTATGCGACTAAAGCCTTGACAAGGAGGACCGCCAATTACTAAGTCAGGGCGGACATTACCTATGGTAGAAAGCCAAAACTTTGAGTCCAGCGTTGAGATATCGGCCAAATAAACTTTTGAATCTGGAAAGTTTAATTTGTACGAATATTGCAAGTCGGCATCAATATCAACTGAGGCTATATTTCTGAATCCTGATAGCTCTGCTCCCAGGCCAAATCCCCCGCACCCACTAAACAAATCAACGAAGGTTGGCCTGCTCAAACTATTCACCTACAGTATCTTAAAATTGCGAACTATATAGCATTTTTGAAAAAATAAGAAGAGCTTTTACAATACCACCTCCCCATAAGACGGATAAAGCTTATAAAACTTAGCGTAATCATCAAGCTGACTTTGATCCAGCTTGAAGCCTAGTTTTTCTAAAACTTCACCTTCATCCAACTTATCAGTAGAAGGCAAGAGAGCATCTAGCGATATTCTTTCTCTGTGAGTCAGCGGCGGAACCTGAATAGGATACAAACCGGGGCCTATGTACTCTGAATTAACAAAACACCTATTTACATTTAATTTCCCCTCAGTCTCATCATCGACAAACATCCCCCCCACTGTAATCATGGGCGCGTTATCTTTATAGTAATAATTTAAGAATGAGATGAATTTTCCGCCGCGACCGGAACGCCGGTGCGCGCGCTCAATATGCCTAGTCAGGCAGATGGCCAGAACATTATGATAGTTTTTTTGATTGATGTGCTGGAACTCCTCAGCACTTGGTGCCGCATCCCCCAGAAGAAGCTCAAGCCCCTCATGCCTAGTTAGCCGGTTCCCATCGGCATCTTGATTTGGGACTCGTCCCATATGAGCATTTACAGTGACCATAAGAATAGAGCCAGGAGATATTTTTGAGGCCACCATTGCACTATCATCGAAAACCGCTGAATTTTCTGGGCCACAGTCATAATCAAGCCACACTATCGATGGCTTCGCCCAATCGGTTGCTTCTATACCGTCCGCAGCATACCCTGGAAACACTTTAATATTTTTGTAAGGCCGATTAAAGATAGCTCTCGGCGAATATTCTGCCAGTTCGAAAGAAACCAACTCTTCTATCCCCAAACTCTTGTGAGCCAGGACGAAATCGACAAACCACATCGACCCCATCCCCAAGTACTGATATCTTGAAAAATCGAAAGTACTTGAGAGACCCACTAATATCTCAAATATTATTTTTCTCTCTACGCACTTATTTGGCCTCAGAGAGTAATTGATTGCTTCAAACGAGGCCATTACTCACCAACCTCATTCTCAACATAATACTCAAACGTTTTTTGACCGATCTGTTTGTAACTCATCTGACTATTACCAAGAGATTGGGCAACTTTACTAAGAAGTGCCAACGGCTGCTGATATGAAACCGTACCCATTCTGATTTTTGGCGCGGACTCAAATACAGGTAATTTCATAGGAGCTGGCGCAACAGATATTACCTTAATATCCGTGATCGGCTTGATTGCGGCGCTCGACTCGACCGCCTTAGCTTTTTCCAAATTTACCTTTCGCGTGTTGGTATAGTCTAGATATTTACGGGTCGCATCCCGCATGAACGATGTTGCGCGCCTAAAAACTGGTAGCGTCTCGTCGATCTGCCTCTTCGTTGTTGTCCAAGGAAGTTCACCAGGCTTATCCGAGGTAAAAAATATTAAACCTACAAAACCATTATACTGTGGGTGCCACCCTGGAAAGTCATCCCCCCAAATAGTTCTTTCAGACTTATCGCCCGCCAGCACTACCCGGTCATTACATACAACATACCAACCCCAACTCTCTGTATCCTTACTCAAAGCAGCAGGATCACCGGCATCTTCAGGCGGTGTACCTGCGACGCCAGAAATGATACGAACGTTAACGCCTGTCTCAGCATCAGTATACTCATGAACGTAGGGGGAAATATCTTGCCCATCGCGCACTCCATATATGTGTTGCTTAACAGGTATGCCGTTGATCTTTATTTCAAACCCTTGCTGCAAAAAAATGAATAGTACTTTCCAACATCTTTTCTAAGCTTGTTGACAAAAATCTGATCAGAAAACTCTGAAGATGTCGCCTTCCTCAATTCCTTTACAGATATCTCAGTACCGACAAACCCTTTGGGATCGATTTGATCAAGCTGGAATTCCCACTCTTTTTTTGCAGCCCAGGCCGCAACATCTATATCTGCCTCAAATGCCTCCTCAGGTGCAGCGCCTGTAGCACTTCTGATTTTTATTTTCTTGCCAATTTTGAATATAGCGCGTTTCATTCCTATGCCATACAAGCCAATAGAGTTTTCAGCATCCTTAGGCGCATCTGATCGACGCCCAAAGTGGAACGCATAATCTTTTGCATCGATCAGAGACATGCCACCACAATTGTCTTTAATCTCAAAATCAGTCTCGCCTAACAGAATATCAGCAAAATACCCAGCTAGGTTTTCTCGCTTATCCTGCTTAGAATGTCGAGAAGCACCATCTATGCTGTTATCCAGAAGATCAAAAATACACTCATCAAGCCCAATGTCTCGAGTAATCATATCTATGAAGAAATCTTTAGTAGGATCCGCCTTAGCCATCCACTGCGCCATAACTAGCTCCCTCAGCTTAACTCTGGTTATATTCTAGGACACTTCATGACTGCACAATTACGATCCGTACGCCCTTGATTGCATATTGCCAGAGTGCAGCGTTTGGTTTCCAGCATTCCATCGTGAAAATAGAGGCACCGACGCGCCGAGTCGAGATTGGGCCGATGCACCAAGGTGTCGATCAGCAATGCTTCAGGCTCTGCGTTTTGGTATGCAAGGGCTCACATTTACGGCGCCTTGGACCCAGGTTATGAATCGCCCGCACTTTTTAGCCAGCTTGAAATGGCCGCTTTTTGGCTGTGAATTCAATCGGTCGATGCGATCGTTGGTCAGGTCGAATGCAAACAGGGGGCCAAGTGGAGTGCAATTTCACAGCAGCAACCGATGCGCTGCTGCCATTTGTCCAACAAGCCATGGCTACGGGCAAATGATTGGCTTATTTCTTGGAAGAGAATTTCGTGACCAGGCAGGCAATCAGTACAAAAAACAGTACCCCAGCAGTACAGTGCCCAGCTTCTACCCATTTCGCAAAATTACGCTTAACATCAGTAACCACGCTACTTTCAGCTAACTGCACCTACGCTAACCTCCGCACGATTTCGCTAGGCTTACAGCGTGTCGAGCCAACTCATAATCCCTTGGTCGTAGGTTCGAGTCCTACTGGGCCCACCATACTCAAAGCCGCGCACTGCGCGGCTTTTGTGTTTTTGGACACCATTGGGCTTGGCTCGGAATGGACTCCTGCCACGCCTCATTGCAGGCCTTTCTACTTGGGGTCGAAATGTGATGTCTTGCTGGCCTCCAGGCCTGACCAAAGTTCGTCGATGCCTTTGAAGCCCCAATCTTCAACTTTCTCGCGACTGATAATTCTGTCCTCCACCGCCCGCTTGGCCAGATCCACTATGGTTTGCTCAATGGGCATTCTGGATCGAGCCGAAAAGAACACCTTCACTTTCGGCGTCAGCAGCGACTTGTCATGCTGCTCAATGACCACACCGATGCGTCCGCTTTCCAGGCGAACCAAGGTGCCGACCGGATAGATGCCGATGCATTTGACAAATGCCTGGAATATTTTCTTGTCGAAATGGCCGCTCCATTCGGCCATTTTTCGAATTGAGTCCGCAGGGCACCAGCCTTTTTTATAGGGGCGATCAGACGTTATCGCGTCATAGACATCACAGACAGCCCCCATTCGGGCAAACAGACTGATCTGCTCACCCTCTAGCCGATGAGGGTAACCGCTGCCATCGTATTTTTCGTGATGGTGAAGACACACATCCAGTACCAGAGAACTGAAGTGTCGGCTCCCCAGCAACATCTCTGCGCCAGCCTCGGGGTGGCCGCGCATGGTATCGAACTCGGTATCACTGAGTTTGCTGGGCTTGTTGAGTATGGCAATGGGTATAGCCAACTTACCCACGTCATGCAGCAATCCCGCCATCCCGGCTTCCTTGACCTGATCGGCCGGGAAACCCAGCTGGCGGGCTAACGCAATCATCAACCCGCAAACAGCGACCGAATGCATGTACGTGTATTCGTCGGACTGTTTCAAGCGCGCCACACTGATCAGCGCATGAGAATTACGCAGCAACGAGTTGGATATGTCCTCAACCAGTCCGCCTATGCCTTCCAGCTCGACAGCACGGCCCATGCGCAAATCACTGAACATCTCGACAACGGCTGCCTTGGAGCGAGAACACAGCTTCAGCGCCTGTGATATTTCCTCCTGCATGGAGACTTGAGGCAGCGTAAAGCCCTCTGTTACCTGCGCAGGCGTTTGAGTCGCTGTATCGCTTGTCTCAGATACTTGAGCCGCGCCTGTGTCGCTCCCCTTGTCCGTATCAATCCACAACTCGGAGAGATTGGATGCGAGAATCCGCTGCAATTCGCTTTCACTTTTGAGCAGAAAGCTGGGTTTCCAGAAAGAGTGGTCTACCCATGAGCCGCAGAACTTATGAATGTACATCCCGAGGCAGAGCTCGGTAACTGCAATACGTCTAAGCACGATGAACACCGGCCTGTAATGAAACGTGGGCACTACCGATCTACGGAATGTCAATTAAACCGGTCCCTGAAAGGTCCCCGGTCATCCGTTTAAACAGTAAATCTCGACACCAGTCTGTTCAGGTCTGCCGCGAGCCTGGAAAGCTCACCACTGGCCACCGATGTCTGGCTGGCCGCCGATGAACTCTGGATGGAGAGGTTGCGAATACTGACGAGGTTCTGATCCACTGATCGCGCCACGTGAGCCTGTTCTTCCGAGGCTGTCGCGATCAACAGGTTCCGTTCATTAATATCGGAAATGGCCGCCGCTATTTCCGATATGGCAACCCCGGCTTCATGGGCAATCGAAAGCGTGGCCGTCGCGTCTCCGCTGCTTTGTTTCATCGATTGCACCGCTTTATGCGACCCGGCCTGTATGACCTGGATCATTTGCTCGATCTCGTGGGTAGACGCTTGAGTACGATGCGCAAGCGCCCTGACTTCATCGGCTACGACAGCAAATCCACGGCCTTGCTCGCCCGCACGTGCGGCCTCAATGGCGGCATTCAATGCCAGCAGGTTGGTTTGCTCCGCGATTGAACGAATGACATCAAGTACCTTGGCAATGTCCTGAGCCTGCCGGGCCAGATCTTCCACTTCAGTACTGGTTTGATCGACACTCGAATTGAGCTTCTCAATCGAGCCAATGGTCTGACTAACTCTTTCCTGCCCGGTTTTAGCCGAGCGCTCGGACGCCTGCGTCGAGTGCGATGCCGAAACGGCATTGCGCGCGACCTCCTCCACGGCGGCTGTCATTTCATTAACAGCGGTCGCCGCTTGCTCGGTTTCCATACTTTGTTGCTGGATGCCGGCGGTCGACTCCTTCGTGACCGCGCTCATCTCTTCTGCGGCGGAGGCCAGTTGGCTGGAGGAGTCAGAGATATGCTGGATCGTAGTTTTAAGACTTAGAAGCATCGCCGCCGTCGCAGTTTGAAGGTCCGTCAGTTCATCTGAACCCGTGACCTCTACGGTGGCCCTCAGGTCCCCTGCGGCGACTTGCTTAGTGGCACCCAGCAGCGCCAGAACAGGCACAGTAATGCTGCGAGTAAACGCAACCGCCACTAGGACCGTGATAATAACCGCGACAACGACAAACATGATGGTCAGCGTCAATCCACTGTCAAAACTTTCACGTGCACTTTGGCCCGACAGCTCAGCGCCGTCTTCATTCAGACGGATCAAGTCCTCAACTGAGGACTGCAACGCTTTTGCCGAAGGACTGGTGATGTCGCGGATGAACACTGTAAGTTCAGCAACAGGCTTCGTTTTACTGAGTTCCATGAGTTCGTCAATTTTGGCTTCGTATGCCGCGACGTTGCGGCTGACTTGTTTATATTTATCCCCTTCTTTGGGACTGGAAACAAGCGGAGCATACGCGTCGGAAAGCTGTGTCAACGTCGCTTTCAACGCGTTCAACTTTTCTCGTGAACTGGCACTTTGGCGGTCGTCATCCATAACGAAACGCCGTGCATCAAGACGATAAAGCAGCCCGGCGGCTTCGATCCTCGAGGCTTGGCGCACACTGGGTAACCAGTCGGTTTGAAGATCAAGCGCTGATGTATTAATGGCGTTCATTTTATAGAGTTCTGTGCCACCAAGCCCTACCAGGAGGAGACAGATAATGCCAAAACTGAGGAGTGCTCTTGTAGTCAGTCTGATATTTCTTAGCGTCATGATAAGTACCTTATTGTTGTTAGGTGACGCACTTACACGGTAATTCCACCGTGACATCGTTGATGTGAATATTGTGTCAAACACAGCCCATCAAAGTTTAAACTGACTCACGATTTGTCCTAGCCGCCTGGCATCTTCACCGGCAGCCTTTCCGCGGGCCAGTGTGCTTTCAGACAGCTTGGCAGTCCGCCCCGCCACGTCGGCCACATTACTGATGCGTTGGTTGATTTCGTCACTGACTGTCGATTGTTCGCGTGCGGCCTCGGCGATCTGCAAACTCATCTCCGAAACGGATGCCACCAGCGTGCTGATACTGATTAGAGCTTGCCCCGCTGACTCAACCTGCGCGACACCTTTTTCGGCATATCCACAACTGTCTTCCATGACCTTTACTGCTTGCCTGGACGTATTTTGCAGCCGCTCTATCATGCCTTGAATTTCTTGGGTTGAAGCCTGCGTTCGACTCGCCAGCGTCCGCACCTCATCGGCGACCACAGCAAAACCGCGCCCTTGTTCGCCCGCACGCGCAGCTTCAATGGCGGCGTTGAGCGCCAGTAGGTTGGTCTGTTCGGCAATAGTGCGGATAACCTCCAGAACCCCACCAATGGATCGCGAGTGCGTTTCCAGGGCTTGAATGACCTCGGCCGCTCCCCGCACCTCATGGGCCAACGTGTGGATGTCAGCAATTGTCTGGTTGATCACACCAATTGCCACCTGCGCTTGGCGGTCGGCATCGCCAGTTTGTGCGGAGCTGGCCTTGGCATTGGATGCAACCCCTTGAACAGTGGCGGCCATCTGATTGACAGCCGTGGCCACCTGTTCAATTTCGACGCGCAATACTTCAGCGCTTTGCTCGGCAGCCTGTGCGTCATCGACCAGTTGGTTAGAGGAGTGACCCAAGGTATTACCGACTTCAGCCACGGTCGATATTTGCAGACGCAGCCCAACCACAAACTTATTGAAGTCAGCGACCACTTCACCGATTTCGTCGTCATTGTCCTGATGTAAGGTATGGCTAAGGTCGCCTGTTCCTGCACTCAAATCCCGCAATGAACGCGACAAGTGATTTAGCGGTGGCAGCACGCGGCGACTGATCAGCCATAGCGTGCCAAGCATCAACACCAACACCAGTGCCCAGGCCAACAAATTGTTAACTTTAAGAGACCCTCGCACTGTGTCGGTTATGCTCAGGTTGGCTCTGTAGTTTTCAGCCAAGGGTCCGTGAAGGGCCGCAAAGCTGCGGATAACCTCATCCGAATGCCTGTCAAACGCCTCCATTACTTTATCGCCAGCGACTTTGCCTGAAACGCTGTACGCCTGAAACATTTGTTCGCCGACGTTATCAAGCCGCTCCATCGGCTCTCGCGCAGCCTCCAGTTCGCGACTCAGTTCCGGAACCAGACGTTTCAGCTCAATCAGCTTCTCGAGAGCCTGCTGGAAATGCTGGTGGCCTTCGCTGGCCGCTTCTCGGTCGCCGGTCAAACTGGCGTCGGTATAGAACTGCTGCACCTGCGCCGTGTGATAACGCAGTTCTTGCGCGCCTTCCTGAGCCTCGCTGAGTTTCTCCAGTTGGCTGCCCAAATCGTCTAGCCGATTGACTTGGTAGGACGTCCACAATGAGAGACCCAGCGCGACAAGGATGAGTACGGTCGCGCTACCGAGCATCAAGCGTGCGATGTTGAACTTCAAAACATTAATCCTTCGTGCAAGTAGAGGTGGAATGACAACGCCAAGCCTGCAAAGAGTGTCATATTATTTAAATACTCAAGCCCGCTTATATTGAAACAAACGTGCACTACGTCGTACGAATAAAAAGTAGCCGTGAAGAAAGTGCCCATTTTCTTTTTTCTGCTCCGCCTGCAGCAAAGCTATACAAAAACAAAAACTTGTACAAGTGCTGCACAGAAACAAATGACACATTTCGTAACTGATTAGGCAGCTAAGGACAGCGCAAGAAGCCGACGCTACTGCCGGACCTGACTCATTCACGCCATGAAAGCCGCGCATTGCGCGGCTTTCTGCGTTTCAGAGGGTTCACAGTGACGGCCTTGCCATCTAGCACCTACCCCCCTATTGAGTCACCCTGACGCTCCCGATCATTTGTGGATGCAAGACGCAGAAGTACTCAAATGTGCCGGGTATCAAGAACGTGTAGGAAAAAGAGTCCCCGGTATCCAGTGCCCCTGATCGGAACACCTTATTCACTTCAGCGACCGTGTGGGGCACCTGATCATCATTCACCCAGGTCACTTTTGTGCCAACCGCAACCGTTAGCTCCTTCGGCGAATACATGAACTCTTTTATGTCGATTTGTATGTCTTGCGCCCACGTTGATGCCGAGGTCAACAAACCGCTCAGGGCAAGTATCTGCGCATATTTTTTCATAGGGATACGTTCATTAAACAAGCGTTGAGTTGATCAATGCCAACGGGGGATCGCCTTGTGTCGCCTTGACGTCGGTGATCCCCAGATAATTACGCAACTGATCCGCAGGCACGGTCATAGGACCGGGGGCGGGGGCAGTGCCTGGAGCCGGTTGAGGGTATGACGTAGAGCGCGCAGTGTGGAACGTGATGTTTCCCTCGACCTTCTGAATGACTTGATGAATGTGGCCATTGAGGACCGTCACCGAGCCATATTTTCGAAGCATTGCGATCGCCTGATCACCGTCTTCGGTTCCCCACCCCCAAGGCTGATAGATAGTCCACAGGGGGATGTGTGTGAACACAACGACAGGCGTGCTGGTTGCTACCGCGCGTAAATCATCTGCCAACCATTGCAACTGATCAGCACCAAGAGTCGCTTCACGACCTGGCTGAAAATCAAAGACATTCACCAGGCCAATGAAATGCACACCATGGTCATCGAAGCTGTACCACCCGTTGCCTTTTGTGCCTTTGCCATAGCGAGCCAGATACGCTTTGCCACCACCTTCATCAAGCGTGTCGTGCTCGCCCGGTACATAGTGCACAGTCGACGGCAAGCGCTTCAGCACCTGATCGGCGGTGTCGAACTCTTCCTCTTTAGAGAGATGGGTAATATCACCTGTGTGCAAAATGAGTGAGGGCTTTTTCGGCAGGGCGACGACCTTGTCGATTGCCAGTTGTAATGTTTTGAGCGGCTCGGGGTTCGCTTCTTTGTTGAACCCGATATGCGTGTCGCTAATCTGTACAAAGTGAAAATCACTGGCCAGTCCCCCTCCGTTCAATACCGTCCCGGCATCATCCAATGCAAATGCACGCGGAATGCCACCGCTCATCACCCATAGCACCCCCGCGCCCGCCCACGCCGAGCATTTCAAGAGTTCTCTTCGGCTAAGACCGTGGCGTTCATCGGTCACGTCTTCAGGTGTGTTCGGACCCGTTTTCATAAAGACTCCTCAAGAAGGTGTGGTTTGTAGTGAACAGGCTGTCAGGGTCTATAACTAGCGAAGGGGCATCTTTATTCCACGATCAAAAATATTGCGGCATGAGGGAATAAAACCGGCCGAATGAGAGTTGATAACGAGATGAGACTGAGCCACGCAGCCGATATGAAGCGTTTTGATGAGCTGTTAGCACCCCACATGGACGCGGCTTACAACCTCGCCCGGTGGCTCACCGCCAACGAAAGTGCTGCACATGATGTTGTGCAGGAAAGCGCTTTAAAGGCGTTTAAATTCCTTCATCGTTTTGAAGACGGGAATGCCAAGGCGTGGCTACTGACCATTGTCCGCAATGAAAGCTATAACTGGCTCAAGGCCTCGGCAGGCCACCGATGGGTCGCGATAGGTGAAGGCATATCAGAAGATGATATGGCGCTCAGTCATGCGCTGACGCCGGAGATTGATGCCATACGCGCGGAGGATATCGTGCTCCTTCAGCAGGCGCTTAAGGCCTTGCCACCGGTGTTCCGTGAGGTGATTGTTTTAAAGGCATTGGAAGACATGCCTTACAAGGATATTGCGAAGGTGACTGACGTACCGTTGGGAACGGTCATGTCGAGGTTGGCACGTGCGCGAGCCATGCTCAAAACTGAATTTATGAAGTTGTACCGCCATGAATGATATGAACTGTGGTCTGTGCCATACGCTGATGCACGGCTATCTGGACAACGAGCTGGAAACGCCAGTGCAGGAACGGCTTACCGAGCATCTGGTGGGCTGCTCCGAATGTACGCGGCGGCTTGGTGAAATGAAACGACTGACAAGCGCCGTAAAGGCACACGCCCCCTACTACAGAGCGCCCGTGTCGCTTATCGAAAGCATACGCTCCAGCCTTCAATCGCCGCCCTCTTCCAAGACAAATGCCTGGAAGATGATATGCAACTGGGGCGCCCCCGTTTTGTCGGCCGCAGTATTTTCGGCAGCACTATTCCTCTATGCACAAACCCCGTCCAGTGACGACATCTGGGCGGATGAAGCCGTCTCAAGCCATGTACGCTCACTCATGGGCGAGCATTTAATGGATATCGCTTCCTCCGACAAACACATCGTCAAACCCTGGTTTACTGGCAAACTTGATTTTTCACCCCCAGTGTATGACTTCTCCGCCCAGGGATTCCCTCTCCTTGGTGGACGCTTGGACTATCTGCAGCATCAGACCGCAGCCGCACTCTCCTACCGCCATGACAAACACATCATCAACACATTTGTTGTCCCGACGACACAAGCAGACAGTGGACTGCAAAGCCAATCAAAACGTGGCTATAACATCGTGTCCTGGCGCCAGAACCACATGCGTTTCATCATCGTCTCCGATCTGGACAAACAACAACTGGAAGTCTTGGGCCAACTGACTCGAAAGGGCCTGTAGGTTTAGCGGCTGAGGATCAGCTCCGTGACGGTTTACGGAGGGGGATATGACCTGTCACGTAGTTAACCAGCTTCTCCAGACTCGCAGCGATCGATTCATTACCCGTGTCCAGGGTCAGCTCAGGATGTTCCGGCGCTTCATACGGCGCGCTGACACCGGTGAATTCAAGCAGCTCGCCAGCATGCGCTTTCTTGTACAGCCCTTTGGGGTCGCGGGCCTCGCACGTCGCCAGGTCGGCTGCGACATGCACTTCGTGAAACATCTGCCCGATCGAATCACGCGCACGCGCACGGTCCTCTCGGTAAGGGGAAATGAACGCGGTGATGCAAATCAAGCCCGCGTCGGCAAACAAGCCCGCAGCCTCCCCCACTCGCCGTATGTTCTCGGTTCTGTCTTGGGCGCTGAAACCGAGATTGGCATTCAGGCCTCTGCGCACGTTGTCACCGTCAAGCACATAGCAGGAGTACCCCATCTCCGTCAGGGCGAACTCCAGCGCCATGGACAAAGAGGATTTACCCGAAGCGGAGAGCCCGGTCAGCCACAATACCGCGCCGCTATGGCCGTAATGCGCGTTGCGGTCCGACGCAGTCAGCGAGTGCGGTACGGCGGTCAGGTTGTTATTCATCGTCCGAATCCTGTGGAGCACAAGAGCTACGAGTCACGGCATTACAGCGCGCGGGCATGATTGGCCGGTAATTGTTCCTGGTTGCCTGGAAACTGGACCAGGGCGAACAAACTGATGCACAAAGCTGCCAACAAATACCACGCGGGCACCATTGGGTTGCCGGTTACGCCAATCAGCCAAGCGACAATAAAGGGACAAAAAGCGCCAAAAGTTGTCGTACCCAAGCTGTAGATCATTGAGACACCGGTCGCCCGATGATGACGAGGGAAAGCTTCCAATATCATCACGGTGGTTGCAGCGTTACCGCACAGTACCAAGGCCGAATAGCCGCCAATAACCAGTAATGAATAGACTTGTCCGATCCCTCTGGTCAATAGAAAGAAAGCCGGATACACCAGCACGATGCTACTGATGATCGTCGCGTACTGGATCGGCTTACGCAGGCGTTGCCTGTCGGCGACGCGTGCCAGCAGCGGCACGCCGATAAAAATCAGCGTACTTGAAAGGCAGGCTGAGAGCAGACTGACCATCGGTAGCATATGTAACGTGCCGACCAGATAGATAGGCATGTAATACACCATGAGATAGATACCCGCCGTGGGCGCGGCCATCAACAGTATCCCCAACCCTAGCGTACGGGCATGCTGCGCCAGCATGGCCTTCACCGATGACCGATGAGGGCTTTTCATGGGAGTATTTTCCATGTTGCGACGGATATACCAACCGACTGGCCCGATCAGCATTCCCAAAATGAACGGGATGCGCCAACCCCATTGATGCAACGCCTCAGGGGTCATTATCGCCGTTGTGCACGCCCCGACCAGCGCACCCGCCAGTGCCGCCGCCGCCTGGCTGGCCGAGCGCCAACTGACCACATAACAGCGGCGTCCCTTGGCGGCCAGCTCCATCAGCACAACAGAGGAGACGCCAATCTCGCCCCCAGCTGCGAACCCCTGTAACAACCGACCACAAACAATAAGCAGCATGGACGCCACGCCTATGGAGTTATAGGTCGGCGCAAATGCAATCATGCCGGTGGCCAGCGTCATCAACACGATGGACAAGGTGAGCCCTGCCTTGCGTCCTTTGCGGTCTGCCAGATTGCCGATAAACAACGCGCCAATTGGCCGCATCGCGAACCCGGCACCAAAGGTGAGCAGTGCCATTAGTAGCGATGCAAGTGCGCTGTCAGAAGGGAAGAACAACTTGCCAATGATCACTGCGGAAAAACTGTAAACAGTGAAGTCATAGGTCACCAGACCATTGCCAATGGAAGCCGCCCACACGATGCGCTTTTTGTGCGCACGGGTACGTGCCAGCAACTTCATCGCTGGCGAGGGAGCAGGTAAAAGAGCAGCGGAGCCTTGCATTTATTCTGAACCTTGGGCGGTACTGAAAATCAGGACATTCTCATTTCGGCGTCTCGATACAAGGGAACGCAAATCAATATCAAACTGCCATAAAACAGGATCATAACCAAGTATCGCTGCGGCGGCTAATTGCGCTCGGAGCAGGTAACATGCTCGCTGCACTGAAGGAGATGACCTTGCCCGATAGCCGCCCACCCGCCCTTGACGAAATCGACCGCCAATTGATTGCAGCCCTGCAGATCAACGCGCGCGAAAGCGTCGCGATGCTTGCCCGACATTTGGGGATTGCCAGAACGACGGTGACGTCACGCCTAGCCCGCCTGGAAAAAGCCAAGGTCATCACCGGTTATGGTGTGCGCCTGAGTCAACGCGTGGTTGATGGCGGGTTGCAAGCGTATGTCGGCATTACCGTGCAGCCGCGTTCGGGCAAAGAAGTCGTGCGTCGCCTCAGCACCATGGCTCAAGTGCAGCAGCTGTGTGCGGTAAGCGGAGAGTTCGATTACGTGGCGTGGCTGCGCACTGACTCCCCTGAGCAGCTGGATCAGTTGCTGGATTTGATTGGCAGCGTCGATGGGGTGGAGAAGACCACAACCTCGATCATCCTCAGTAGCAAGATTGATCGCGGGCAGCCCATTTAGCGTCTGATGCAACGACAAGCGTCTTCGTGCCCACAAAATCAGGGGCATCTGACAATATGACCATTTATTTCGTCATATTGAAGCATAAAACTGCAAAACGACGACACATTGCGTCTTATTAACGTGCTGACTCTTATCTAGACTGATTCTTTTGCACCCTAGTCGAACAAGGTCAGTCATGAATAATAATCGCCATCCTGCAGACGGTAAAAAACCGATCACTATTTTCGGCCCGGATTTTCCTTTCGCCTTCGACGACTGGATCGAGCATCCGGCCGGATTAGGCAGTATTCCGGCCGAGAACCACGGCAAGGAAGTGGCGATTGTCGGCGCTGGCATCGCAGGCCTGGTCGCTGCCTATGAGCTGATGAAGCTCGGCCTCAAGCCCGTGGTGTACGAGGCCTCGAAGATGGGCGGCCGTTTACGCTCGCAGGCGTTTGAAGGCACTGAAGGAATCATCGCCGAGTTGGGTGGGATGCGTTTCCCGGTGTCGTCCACGGCGTTTTATCACTATGTCGACAAGCTCGGCCTCGAATCAAAACCCTTCCCTAACCCGCTGACCCCCGCGTCCGGCAGCACGGTGATCGACCTGGAAGGCACCACGTATTACGCACAACAATTGTCGGATCTTCCTGCACTGTTTCAGGAAGTAGCCGACGCCTGGGCCGATGCACTGGAAGCCGGCTCGCAATTCGCCGACATCCAGCAAGCCATCCGTGACCGCGATGTGCCGCGCCTGAAAGAGCTGTGGAACACTCTCGTGCCCCTGTGGGATGACCGCACGTTTTACGATTTCGTCGCCACATCCAAAGCCTTCGCCAAACTGTCCTTCACCCACCGCGAAGTGTTTGGCCAAGTGGGCTTCGGTACCGGCGGCTGGGACTCGGACTTCCCCAACTCGATGCTGGAAATTTTCCGCGTCGTCATGACCAACTGCGACGATCACCAACACCTGATCGTCGGCGGTGTAGAACAAGTGCCACTGGGCATCTGGCGCCATGTGCCGGAACGTTGCGCTCATTGGCCAGCAGGCACCAGCCTCTCGTCGTTGCACCACGGAGCAGCGCGTACCGGGGTCAAACGGATTGCTCGCGCTGACGATGGCCGCTTTGCCGTTACCGACAACTGGGGCGACACCCGCCACTACGCAGCGGTGCTGACCACCTGCCAAAGCTGGCTGCTGACCACCCAGATCGAATGCGAAGAGTCGTTGTTCTCGCAGAAGATGTGGATGGCACTCGACCGCACGCGCTACATGCAATCGTCAAAAACATTCGTCATGGTCGACCGCCCGTTCTGGAAGGACAAAGACCCGGAAACCGGTCGCGACCTGATGAGCATGACCCTCACCGACCGACTCACTCGCGGCACGTATCTGTTTGATAACGGCGACGACAAGCCGGGGGTGATTTGCCTGTCCTATTCGTGGATGAGCGACGCGCTGAAGATGCTCCCACAGCCCATCGAAAAGCGGGTGAAGCTGGCCCTGGACGCGCTGAAAAAAATCTATCCGAAGGTGGACATCGCCGCGCGCATTATTGGCGACCCGATCACGGTGTCGTGGGAAGCGGACCCACATTTCCTAGGGGCTTTCAAAGGCGCATTACCGGGACACTACCGCTACAATCAGCGCATGTACGCGCACTTCATGCAGCAGGACATGCCCAGCGAACAACGCGGAATTTTCATCGCCGGGGACGACGTGTCGTGGACACCTGCCTGGGTTGAAGGCGCAGTGCAGACGTCATTGAATGCGGTGTGGGGCATCATGAATCACTTCGGCGGCAGCACCCACCCAGAGAATCCGGGCCCAGGTGATGTCTTCGACGAAATCGGGCCTATCGCGCTCGCTGATTGAGAGGGAGACACGGACATGCGCATCGCCCTGTATCAATGCCCGCCGCTGCCGCTGGATGTCAGCGGCAACGTGCATCGCCTGGCGCAACAGGCGTCTCAAGCCGCAGCACAAGGGGCAGACCTGTTGGTCTGCCCGGAGATGTTCCTGACCGGTTACAACATCGGAGCGGCCGCAGCATTTTCGCTGGCCGAAACCCGTGACGGTCACTCGGCCGAGCAGGTGGCGGCCATCGCTCAGGCAGAGGGAATTGCCATTTTGTATGGCTACCCCGAACGCGCCAGCGATGCGCAGATTTACAACGCCGTACAGCTGATTGACGCCCAGGGCAGGAGCGTCTGTCATTACCGTAAGACCCATCTTTACGGTGAGTTGGATAAGTCGATGTTCGCCGTCGGTGGCGATGATTTCCCGGTGGTTGAATTGAATGGCTGGCGCCTCGGCCTGCTGATTTGCTACGACTTGGAGTTCCCGGAAAATGCGCGGCGCCTGGCCTTGGCCGGCGCTGATCTGATTCTGGTGCCGACCGCGAACATGGTGCCCTACGATTTCATTGCCGAGGTCACTGTTCGCGCCCGCGCGTTCGAAAACCAGTGCTATGTGGCCTACGCCAATTACTGCGGCAGCGAAGGCGATATCCACTACTGCGGACTGAGCAGCATCGCTGCACCCGATGGCAGCCGAATCGCTCAAGCAGCACGGGATGAAACGTTGATCATTGGCACGCTGGATCGGCAGTTGATGGAAGACTCGCGCGCGATCAACAGCTACTTCAAGGACCGACGGCCGGCGCTGTATGCAGGACTGAGCAAAGGCTGAACCGTTCGTGTCGCGCTCTTTGCGAAAGCAATACCGACCCAAACCCCGGCATATCCGCTAGCATGACAATCCTCTCGCTGAAACGCCGGAAGATGGCATGCCCGCGCTGAATTCCCACACTGTCGAACACCTCACGTTGCCGAACGGGCTGCGGGTTGTGCTGTGTCATGCCCCGCGCCTGAAACGCTGCGCGGCAGCCTTGCGAGTGGCGGCTGGCAGTCATGACGTACCTGCGATGTGGCCAGGCCTGGCGCACTTTCTTGAGCATCTGTTTTTCCTCGGTACCGAGCAGTTTCCAGCCGAAGAGAATCTGATGGCCTTCGTCCAGCGCCATGGTGGACAGGTCAATGCCAGCACCCGAGAGCGCACCACGGACTTCTTCTTCGAACTACCGCAGCCTGTGTTTGCCCAAGGGCTGGAGCGCTTGTGTGAAATGCTCGCTCATCCGCGCATGACCCCGGCCGCTCAACTGCGCGAGCGTGAAGTGCTGCATGCCGAGTTCATCGCGTGGTCTCGGGATGCCGAGGTCCGTTATCAAACAGACTTGATCCAACCCCTTTCAGCGCGACATCCACTGCGCGCGTTTCATGCCGGTAATCGCTACAGCCTGCCGGTACCACGTCGGGCCTTTCAGCAGGCCTTGCACGACTTTTATCAGCGCTTCTATCAGGCCGGGCAGATGACCTTGAGCCTGACCGGTCCGCAACCGCTGGCCGAGTTGAAAGCCCTGGCCACGGCGTATGGCAGCTGCATCGGCGCAGGGGAAAAGACTGAACAGTCCAAGTCAGCGCCATTGATGAGCGGAGCGCCCCGCCCGCAGCCCATTGCCGATCCGCGTCGGCTGCATCTGGTTTTTGCGTGCGAAGACTTACCGGAGTCCAGCCCCGACGCGGTGGCGTTTTTCTGTACCTGGCTGGCCGCCGCACACCCTGGCAGTTTGCTGTTCGAACTGCGTGAACGCGGCTTGATCGAATCGCTCAGCGCCGCACCGCTGTATCAGTTCGATCAACAACTGTTGCTCAATATCGAGTGCGTATTGACTGTCGACGGCATTGGACAGCGCAGGCAGATCACCGCGTTGTTCTTTGACTGGCTGGCGTTCTTCAAGGCCCAAGACGACTGGTCGACCCTGCGTGAAGAATACGCGCTGCTGCAACAACGCCGCTTGGCGGTGGGTAGTGCCCTCGATCTGGCACGGCATTTTAGTGAGCACCTTGAGCGGGCGGATTGGCTGTTGCCCCTAAACGCCCTGCTCACCCAATTGCAGCCCTCGCGGGTGTTGCATCCGCTGGCTGACGCCGCTGTGGATAACTCGAGCACCGGACAGGTTGCGTGGCGCTTACCTGAACCCAATCCATTCCTGCGCCCCGCCACGCCGCCGGTCTTGAGCGTGCCAGCGGCGGCGTCCATGCACTTCAGCGAAGTCCTGCCCTGCGACGCCGGCGAAGGGGCGATTTTCCTGCGCTGGCGACTGGACGCGGCGCATCCCGACCTCTGGCAGATGCTCAACGACAGCCTGAAAACCCTCTGTGATACCGCGCAACAAGCGGGGGTCAGCCTTGGATTCAGTGCGTACGGCCATTTTTGGCAACTCAAGCTAAGCGGCTTGTCTGCACCGATGCCAGCCATCCTCCGTCACGCCTTGCACTTACTGACGGCACCCGACAGCAACACCTTGGCACAATATGGTCAAGCCAGCACCGAGCCCCCCCAGATTCCGATCCGACAGTTGCTCAAGCGCTTGCCGGATGCCTGCCAAGGCCCTGTTGTGTGCGTTCACGCCAACAATTTACCGGCCCTGTGGTCAACCGCGCAGTGGATGGGTTTCGCTGTCGGTCTGTCAGACGATGGCCGCGCCACGCTGAATGCCGAGCTGAAGCTGATGCCCGGCACGCTCGATGACCAGCCCTTGAAAGCGCCGCTCCCTCGGCCGGGTAAACACTGGCACACAGAGCCGTCGGAATCATCTGAAAATGCAGTGCTACTGTTCTGCCCCGCGCCGAGCCAAAACCTGTTTGACGAAGCCGCCTGGCGCGTATTGGCGCACCTCGGCCAAGCGCCCTTCTATCAACGCCTGCGAGTCGAACTGCAACTGGGCTATGCCGTATTCAGCGGCTTTCGGCAGGTAGCCGGGCAAGCGGGATGGCTGTTGGGTGTGCAGTCGCCCAGCGCCACGGCAGCCGACATCATCAATCATCTGCAGGAGTTCATCAGCCGCTTGCCGACGTTGATCTACGAAGCGAATCTGCCGCTACAGCAGCAAGCATTGGCCGCGCAGTTCGAGACAGCCGCCATGGACCTCCTGCAAGCCAGCGAATGGCTCTGGCAGGCGCACCTTGCCGGGCATGACGAAGAGTATCCGCGCCATTTGCAAACGGCTCTTTTATGCATCAATCAGCAACAATTACTGCGCGCCGCTGATCAGCTAGTGAATGCGACCGACGGCTGGCTATGCCTGGCTAACCGCTTGAGCCCGAGCCTTCCCTGGCAAGCGGACGGGTGACTATCCTCCATTCTGCAATTGGCTATGTTGAAAATTGCGGCGTATACAGGGACAAGAGTTTAGTAACATAGCTACCTAAGCATCTGAACGTCTCCCTGCGAAGGTGGACTAAAGATGTAGTTATCCCTGCTGTACCTACTCTAAAGGAGTCTTTTATGTGGACTAAACCTGCTTACACTGATCTGCGGATCGGCTTCGAAGTCACCATGTACTTCGCAAGCCGTTGATGTCGACGCGGTCTAACGCCTCGGCTCGCCGGGGCGTTTTTGTTTATAGCGTCATTGAAACCCAAATTTCGAACCTCGCGTGGTGGAGCTGATATGTACATCCAGATTCTAGGTTCCGCCGCGGGTGGTGGCTTCCCTCAGTGGAACTGCAACTGCACCAACTGCGCGGGTTTTCGCGACGGTAGCCTGCGGGCTGTGGCTCGCACTCAATCCTCCATCGCCCTGTCGGACGACGGCGTGCATTGGGTGTTGTGCAACGCCTCACCAGATATCCGCGCACAACTCCAAAGCTTCGCGCCCATGCAGCCGGGCCGTGCCCTGCGTGACACCGGCATCAACGCCATCGTGTTGATGGACAGCCAGATCGACCACACCACTGGCCTGCTCAGCCTGCGCGAAGGCTGCCCGCATCAGGTCTGGTGCACCGACATGGTTCATGAGGACCTGAGCACCGGCTTCCCGCTGTTCCCCATGCTGACCCACTGGAACGGCGGCCTGAACTGGAATCGCATTGAGCTTGAGGGCAGCTTTGTCATCCCCGCCTGCCCGAATCTGCGTTTCACCCCGTTCCCGCTGCGCAGTGCCGCCCCCCCCTATTCGCCACACCGCTTCGACCCGCATCCAGGCGACAACATTGGCCTGATCGTTGAAGACCTGAAAACCGGTGGCAAGCTGTTCTATGCGCCAGGCCTGGGCAAAGTCGATGAAGCATTGATCCAGAAAATGCGTGCCGCCGACTGCCTGTTGGTGGACGGGACGATGTGGGAAGACGACGAAATGCTGCGCCGTGGCGTCGGCACCCGCACCGGTCGCGAGATGGGCCACCTGTCACAGAATGGCCCCGGCGGCATGCTCGAAGTGCTCGAGCAACTGCCGGAACAGCGCAAAGTGCTTATCCACATCAACAACACCAACCCGATCCTCGACGAAGACTCCCCAGAGCGCGCCGAGCTGGCACGGCGTAATGTCGAAGTTGCCTACGACGGCATGAGTATCGAGCTTTAGGAGCCCACATGAGCGACGCCACTGCGCTGTCCCCCGCTGAATTCGAACAGGCCCTGCGCGCCAAGGGTGCGTATTACCATATCCATCACCCGTTCCACGTGGCGATGTACGAAGGCCGTGCGACCCGTGAGCAGATTCAGGGCTGGGTCGCCAACCGCTTCTATTACCAGGTGAACATCCCGCTCAAGGATGCCGC
The DNA here is from genome assembly GCF_034353875.1 of Pseudomonas sp. MH9.2. Lineage (NCBI taxonomy): Bacteria > Pseudomonadati > Pseudomonadota > Gammaproteobacteria > Pseudomonadales > Pseudomonadaceae > Pseudomonas > Pseudomonas sp. MH9.2. The sequence continues at coordinate 2,723,593 of NZ_CP133784.1, forward strand.
GATTCTGGCCAACTGCCCGGACCGTGAAGTGCGCCGCGAGTGGATTCAGCGTTTACTCGATCACGACGGCGCGCCGGGTGAAGACGGTGGCATCGAAGCCTGGCTGCGTCTGGGTCAGGCGGTGGGGCTGGACCCGGATCAGTTGCGCTCGCAGGAATTGGTCCTGCCCGGCGTGCGTTTCGCCGTCGATGCCTACGTCAACTTCGCCCGCCGTGCCAATTGGCAGGAAGCCGCCAGCAGCTCGCTGACCGAATTGTTCGCGCCGCAGATCCACCAGTCGCGCCTGGACAGCTGGCCGCAGCACTATCCGTGGATCGACCCCACCGGTTACGAGTATTTCCGTACCCGTCTGGGTCAGGCCCGACGTGACGTGGAGCATGGGATGGCGATCACCTTGCAGCACTACACCACGTTCGAAGGCCAGCAGCGCATGCTGGAAATTTTGCAGTTCAAACTGGACATACTGTGGAGCATGCTTGATGCCATGAGCATGGCCTATGAGCTGAACCGCCCGCCCTACCACAGCGTCACCGACCAGCGCGTCTGGCACAAGGGGATAGCCTTATGAGCTTCGATCAACACCTGACGCCACGCTGGCGCCAAGGCTATCGTTTCCAGTATGAGCCTGCGCAAAAAGGTCATGTGCTGCTGTACCCGGAAGGCATGATCAAACTCAATGAAAGCGCCGGCGCCATTGGCGGCCTGATCGATGGCGAGCGCAGCGTCGTGGTGATTATCGAGATGCTGGGCCAACAGTTCCCAGGCTTTCCCGAACTCGGCGCAGACGTCGAGCAGTTTATGGAGGTCGCTCGTGCTGAACACTGGATCGAACTCATCTGAGTTGACGCAGCAACTACCGCCCAAGCCTGAAACCGGTTTGCCTTTATGGCTACTGGCCGAGCTGACGTATCGCTGCCCGCTGCAATGCCCGTACTGCTCCAACCCGCTGGATTTCGCCGCGCAAGGGCAAGAGCTGACCACCGAAGAGTGGTTCAAGGTGTTCCGTGAAGCACGGGAGATGGGCGCGGCGCAGATCGGTTTTTCCGGCGGCGAACCGCTGGTGCGTCAGGACCTGGCAGAACTGATTGCCGAAGCACGTCGGCTGGGTTTCTACACCAACCTGATCACCTCCGGCATAGGTTTGACCGAACAGAAGATCGCTGACTTCAAAAAAGCCGGGCTGGACCATATCCAGATCAGCTTCCAGGCCAGCGATGAGCAGGTGAACAACCTGCTGGCCGGCTCGAAAAAAGCCTTTGCGCAGAAGCTGGAAATGGCCCGCGCAGTGAAAGCCCACGGCTACCCGATGGTGCTGAATTTTGTCACCCACCGGCACAACATCGACAAGATCGACCGCATCATCGAGCTGTGCATCGCACTCGAAGCGGACTTCGTCGAGCTTGCCACTTGCCAGTTCTATGGCTGGGCGCAACTCAACCGTGTTGGCCTGTTGCCGACCCGTGAGCAACTGGTGCGTGCCGAGCGCGTCACCAACGAATACCGGGCCAAACTGGCCGCAGAAAATCACCCGTGCAAACTGATTTTCGTCACACCGGATTACTACGAAGAGCGCCCAAAAGCCTGCATGAATGGCTGGGGCAGCATCTTCCTCACCGTGACCCCGGACGGTACCGCCCTGCCGTGCCATGGTGCGCGGCAGATGCCGGTGCAGTTTCCCAATGTGCGCGATCACAGCATGCAGCACATCTGGTACGACTCGTTCGGCTTCAATCGTTTCCGTGGTTATGACTGGATGCCCGAGCCCTGCCGTTCTTGCGACGAGAAGGAAAAAGACTTCGGTGGATGCCGTTGCCAGGCCTTTATGCTGACCGGCGATGCCAGCAATGCCGACCCGGTCTGCAGTAAATCGGAGCATCACGGGATGATTATTCAGGCCCGCGAAGAAGCCGAGTATGCTACTCAGACCATTGAGCAGCTGGCTTTCCGCAATGAACGCAACTCACGCCTCATCATCAAATCCTGAGCTTTTAAGTGCCGCGCAGGCAGTGGCGGCGGGCGTTGATTTCGCAGAACTGGCGGTCAGCCCGGCCGGCCTGTTCTGGAACGAATACCGCCCTGAAGATGCCACCTGTCGCGTCTGGCGCTGGCATCAGGGCCAGACGCAATGCCTGACGCCTGACGGTTTCAGTGTGCGCAGTCGGGTCTATGAATATGGCGGTGGTTCGTTCTGCTTGAGCGACGACGCCGTACTGTTCGTCAATGAGGCTGATCAGCAAATATATCGCCAACGGTTCGATGACAGCGTCCCTGAGCTGTTGAGCCGTGGCAACAAACGTTATGGCGATTTGCGATTTGCCAACGGTCAGATTCTGGCCGTGGAAGAAGATCACGACACCCATCGTTTGGTCGCCCTCGATATCGCGGACGGTCAACGCCATCTGCTGGCTGAAGGCGCTGATTTCTATGCTGCGCCGACCCTTGGTCCCATCGGTAAGCGCCTGGCCTGGATCGAGTGGCAACGCCCGCATCAGCCATGGACCTCGACCCGGTTGATGTGCGCAGAACGCCAGACCGATGGCCATTGGGGACGAGCACACTGTGTTGCCGGGGATGTCACCGAGGAGTCTCTGCAACAACCGCGCTTCGATGCCCAGGACCGCCTGTTTTGCCTGACTGATCGCGATGGATTCTGGCAGCCGTGGGGCGAGACGCCCACCGGCCTCGCGGCGCTTCCTGCTGCCAGGGCTGATCACTCCCCCGCGCCGTGGCAATTGGGCGGCAGCACCTGGCTGCCGCTGGATAACGGCGATTATCTGGCGAGCTGGTCCGAAGAGGGTTTTGGCCGACTGGGTATGTGTCATGCCGACGGCACGTTGGAGGATTTCACTGGCGATTACAGCCGCTTCCGCAGCCTGGCCGTGGATGAGCAGTTTATCTACTGCATCGCGGCCTCGGCGATCAGCCCTTCAGCCGTTCTGGCCATCCAGCGCAAGGACCATCGCGTGCAGGTGCTGGCCGGTGGTGTTGCGCCGCTGCCCGCCGAGCGCATCAGCCGCCCTCAAGCGCTGCGCTACCCAAGCAGCACCGGCGAGGCTCATGGCTTTTTCTACCCGGCCATGACCGGTGAGCAAAAACCACCCTTGGTGGTGTTCATTCATGGCGGCCCGACGTCGGCCTGTTATCCGGTCCTGGATCCGCGTATCCAATACTGGAGTCAGCGCGGATTCGCTGTCGCCGACCTCAACTACCGTGGCAGTACCGGTTATGGTCGCGCCTATCGGCAAAGCCTGCATTTGAACTGGGGCGAAGCCGACGTCGACGACGCCTGTGCTGTGGTCGCATACCTCGCCGAACGGTCGATGATCAACCCTGATCAGGCCTTCATTCGAGGCGGCAGTGCGGGCGGCTACACCACCCTGTGTGCGCTGGCGTTCCGTCGGGTGTTTCGCGCAGGGGCGAGTTTGTACGGCGTCAGTGATCCGATTGCGCTAGGCCTTGTGACTCACAAATTCGAGGCGGATTATCTGGATTGGCTGATCGGCGATCCCGAGAAAGACATAGAGCGCTACCAGGCCCGTACCCCGCTACTGCACGCCAGCGAGATCAGCGTGCCGGTGATCTTCTTTCAGGGCGAACTGGATACGGTGGTGGTGCCCGCGCAGACCCGCGACATGCTTAAGGCCTTGCTGGACAATAATATCCGCGCCGAAGCCCACTTCTACCTCGACGAGCGCCACGGTTTTCGCAAGGCGGCGAACCAGGCCCATGCGCTGGAAGAGGAATGGCGGTTTTATCGCGATGTCATCGACAGCTGCGACACGGTGCAGGCCCCTCAAGCCGCAACAACATCCCGGCGCTCGTGACTTGAAGCGGTCGAGCGGGCCAATACCGCCGCCACCGGCCTGCTGCCTTCCACCGCGCAGCCCAGGACGATGATGTCGGCGCGGATCCCGCAACATGTTTCACACAGCAGCGTTTCGCGACGGCCCATACCCGTCAGGGTTTCATCGAGAATCAACAGGATCTTCAACTCGCGACACAGCTGGGCGACACCCTGAAAGTACGCACGGGTCGCGGCCAGGCTTTCGTGGCCGCCGCGAATCGGCTCCAAAATGATCGCAACAGTCTGCGCGTCGACAGCGGCATGCAGCGCCGCCAGATCATTGAATGGAACGTTGATCGCATTCGGTCTGCAGCTGCCCGACGAAATGATCCCGAAGGCACCGCGGCGATGCTCCTGACCCCAAGTGCTTGTCAGCCTGATTGCCACCTCCCGGGCCTCGGCGGCAGTCTCGACGATAAGCACCTGATCGCTGGCCGTACTGCAGCGCAAGCGCTCACCCAGACTGAGTCCCGCGTACGCATCAGCGCTTTCCGGTTCCAGCTCGATACCCGCGTCATTCTGTTCCAGACGGCCAAACAACAGCTTGAACACGTTCATGCCCGCAACCCCACCAGCGGAAGCCCCAGCAGGCGGTCGGTCCAGTCTTCGACCTGCCCGGTGCGTAAGCGCTTGAGCGCAATATCACGCCAGCGCGAAGCGAGTGCGGGGCAATCCACCAGTTTTTTCAGACCCGCACGCTCCAGCGGCTCCGTGTAGAAACTGCGCAAGGCCCACGCCACGGTCAAGCCGGGGTAGCTGCGCTGAACCAGCTCGAAAGGATCGCTCGCACTGACGAACCCGGGTTTGAGCACCCGGTAAAACCAGCCACAGCGACCACTGTCTTGCGCCTGTTGCGGCATGTCTTGCAGACCCCAGCGCTGGCTCAAGCGATAACACGGCGAGCGCGGCTGACTGATCTGCAGCAGCGCCGTGCCCCAGCGGAACATGTCGCCCAGGCAGGCGTGCTCTTCGGTCAAGCCAAGGGTGGAGAGGTTTTCGCCAAACGCCGGGGCGCTCCAGTCGATGTGCGGATAAAGCGTGCGCCAGTAGGCATAGTGTTCGGCGGGATAATGATGCAGCGCGCGTTCTGGCCCGGTATGAAAGCGCGGATCGCCATGCTCATCACATCCCAGGCCTTGTGGCCAGAGCCAAGTTCGGCGTTCGAGCCGCTGTTTATCGATATCAATGACCAATCCATGACCAAGGTTTTTTGCTTTCCCTATGTAAACGCCTTCGACATACACGCTATTCATCGAAATTTCTGGCCCTGTAAGCCTCGTGGAATGGGCGTAGACTAGGCTTCCTAGGGGCTCACAGCCATTTCGATTTCCCAGCATTTTCGATAAGATTTACTTATGGATTTTCGGCAGCTGCGGTATTTTGTCGCTGTATATGAAGAAGGCCACGTCGGACGGGCCGCGGAGCGACTTTCACTGTCGCAGCCGGCGCTTTCGCAGCAGATTCGTCAGCTCGAACACACCCTTGATGTCAGCCTGTTCGAACGCAGCAGCAAGCGTCTGGTGCCGACCCTGGCCGCACATACGCTTTACAATCACGCCCTGCCTTTGCTCGACGGCATGCAACGCGCCCGCGATGCACTGCGTAACTTCAAAGGGCAGTCGGCACATACCTTGGCGATTGGCGTGCTGCAAACGGTGCTGGGCCTGGTGCCACAGTTACTCGAGCGCGTACGCAAGGCGCAGCCGCATTTGGTGGTGCACATCTACGAGCTGTCCGGACTGGAGATCGAACGGCGCCTGCTCAATGGGGCGCTGGACATCGGCATCAGCTTTCTGCCTGCGCATCAACCCGGCTTGCACAGCTTGTTGCTCTATGAAGACGAGTTACAGTTGGTCATCCCCGCCAACCACCCGCTGCGCGAGTTCAAGAAGGTATCGCTAAGTCAGGCGGCGGAACTGCCGATGCTGTTGCTGGGCGAAGAGTATCAGGTGCGGCAAATCTGGCAGGCACAACTGGCTAACCTGGGACGCAGGCCGCATGTGCAGGCGGAACTCAATAGCATGTCAGGCATACTCGACAGCCTGCTCAATACCACGTTGGCGACGGTATTACCGGGGCGCGTGCAGCAAACTCAGGAAAACCCGGGGCTGCTTTGGAAACCGCTGACAGAACCGCGGGTGCCGCTCAAGGTTGGATTGGTTTTCCGCGATGCGCAACGTCAACAGCCGACGCTGGAACTGCTGCGTTCATTGATGGAGGAAGTGGTCAATGGACGTCCGGGCCTGCCGGTGTCGCTGGATGAGCTGAGCTGACATCTATCAGGCGAGTGACGCTAAATCGCGCACAAAAAGAAAACCCCGCCGAAGCGGGGCTTTGCAGACTGTTTCCCTGACATCCTTTTCGCCCCGCCATCCTGGCAGGAATCCTTACGTGTCCGTGTTGTGTTTTATGCGCTTCCTGCGCTACGTCCATGTGAAGTAGATTAGCTTTGGATCCATACAAACGATAGGGGCAAACAGCAGCACGTCATGTAAGCAAATGCTTACATTGCGTCAGACCTGTCCGACCCGAAATCAAAACTGCGAAGCCTCGAGCAGGAACAGCGTTTCACTGCCAGCCTTGACCGACGCGCTCAAGGACTGAATACGCGGCAGCAGACGGGCGAAGTAGAAACGCGCAGTTCCCAGTTTGCTGGCGTAGAAGTCTTCCCGGGTTTCTTTACCGAACGCCGCCTTGGCCATCAAGGCCCACATGTAGGCGTAGGCGGTGTAGCCGAAAGCGTGCAGGTACTCGACCGATGCAGCGCCGATTTCGTTGGGGTTATCTTTGGATTGCTCCAGTACCCAATGCGTCAGTTCATCGAGGGTATCGAGTGCAGCGTTCAACGGCTTGGTGAATTCGGCCAGCTCGCTGCCGGCACCGGCGGTGAACTGACGAATTTCGTCAGCGAAGAGCGTGTAGTACGCACCGCCGTTGCCCACGATTTTGCGCCCGACCAGGTCCAGCGCCTGGATACCGTTAGTACCCTCGTAGATCTGGGTGATCCGCACGTCGCGGACCAGTTGCTCCTGGCCCCACTCACGAATGAAGCCGTGGCCGCCGAACACTTGCTGACCGTGCACTGTGGTTTCCAGCCCGAGATCGGTCAGGAACGCCTTCGCCACTGGCGTCAGCAACGCCACCAGATCATCGGCACGTTTACGCGCTGCAGCGTCTTCGCTGAACTTGGCGATATCCAGTTGCATGGCCACGTAAGTGGAGAACGCACGACCGCCTTCGTTGGAGGCTTTCATGGTCAACAGCATGCGGCGCACATCGGGGTGAACAATGATCGGATCGGCGATTTTATCCTTGGCTTTAGCGCCGGTCGGCGAGCGACTTTGTAGGCGGTCGCGGGCATATTCGATAGCGTTCTGGTACGAACGCTCGCCGGAGGCCAGGCCCTGGATACCGACACCCAGACGCTCGTAGTTCATCATGGTGAACATGGCCGCCAGGCCTTTGTTAGGTTCACCCACGAGATAACCGACCGCCGCATCGAAGTTCATCACACAGGTAGCGGACGCCTGAATACCCATTTTGTGTTCGATGGAGCCACAGCTGACCGGGTTACGCTCACCCAGAGTCCCGTCGGCATTGACCATGAACTTGGGCACCAGGAACAGCGAGATGCCTTTCGGGCCTGCTGGCGCATCTGGCAGCTTGGCCAGGACCAAATGGATGATGTTTTCAGTCAGGTCGTGCTCGCCGCCCGTGATGAATATCTTGGTGCCGCTGATTGTGTAGGAGCCGTCGGCCTGAGGATCGGCTTTGGTGCGAATAATCCCCAGATCGGTACCGGCATGGGACTCGGTCAGGCACATGGAACCGGCCCAGACCCCAGAGTACATATTCGGCAGATAAGTGGCCTTGAGCGCTTCGCTGGCATGGGTGTTGATCGAGACACACGCACCGGATGTCAGCATCGGATACAAACCGAACGCCAGGCTTGAGGAATTGATCATTTCTTCGACCTGAGCCGACACTACTTTGGGCATGCCCATGCCGCCGAACGCCGGGTCACCACCGACACCGACCCAACCACCGTCAGCGTACGTCTGATAAGCCTCGGGGAATCCGGCCGGAGTGGTCACGACGCCGTCATTCCAGTGGCAGCCCTCTTCATCGCCACTCCGACTGAGCGGCGCGATGCTTTTGCTGGTGACTTTACCCGCCTCTTCGAGAATGGCCTCTACCGTGTCGGCGTCCACTGTTTCGGCCAACGCCGGCAGCTGAGCCCAAAGCGTGGCAACCTCGAAAACTTCATTAAGGACGAAGCGCATATCACGCAGGGGCGCTTTGTAGTCAGCCATGGCAAACCTCGCAAAAAATTGAGCCGGTGTAACGGAGACATCAAGTGTAACCGAACACCATTTGCGACACATAGGGTCAAAGCATGACCAATTTGTAATTTTTGGTCATGCTTATTGAGGCGATGCCGCGCTCACGACCGGCTAGGGATTACAAGGCGAACAGCTGCGCGGGCAACTGCATCAGGCAATCACTGCCCGCCTCGATGGCCGCTTGGTGGGCACCGGTGCGCGGCAACAAACGCTTGAAGTAGAACGAGCAGGTCGCCAGCTTGGCCTGGCAATAATCCGCCTCGCCGCTGCCGTCCTCCAGCTGAGTCTGAGCCACCAGTGCCATGCGCAACCACAGGTACCCAAGAATGATATAGCCGCTGTACATCAGGTAATCCTGCGCAGCTGCGCCCACTTCGTCCGGATTTTTCATGGCCGCCATGCCGATGTGGGTGGTCAGTTCGCCCCACTGTTTGTTTAATCCACTCAACTGCGCAACGAAGCCCTTGAGCTGTGGATGCCCGGCATTGGCTTCGCAAAATGTGTGGACGATTTTGGTGAAGCCACGCAGCAGTTTTCCTTGGCTGCCCAATACTTTGCGGCCGAGCAAATCGAGGGCCTGAATGCCGTTGGTGCCTTCATAAATGGGTGCAATCCGACAGTCGCGCACCAACTGCTCCATGCCCCACTCACGAATATAGCCGTGGCCGCCGAAGACCTGCATGCCATGGTTGGTCACTTCCAGGCCGGTCTCGGTCATGAACGCTTTGCAGATCGGCGTGAGGAACGCCAACAGGTTTTCCGCCTCCTCGCGCTGACCCGCGTCGCTGCTCATGTGTGCGGTATCGAGCAACTGGGCAGTCATGTACGTCAGTGCGCGATTGCCTTCGTTGAAGGCTTTCATGGTCAGCAACATGCGGCGAACATCAGGGTGGACAATGATCGGATCAGCGACCTTATCCGGCGCTTTGGGGCCGGTCAGCGCACGCATCTGTAAACGTTCATTGGCGTATTTTATCGCACCCTGGAAGCTGGCTTCGCCCAGGCACAAGCCCTGCATCCCCGTGCCCAGGCGTGCGTGGTTCATCATGGTGAACATGCAGTTGAGGCCCTTGTTGGCCTCGCCGATCAGGTAACCGGTGGCGCTGTCGAAGTTGAGCACGCAGGTGGCCGACGCCTTGATCCCCATCTTGTGTTCGATCGAACCACACGACACGCCGTTGCGCTGGCCCGCGTCGCCTGCGGCGTCCGGCAAGAACTTGGGCACAATGAACAGCGAGATGCCTTTGGTGCCCGCCGGTGCATCCGGCAGTTTCGCCAGTACCAGGTGCACGATATTCTGGCTCATGTCGTGTTCGCCAGCGGAGATAAAAATCTTGCTGCCGGACACGGCGTAGCTGCCATCCGCTTGCGGTACGGCCCGGGTTTTGATGATGCCCAGGTCGGTACCGCAGTGGGCTTCAGTCAGGCACATAGTCCCGGTCCATTGACCTTCAGTCAGCTTGCTCAGGTAGGTCTGTTTCTGCGCGTCAGTGCCGTGGGTATGGATCGCCGACATCGCGCCATGGGTCAAGCCGGGGTACATCCCCCAGGACGTATTACTCGACCCGATCATTTCGCTGATGACCAAGCCCAGAGACAATGGCAGCCCCTGCCCGCCATAAGCCGGATCCGCTGCCAGGCCGTGCCAGCCGCCCTCGACGTATTGGGCAAACGCTTCCTTGAAGCCCTTGGGTGTGGTGACCACGCCCTGATCGAAATGACAGCCTTCTTCATCGCCAGACCGGTTCAGCGGCGACAGCACCTGTTCGCAGAATTTGGCCCCTTCTTCAAGGATTGCGCTGACCATATCCGGGCTCGCGTCGTCAGCTCCGAGCCTTGCGTAATGAGCTGGAAAGTCAAAAACGTAGTCGATCAGAAAGCGCATATCGCGCAGGGGAGCTTTATAGTCAGGCATGGTTTTTTCTCCGGCAGCAGATGCGTCAACCTACTGCGCAGACCTGACCCGAACAACCACACTAGAGACGCTGAATGCGCCGTCATCACTCAACCGCCAGCGCCAGCCATCCGCACTGCGCCGCTGCGGCTCTGGCCGTGGAACATCACGCAATTGCGCCCTGCACCTTTGGCACTGTAGAGCGCCTGGTCGGCAGACTTGAGGACTTCCTCGGCAGTTCGGTGGTCCACTTGCCGTTCGGCGACACCGATACTGACGGTCACCGAAACGCTGCTCGCCTGGGCACTGCTTCTGCGTTGACGACCCTGTTGATCGTCTTGTGGACGATCCTGATTGCGTAGATGAATGTTGTATGTGGCGATGGCTTCGCGGATCGCCTCCAGGTGGGGCATGCATTCTTCCAGCGTCTTGCCCGCGAACACCACGGCAAATTCTTCACCGCCATAGCGGTAGGCACGACCACCGCCAGTGACTTTCGACAACTTGCTGGCCACCAGACGCAGCACCTGATCACCGACGTCATGCCCATGGGTGTCGTTGAATTTCTTGAAGTGATCGACGTCGGTCATCGCCAACACATAATTACGCCCCAGGCGCTGCATGCGCTCATTAAGCGCACGACGACCAGGCAGTCCGGTGAGCTCATCGCGAAAGGCCATTTGATAAGCCTCATGTGCAACGGCCGCAGCAATCATCAGCATCACCTGGCTGCACATGACATTCAGGGTGAACGGCAGAATGAATGTTTTTGGCAGCGCCCAGAACAATCCCACCAAACCCACTATCTGAGCAGCGTGCAACGGACGCGGTTTGCGCAGGTATTGCACCGTCAACAAGACGAAGCTCGCAAAAAATACCGGGTACGCCAACTGAATCAGGCTCATCCAGTTGCCATGCAGGGCTGGCCAGCGGATCAGCGCCAGCCAGTTCAGCAGCGCCTGTGGATAACTTTGCTCCAACGCCAGGGCGACACTACCAACCGCGAACAATACGGCAAAGCGGGCCACCAGATCGCGGAACAAATGGGTGCGCTCCTCCCATGCAGCGAACACACCGAACAACAGCGGCAGCAACAGGCAGCACAGGTGAAAGACCACGGCAGCGTCTTCACGCACCTTGCCATTGTCTCGGTAATAATCGGTCTGGGTGTCGAGCAGGAAGTAGGCGGTGTAGACCGTGATCATCAGAAACAGCTCGCGCTGACGCCGATAGACCCCGCAGTAAGCACCACCCAATAACAGAACCAGGGTTGGCAGCACGTTGAACAGCGAAGTGAAGAAGACGTTGAGGTCCTTCACGTACGCAGCAGCAAGCCCCGCAACCAACAGCAACAACGATGGCAGGAAATGACTAAAACGTACGGGAGAAAAACGCGGCAAGGGGGATGACTCCTACCCGGCGTAACAATAGAAATATCGACAGATGGCATTGTGCCTGCACTGCCTGCGTTAAGCACTCAAATGGCTCAAAAACATGCTCAAGTCTTTGTTAGCGGCCACATCGGGGAAATCTGAACGTAAAAAAGCCGCTTCCCCCATAGGAGAAGCGGCTTTTCAGAGGCTGCGCGAGGGTTTAGTAACCCAGAGCGAAGTTTTCTTCTTTCATGTCCATCAGGTTGTTTGCACCCGACAGCATGGTCACAACGTGTGTACGGGTACGCGGCAGAATGCGCTGGAAGTAGAAACGTGCTGTTTGCAGCTTGGCTGTGTAGAACGCTTCTTCGCTGGTACCGGCAGCGAGCTTTTCCGCCGCCAGACGTGCCATGTCAGCCCAGAAATAAGCCAGGCATGCATAACCGGAATACATCAGGTAATCCACCGACGCAGCACCGACTTCTTCGCGATCTTTCATGGCCGCCATACCGACCTTCATGGTCAGCTCGCCCCATTCTTTGTTCAGCGCAGCCAACGGCTCGACGAACTCTTTGACTGCTTCGTTGCCTTCGTTGGTCTGGCAGAACTTGTGGACGATCTTGGTGAAGCCCTTGAGCGCTTCGCCTTGGGTCATCAACACTTTACGGCCGAGCAGGTCCAACGCCTGAATACCGGTGGTGCCTTCGTACAGCATGGAAATACGGCTGTCGCGAACGTTCTGCTCCATGCCCCACTCGGCGATGAAGCCGTGGCCACCATAGATCTGCACACCATGGTTAGCAGACTCGAAGCCCACTTCTGTCATGAAGGCCTTGGCAATCGGGGTCATGAACGCCAACAGGGCGTCTGCTTGTTTCTTCTGTTCAGCGTCCTGGCCGTACTTGACGATGTCGACCAGCTTGGCAGTGAAGTACACCATCGCACGGTTGCCTTCGGCGAAGGCTTTCATGGTCAACAGCATGCGACGTACATCAGGGTGCACGATGATCGGGTCGGCGGCTTTTTCCGGCGCTTTCGGGCCAGTCAAAGAACGCATTTGCAGGCGATCACGCGCATATTTCAGGCCGCCCTGGAAGCCGATCTCGGCGTGAGCCAAGCCTTGCAACGCAGTGCCCAAACGCGCGGTGTTCATAAAGGTGAACATGCAGTTCAGGCCTTTGTTCGCCTGGCCGATCAGGAAACCGGTGGCCGCGTCGAAGTTCATCACGCAGGTCGCGTTACCGTGGATGCCCATTTTGTGTTCGAGGGAGCCACAGTTCACGGCGTTGCGAGCGCCGATGCTGCCGTCAGCGTTTGGCAGAAACTTCGGCACGATGAACAGCGAGATACCTTTGGTGCCAGCCGGTGCGTCCGGCAGACGTGCCAGCACGATATGGACGATGTTGTCGGCCATGTCGTGTTCGCCAGCAGAAATGAAGATTTTGGTGCCCGTAACTTTGTAGGAACCGTCAGCCTGAGGTTCGGCTTTGGTGCGCAACATGCCCAAATCGGTACCGCAGTGCGATTCGGTCAGACACATGGTGCCGGTCCATTCGCCGGAAACCAGCTTGGTCAGGTAAGCCTGCTGCTGTTCTTCGGTGCCGTGCTCGGAAATGGTGTTCATCGCGCCATGAGACAGGCCTGGGTACATCCCCCACGACCAGTTGGCTTCGCCAACCATTTCACTGACTGCCAGACCCAGCGACTCAGGCAGGCCTTGGCCGCCATGCTCGACGTCATGAGCCAGGCTTGGCCAGCCGCCTTCCACGAATTGTTGATAAGCCTGCTTGAAACCCGACGGGGTTTTCACGCCGGACTCGCTCCAGGTGCACCCTTCGGTGTCGCCGACACGATTCAGCGGAGCCAACACCTGCTCACAAAACTTGGCGCCTTCCTCAAGAATGGCGTCAACCATGTCTGGAGTAGCGTCCTGGCAAGCCGGCAGGCTTTGATAATGCGCTTCATAACCGAGCAGTTCGTCACGAACGAAGCGAATATCACGCAAGGGGGCCTTGTAGTCAGGCATAGCGATAAACCTCTGCTGATGAATCCTGGAATGAATGACCGATCGGTCGCTGTGGGGATTTCCCCAACCACCTGACAATCTCAAGTTGCCTAGCGGTCAAACAGTTGTTTGAAACATACGTTTACGACCAAACCTTGTCAAGCTTAGCAAGCGAGCCATTCATCGCCGATGGGCTGTACATCCCGCGCGCAAAGGTCCGCAGCCGCAGACAAGCACGCTCAAGACGACTATGCCGAGCAGTCTCGAAAAAGAAATTTTAGTTGAGCGTAAAAGAGGTAGGGGTGTATCGCGGTGCGCGGGCGCGCACCGAAAGGACTGAATTCAAGCGTGGGTATCGATCAGCGTGCCAAGCACTTCATCGGAAGCCTTGGCAACCTTGACCCCGAGATCTGCCTGGATCTTGCCCATAGACAATTCCACCGCACTGGAGGCCAGGTCGGTTTGCCGGCTGCGATCAACCGAATGCAGGCGGTCAGCCTGGTAGTTGGACGACTGGTTATTCGCGGAGGTTTCGACCCCGTTTTGGGCGATCTGGCTGGCCGCTTGATCGACACGCGCCTGCCCGCCCTGAATGCTGCTCAGGCCCGAGTAGAAAGCAGTGTTTCCGGAGATTTCCATACGACGGTCCCTCAGTTCATAAAGCGAACCCGGTCATTGAAGCAGACTGAAACCTAAAAGGCCCGACAAAAAGACTAATAGCAATTGGCCGCACGATAGTCAAAGTACTTTTGACGCAGCACTGTCGCGCAGCAAACCCGGTCAATTGTAGGCGCTGCCGAAGGCTGCGATAGACGGCGTGAGCCCCTCAGGTCGCCCCTTAATCCAGCAACTCCAGATGAAGAAATTCCGCCACGGCCTCAGCCGTCGGTTTTTTCAGCCGAGGCACGCGTCCCAGGCACGGCGCTGGCAAGCGTTCGGCCAGGGTGGCGAGGTTTTCTTCCAGGCGAGCCGTCTTGCCATCGATAATGTTGGCGACCCAGCCCGCCAGCTGCAGGCCGTCCCGGGCGATGGCTTCGGCGGTCAACAGTGCGTGGTTGATGCAACCCAGACGCACCCCGACTACCAAAATCACGGGCAATTGCAGTGCCTTTGCGAGATCGGACAGATTACTCTGGTCGGCGAGCGGCACGCGCCAGCCCCCAGCCCCTTCAATCAGGGTGAAGTCTGCACCCTTGCTCAATAGATAGCGCATGGGTTCCAGCAGAGATTGTACGGTCAATGCCACGCCCGCTTCGCGCGCCGCCAAATGGGGAGCGATGGCCGGCTCGAATGCCACCGGGTTCACCTCTTCATAGGTCAGCGCCACTGAGCACTCCGCCAGCAGTGCCTGTGCATCGGCGTTGCGCAGGCCCTCGGGGCTAACAACGCAATCCGACGCTACCGGTTTGCCCGCTGCCGTGCTCAACCCTGATTGGCGGGCGGCATACAGCAGCCCGGCGGCAATAGTGGTTTTACCGATGTCAGTGTCGGTACCCGCGATGAAGTATGAACTGTTCATCTCAGTGCCTTACGTTCAAGGTTTTTCCAACACCGCGTAGACCACTTGGTAAGTGGCCGGCAGCCCTTCACTCTGGCGAAAATGCTCATACGCGTCGATCAATCCCAGTATGCGCGCGCGTCCGGTCAAACCACCGGGTCGGCCAGGGTTGAGGTTGTGCGCGCCGAGGGCTTTCAGCTCATGAGTCAGGCTGCGCACGTCCGGGTAATGCAGGACATGGGGCTGCACTTCGAGGCTTCGCACCCGCAAGCCACTGGCCGCGCACAGCTGTTGATAGTCGTCGAGCGGGCGGAAATGGTTAACGTGCACCAGGCCGTCCACCGCCTGCCAGCTTTCGCGCAGCTCATATAAGGTGCCGACACACAGGCTAGCAAACGCCAACACGCCCCCCGGTTGCAGCACACGCCGCGCTTCGCTGAGCACCGCAGCAAAGTCCGCGCACCACTGCACCGCAAGGCTGGAAAAAATCAGCCCACAGCTTTGATCCACCAACGGCAGGCGCTCGGCATCACCGGCGACAAAGTGCTGCGCCCCGCCCGATGGACGCGCATGACGCAACATGCCTTCGGCGATATCCAGCGCGAGGCCTTCGCTCTGGGTGAAATGTTCAGCCAGCGCGCGACTGAAATAACCAGTGCCGCTGCCCAGGTCCAGCCAGCGCGATGGGTTCAGCGGAGGCGGCAAGCGTGCGAGCAGTTCGCTGCCCACGGCGCGCTGCAATTCGGCGACGCTGTCGTAGCTGGCCGCTGCACGGGAAAAGGACGCGGCAACCTGACGCTTGTCGGGCAAGGCACCGGACAGGGTGGTGTTTGGTTGTTTGAAACAGGATAAATCAGTCATCACCCGACTCATGCAAAAAGGCCTGAATTGCCGCAGCCACTCCGCGGGGATTTTCCAAGATGAACGCATGACTGGCCTCTTCGATCAGGCCAACCTCGACATCAGGCAGCAGGGTCAGCACATCACTGGCAGCCTCTGCCGGTACCAGCGCATCAAGGCCCGCGAACAGGTGCAGTTGCGGACCACGATAGGCCTGTAAGGCAAGCCGGGTATCGAGCTGCCCCAGCAACTTCAAGCCATTGAGCAGCACGTCAGCCGGGGTGTGGGGTGCACCGGCATACAGCAGGCGCGCCAGACCGCGCGGGTCTTCGGCACCTTGCACGCACAACAGGCTGAAGCGCTTGAGCGTGCCCAAGGGATCGGCGCTGCACCCTGCAAGAAACGCATCGAAGTCCTCGGGCGGCATCGCGCTGGGCCAGGCGTCACGCGATACAAAACAGGTGTTGCTGGCAAACGTCAGCAAACCACAGCAACGATCGCCGCGGCGCGCAGCCAGTTCCGCTGCCAGCATGCCACCGAGCGACCAGCCGCCAAGCCATGCGTTATCCGGCAACGTGGCGTCCAGTTCATCGAGCAGCTCACTCAGCTCGACGTTTCCGAAAGCGGACACGTCGAACTCGGGTAGCGGCTCTACTTCAACCCGCAAATGTTCGTCCAGACCGCGTAAAGCAGCAGCCAACGGCTCCAGCGGCGAGATCCCGAGACCCCAGCCCGATAGCAAAACAAGACGATCACGCATGGCCTGCTTCCACCGATTCGCATGTGTCGAGCAGCGGGTAACACTGCGCCAATGCACTTAACAATAGCTGCACTTGCGCCTGGCTGTGAGCCGCGGACAAGGTCACGCGCAAACGCGCACTGCCGGCGGGCACGGTAGGCGGGCGAATCGCGGTCACCAGCAGGCCGCGCTCACGCAGCATCTGCGACAGGCGCAAGGCGCAGCCACTGTCGCCAATCAGGATCGGCTGGATCGGGGTGAAGCTGTCCATCAGTTGCAGGCCGATCTGCTCGGCACCGCTACGGAACTGCTGAATCAAACGCGTCAGATGCTCCCGACGCCAATGCTCAGTGCGCAACAGCTCAAGGCTTTTCAGCGTGGCGCAGGCCAGCGCAGGCGGTTGGCTGGTGGTGTAAATGTAGGGCCGGGCGAACTGGATCAGGGTTTCGATCAAATCGTCACTGCCCGCGACAAATGCCCCGGCCGTGCCGAACGCTTTGCCGAGCGTGCCGACCAATACCGGCACGTCCTCCAGGCTCAAGCCGAAGTGCTCGACGATCCCCGCCCCGGTGGCGCCCAACGGGCCAAACCCATGGGCGTCGTCAACCATCAACCAGGCGCCTTTGGCCTTCGCCGCTTGCGCCAACGCTGGCAGATCGGCCAGGTCGCCGTCCATGCTGAACACGCCATCAGTGACCACCAGCGTATTACCGCTGGCTTTCTCCAGGCGCGCGGCAAGGCTGCTCCCGTCGTTGTGCAGGTAACGTGAAAACCGCGCACCGCTGAGTAAGCCGGCATCGAGCAAAGAGGCGTGGTTAAGGCGATCTTCCAACACCGTATCGCCCTGCCCGATCAGCGCCGTCACGGCACCCAGGTTGGCCATGTAGCCATTGGAAAACAGCAAGGCACGAGGACGACCGGTCAGGTCGGCAAGGGCTTCTTCGAGTTCATGGTGCGGGCTGCTGTGGCCGATCACCAAATGCGAAGCACCACCGCCCACGCCCCAGCGTTCAGCACCTGCTCGCCAGGCGGCAACCACATCAGGGTGATTGGCCAGGCCCAGATAATCGTTGCTGCAAAAGGCCAACAAGGGCTGACCATCGACCACCACTTCAGGGCCTTGTGGGCTTTGTAACAGAGGGCGGTGGCGATACAACTGTTCAGCGCGACGAGCAGCCAGACGCGTGCGGAGATCGAAAGACATGCAGGCTCCGACGTTTAATGGGGAGAATCAGGCCGAGCCAGCGAAACCGGCTCGGCGACGTTGATCAGACCGACGCGGCGTCGTAGAACAGCTCGCTGCTTTTTTGCTCGACCAGCGCTTGCTCGATGGCCGCCTGATGCACTTCGTCCGCGTGCCCTTCGCGCGCTTCAGGAAGGATGCCCAGACGCGAGAACAGCTGCATGTCCTTGTCCGCCTGAGGGTTGGCGGTGGTCAGCAATTTGTCGCCGTAGAAAATCGAGTTGGCACCCGCGAAGAAGGCCAGGGCCTGCATCTGCTCGTTCATCGCTTCGCGGCCAGCGGACAAGCGCACGTGAGACTGAGGCATGAGGATGCGCGCCACGGCCAGCATCCGGATGAAATCGAACGGGTCGATGTCATCGGCGTTTTCCAGCGGCGTGCCAGCAACTTTGACCAGCATATTGATGGGCACCGATTCTGGATGCTCAGGCAGGTTAGCCAACTGAATCAGCAGCCCTGCACGGTCGTCCAGGGTCTCGCCCATGCCGAGAATGCCACCGGAGCAGATTTTCATCCCGGACTCACGCACATAGGCCAGCGTCTCCAGACGCTCGCCGTAGGTACGGGTGGTGATGATGCTGCCGTAGAACTCCGGCGAGGTGTCCAGGTTGTGGTTGTAGTAATCCAGACCGGCGGTGGCCAGCGCTTGGGTTTGATCTTGGTCGAGACGCCCCAGGGTCATGCAGGTTTCCAGGCCCATGGCTTTCACGCCTTTGACCATCTCCAGCACGTACGGCATGTCTTTAGCCGATGGATGCTTCCAGGCCGCGCCCATGCAGAAGCGCGTCGAGCCGATGGCCTTGGCGCGTGCGGCCTCTTCCAGGACTTTCTGCACTTCCATCAATTTTTCTTTTTCCAGCCCGGTGTTGTAGTGGCCGGACTGCGGACAGTATTTGCAATCTTCCGGGCAGGCGCCCGTCTTGATCGAGAGCAGGGTCGATACCTGCACGCGGTTGGCATCGAAATGAGCGCGGTGCACGGTCTGCGCCTGAAACAACAGGTCATTGAAAGGCTGTACGAACAGCGCTTTGACCTCGGCTAAAGTCCAGTCGTGACGCAGAGTGGCGGTGATGCTGGCGCTCATTGGGCGGCTCCTCGTTTGTTCTTTGGCTATTGCCTGTGCGGCGGGTCAAAACCGAAAGCCCACAGGCGCAACACGGATGTTCGGCATATTTAAGGAAGAGCCATGCGCTGTCAACCACCGAGCACGTTTCAGGTTTACATCTGGTTAAAAAGTAAACAATCGTGTTTGCTGTGCGACGAAACCACAGACGCGATTTTCCCCATCTGCACCGGCTGTGAAACCGATCTACCCTGGCTCGGCGATCAATGCGAGCGCTGCGCCCTGCCCATGCCGATGGCTGGCCTGACATGCGGCCAATGCCTGCGGCACCCGCCGGCCTTCAGTGAAGTGGTGGTGCCCTGGCGTTATGACTTCCCCATCGACAGCCTGGTCACACGGTTCAAGCATCAGGGTAAATGGCCCATGGGTCGCTTGCTCGCTGAATTGCTTGGGCAATCGCTGCACTATCGCTTCGCCGAAGGCCTGCCACGCCCGGATTGCCTGCTGCCAGTGCCGTTGGCCAGCAAGCGCCTGCGCCAGCGCGGCTACAACCAAGCCGCGATGCTGGCCCGCTGGCTCGGTGCTCAAGTAGACATTCCGATGGACGAGCGCCTGTTGCTCCGGGTACTGGAAACGCCGGCTCAGCAAGGACTCGACGCTAAAGCCCGCAAACAAAATCTGCGCAAGGCCTTTGCATTGGCTGACAGCGCTCAGATAAAGGACCGTCATTTCGCGGTGGTCGATGACGTACTGACCACCGGCGCTACCGCCAATGCCCTTGCCCGGCTATTGATGGATGCCGGCGCCTGCAGGGTCGATGTCTATTGCCTGGCGCGCACGCCCAAGCCTGAGGATTGAGTGGACATACCTCATGCAAGCGCGTGGGACGACGCCATGAATTGCCTTACACTCCAAGCCTCACACTAAAGTCCGCCACCATGCCCCTGCCCCTCCTCCTGACCCAACACATGGTCCGCCGCCCGCAGCGTATTGCCCTGCTGCAGCACATCGCCGAGCAAGGTTCGATCACCCGCGCAGCGAAAAGCGCCGGCATGAGTTACAAGGCGGCGTGGGACGCCATTGACGAGCTGAACAACCTCGCGAAAGAACCCTTGGTTGTGCGCAACGTCGGCGGACGTGGCGGTGGCGGCGCGCAGTTGTCGGTAGAGGGCCTGCGCGTGCTGCGTCTCTATCAGCGCTTGCAGGCGTTGCAGTCTCAGGTACTGGAAGCGACTGAGGAAACCGCTGATCTGGATTTGCTCAGCCGTTTGATGCTGCGCACCAGCGCGCGCAATCAACTGCACGGTCGCATCGAAACCATCACTCGCCAGGGCCATAACGACCGGGTGCGCCTGCAACTGGCTGACGACCTGTTCATCGATGCGCAAATCACCCATGAAAGCACCCTGAGGCTCGAACTGAAGATTGGCACCGACGTCGTGGCACTGATCAAGGCCGGATGGCTGGAGCTGCTCGGCGACGGACAGCCCGTAACATCCGGCCACAATTGCTTGACGGGAAAGATTGAAGACATTCTCGACGCAGAAGACGGGCCCAGTGAGGTTCGTATCTCATTGCCCAGCGGACAGACACTTTGCTCTTTGGCCGAGCCCACGCAGCTCTCCGCACTGCGACTGGAAAAAGGCGCCTCAGTTCGCGCGCAGTTCGCACCGTCCTGCGTGCTGCTGGGTACGCCGTTGTAACGACCGCTGAACCTCGAAACCGACACATAAACGTCATGTGGGCTTACTAAGGTGACTGCCAAACCAAGCAGGGAGCCCGTCATGAGCCTATTAGAAGACAACCAGCCCACCGACCTTGAACAGCTGATAGGTCTGAGTCGACGTCGCTTCATCGGTGCGGGCGCCCTGTGCGGTGCGGCGATGTTTCTGGGCGGCAACCTGCTGAGCCGCAGCGCATTGGCCACCAGCGTCAGCGCAGCATCGAGCACGCTCCTCGGCTTCGCCAGTATCCCCGCCTCCACCCAGGACAGCATCAGCCTGCCGCCCGGTTATAAAGCTTCGGTCCTGATCAGTTGGGGCCAGCCACTGCACACCGATGGCCCCGCGTTCGACCCCAGCGGCAAAGGCAGCGCCAAGGCGCAAGAAGCCCAGTTCGGCGACAACAACGATGGCATGAGTCTGTTTCCGTTTCCCGGCAAGGAAAACGATCACCGCGCGTTGATGGCGATCAACAATGAATACACTCACTATCGCTACCTGTTCGATCACGGCCAAGACCCACAATCCGCCGACGACGTGCACAAGGCCCTGGCCAGTGAAGGCGTGTCGGTCATCGAAGTGCGGCGCGAGGGCGAGCAATGGCGATTCGTTCAGGGTTCGCCTTATAACCGGCGTATTCACGGTAATTCGCCGATCCGCCTGAGCGGCCCCGCAGCGGGTCATGCCTGGCTGAAAACGGCGGCTGACAGCAGCGGCGAACACGTGCTTGGCACTTTCCAGAACTGCGCCAACGGTAAAACACCCTGGGGCACGTACCTGACCTGTGAAGAAAACTTCACCGATTGTTTCGGCAGCAGCAATCCCGAACAGGTGTTCGACGCCGGGCTCAAACGCTACGGTGTCGTGGCCGCCAGCAAAGACATCAACTGGCACCCACACGACCCTCGCTTCGACCTGGCAAAGACCCCCAACGAGATCAACCGGCATGGCTGGGTGGTCGAGATAGACCCGTTCGATCCGGCATCGACGCCGATCAAACGCACCGCGCTGGGCCGTTTCAAGCATGAAAACGCCGCACTAACCGAAACCAGGGATGGCCGCGCGGTGGTGTACATGGGCGACGATGAGCGTGGCGAGTTCATTTACAAGTTCATCAGCCGCGACAGGATCGATCACCAGAACCCCAAAGCCAATCGCGACCTGCTCGACCACGGCACCTTGTATGCGGCGCGCTTCGATGGCGGCGACAGCAACCCCGATCACCCTAGAGGACAGGGTCAGTGGATCGAACTGACTCATGGCAAGAATGGCATCGATACGGCCAGTGGTTTCGCCAACCAGGCTGAAGTACTCATCCATGCGCGCCTGGCAGCCAGCGTGGTGAACGCCACGCGCATGGACCGTCCGGAGTGGATCGTGGTCAGCCCAAAGGATGGCCAGGTGTATTGCACGCTGACCAATAACGCAAAACGCGGCGATGACGGCCAGCCAGTCGGAGGTCCAAATCCGCGGGCAAAAAATCAGTATGGGCAAATCCTGCGCTGGCATGAAAGCGCTGGCAATCCGGCCGCTATGACGTTCGCCTGGGACTTGTTCCTGATCGCTGGCAACCCGAGCGTCCACGCCGGTACACCGAAAGGCGGCTCAAGTAACATCACCCCGGCAAACATGTTCAACAGCCCGGATGGGCTTGGGTTCGATGACGCCGGGCGGTTGTGGATTCTGACCGATGGCGATGTGAGCAACACCGGAGACTTTGCCGGCATGGGCAACAACCAAATGCTGTGCGCCGACCCGGACAGCGGCGAGATCCGCCGTTTCATGGTCGGCCCGGTGGGCTGCGAAGTCACCGGCATCAGCTTCGCCCCGGACCAGCGAGCCTTGTTCGTCGGTATCCAGCATCCCGGTGAAAACGGCGGTTCGACCTTCCCGGAACACCTGCCCAACGGCAAACCGCGCTCCTCGGTGATGGTCATCACACGGGACGACGGAGGGATCGTCGGTGCCTGAATCGCGGGCAAGCGCGCCCCTGCACCATCGCCGTCGCCGCAAACCATCCGCGTTGCGCTACCATGACTGGCCCGACGCGGCAGCCTGCTGCGCGCAGGAGTAAGCATGGCACACCCGTTTGCAACACTCACGCCCGATCTGGTACTCGACGCTGTCGAAAGCATTGGTTTTCTCAGCGACGCCCGCATTCTGGCGCTGAACAGTTATGAGAACCGCGTCTATCAAGTCGGCATCGAAGACGGCCAGCCGCTGATCGCCAAGTTCTATCGACCACACCGCTGGACCAACGAAGCCATCCTCGAAGAACACAGCTTTACCTTCGAACTGGCAGCGGTGGATATTCCCGTGGTGGCGCCGATGGTGCACAACGGCAAAACCCTGCACGAACATGCCGGCTTCCGTTTCACCTTGTTTCCGCGCCGTGGCGGGCGGGCGCCGGAGCCGGGCAACCTGGATCAACTGTATCGCCTGGGCCAACTGCTCGGCCGTATCCATGCCGTGGGTGCAACCAAGCCCTTCGAGCACCGCGAAGCTTTGGGCGTGAAGAATTTCGGCCACGATTCGCTGACGTATCTGCTGGAAAACAACTGCGTCCCGCGCAGCCTGCTGCCGGCTTATGAGTCCGTCGCCCGCGACCTGCTCAAGCGCGTCGAAGACGTGTACGCCGCCACGCCACACACCAACATCCGCATGCACGGCGATTGCCACCCTGGCAACATGATGTGTCGCGATGAGATGTTCCACATCGTCGACCTCGATGACTGCCGCATGGGTCCAGCGGCGCAGGACATCTGGATGATGCTGGCCGGGGATCGCCAGGAGCGCCTGAGCCAACTCTCGGAACTGATGGACGGCTACGGCGAATTCCATGACTTCAACCCCCGTGAACTGGCGTTGATCGAGCCGTTGCGTGCGCTGCGTCTGATGCACTACAGCGCATGGCTGGCGCGGCGCTGGGACGATCCGGCCTTCCCGCACAGCTTCCCTTGGTTTGGCACCGAACGTTATTGGGGTGACCAGATCCTCGCTTTGCGCGAACAAATGTCGGCGCTCAATGAAGAGCCGTTGAAGCTGTTCTGACTCGCCGGACCTTTAACCTGAAGAACGGGTACCACACCCTCCAAGTGGCGCCCGGTGACGGCAGACACCCTAATAATTAGCTGCCTAAGGAACATGCATGCAAGTCGCCAACCCGCGTCGCGGGTATATTCTGGGCCTTATCGCCTACATCACCTGGGGACTGTTTCCGCTTTATTTCAAAGCCATCGCGGCCGTCCCCTCCATTGAAATCATTGTTCACCGCGTGCTCTGGTCCGCGCTGTGCGGCTCGCTGTTGCTGCTGGTCTGGAAGCACCCTGGGTGGTGGCGTGAGTTGCGCGACAACCCTCGCCGTCTGGCGATTCTGGCGCTCAGCGGTTCCCTGATCGCGGCCAACTGGCTGACGTATGTGTGGGCGGTGAATAACGGACGCATGGTTGAAGCCAGCCTCGGTTATTACATCAATCCGCTGGTGAACGTGTTGCTCGGCATGTTGCTCTTGGGCGAACGTCTGCGGCCCCTGCAATGGCTGGCCGTCGGCTTGGCCGCCGTCGGGGTCGCGCAGCAGGTCTGGCAGGTCGGCAGTCTGCCGTGGGTGTCGTTGGTGCTGGCACTGACCTTCGGTTTCTACGGACTGATCCGCAAAAAAGCGCCCGTGGCGGCATTGCCGGGCCTGGTGGTGGAAACCTGGTTACTGGTCCCTCTGGCGATTGGCTGGTTGTTGCTCAATCCAATGGCGGTCAGCGCTCAAGCCAGTTTCTGGACGACCTCTCAGGCCTGGTGGCTGGCGGCCGCAGGACCGATCACGGTCATGCCGCTGATCTGCTTCAACGCAGCGGCGCGTCATTTGCCGTACACCACGCTGGGCTTCCTGCAATACATCGCGCCCACTCTGGTCCTGTCGCTGGCGGTTCTGGTGTATGGCGAGCACTTGGCGGCCAGTACGCTGCTGACGTTTGCGTTTATCTGGGCTGGACTGGCGGTGTACAGCGTTGATATATGGCTGCGTTCACGCCGCTGAAACTGATCGAAAAACGTACAAATCCCTGCACGCCACGACAGCCGTGGCTTGCAGCGATCTCTCCAGAGGTTATCCACAGCCTCATTCAACTTATTTGTGCACAAGCCATTGAAACTGTTGGTTTTTTGATCAGTTCCAGCAAAGCCTTGATGGCTATGGGCCGCAGCGCTGTCTCCCCAGGTTATCCACAGGCAGGTGCACGTATAACTTGGATAACCTTTTTTGCCCTCTGTGCGTCAAACCTCTGCTCGAAGCACCAACTCGACCATCAAATCATCCGCCAGATTCTCCAGACGTTTCTGCAGCACATCCAGGGACAAGGTCAGCGGCACAGCCAGAATTGCCTCGGCGTGAAACAGCGGCTCGCTGCTCATCGGTGCCGGCCTGACATCGGTTATCAATCGTTCGAGGTTAACGCCCTGTTCAGCGAGCAAGCGCGTGATGTCACGCACGATGCCGGGGCGATCATTGCCAACCAACTCCATCGCGATCGGCTTCCAGGTGCAGGACTGCTCTATTCCACCTTGTGCAATCAATACCTGAATGCCGTGCGCCGACAGGCCCTGTAAGGCAACCACCAGCTCATCGTAGCCTTCTGCAGACACAGCCACTCTTAATATTCCGGCAAATTGCCCGGCCATCCGAGACATACGGCTTTCCAGCCAGTTGCCGCCATGCTCGGCGATACATTGGGCGATCCGCTCAACCTGGCCTGGCTGATCAGGCGCAAAAACAGTGAGTACGAGATGATCCACGGTCGGTTCCTCTTATTCTGCATGGGCCCAGGCCCCGATAAATCAGGGTTTTCAGAGCTGTCGGACAAGTATAGGCAACGCCTGCGGATGCGCTTTGGTCATCAAGGGATCATCGGTTTATTTAAAGGGCAGATCGTGTGCCGGTTTTAGAATCACCTGGAACAATCCTGAGGCTTTTTTAGAATATTCTGTCCCTCGGAGTGACCCGCACAAGACTACGGGTCGTTCAATGACGTATTTAGTCTGATTTTCACAACCGCAACTCATCATGTAGTATGCCGCAGCGAGCACTACATAACATTGGATTGATGTCTGCCAAGGCGCGTTTACAAACCCGTAGTTCCTTGCTGCACACGGTTGTGCGAGCAGCATGGGTCGAGCCCAGCCGCCAGCGATGGCATGTTCTGGCGCACGGGGTTTGATGAGCACGCCAAGGACTTTATTAGAAAGCTGAATAGCTGAGCAGAGTGAGGCAAGCAATGACTGAACACGTTCAAGTCGGTGGCCTGCAGGTCGCCCAAGTCCTGTTCGACTTCGTGAATAACGAAGCCATCCCTGGAACCGGCCTCGACGCCGCGAAGTTCTGGGTCGGTGCAGAGAAAATCATCAATGAACTCGCGCCGAAGAACAAAGCCCTACTCGCCAAGCGTGATGACTTCCAGGCGCAGATCGATGCCTGGCACCAGTCCCGCAAGGGCGTTGCGCACGACGCTGCGGCTTATAAAGCCTTCCTGCAAGAAATAGGTTATCTGCTGCCAGAAGCGGCGGACTTCCAGTTGACGACGCAAAACGTCGACGATGAAATTGCCCGCATGGCCGGCCCGCAACTCGTTGTGCCGGTAATGAACGCACGCTTTGCCCTCAACGCCTCGAATGCGCGTTGGGGTTCGCTGTACGACGCTTTGTACGGCACCGATGCCATCAGCGAAGCGGACGGTGCGGAAAAAGGCAAAGGCTACAACAAGGTCCGTGGCGACAAGGTCATTGCCTTCGCTCGTGCCTTCCTCGACGAAGCCGCGCCCCTGGCTGCTGGCTCGCACGTCGACTCAACCGGCTATAAAATCGTTGACGGCAAACTGGTCATCGCTCTCAAGGGCGGCAGCAACAGCGGCCTCAAAGACGACGCGCAACTGATCGGCTATCGCGGTCAGGCTGAGGCACCGACCGCCATCTTGCTCAAGCACAACGGTCTGCATTTCGAAATTCAGATCGACGCCACCAGCCCTGTCGGCCAAACCGACGCAGCCGGCGTCAAAGACGTGCTGATGGAAGCCGCGCTGACCACCATCATGGACTGCGAAGACTCGATCGCCGCCGTCGACGCTGATGACAAAGTGGTGGTGTACCGCAACTGGCTGGGCCTGATGAAAGGTGATCTGGCCGAACAGGTGTCCAAGGGCGGCGAGACATTCACCCGTACCATGAACCCCGACCGCACCTACACTGCACCGAATGGCGGCGAAGTGAGCCTGCACGGTCGTTCGCTGTTGTTCGTGCGGAACGTGGGTCACCTGATGACCATCGACGCCATTCTTGATAAAGACGGCAACGAAGTTCCGGAAGGTATTCTTGACGGTCTGATGACCAGCCTTGCTGCGATCCACAGCCTCAACGGCAAAAGCACGCTGAAAAACAGCCGCACCGGTTCGGTCTATATCGTCAAACCGAAAATGCACGGCCCCGAAGAAGCGGCGTTCACCAACGAGCTGTTCGGGCGCATCGAAGGCGTCCTGAACCTGCCACGCAACACGCTCAAAGTCGGGATCATGGACGAAGAGCGTCGGACCACGGTCAACCTCAAGGCCTGTATCAAGGCTGCCAGTGAGCGCGTGGTGTTCATCAACACCGGCTTCCTCGACCGCACCGGCGACGAAATCCACACCTCCATGGAAGCAGGCCCAGTCGTGCGTAAAGCACAGATGAAAGCCGAGAAATGGATTGCTGCCTACGAAAACTGGAACGTCGATATCGGTTTGAGCTGCGGCCTGCAAGGTCGTGCGCAAATCGGTAAAGGCATGTGGGCCATGCCTGACCTGATGGCGGCGATGCTCGAACAGAAAATCGCTCACCCTCTGGCCGGCGCCAACACCGCTTGGGTACCTTCGCCGACCGCTGCTGCGCTGCATGCGCTGCATTACCACAAGGTTGACGTGTTTGCCCGCCAGGCCGAACTGGCCAAACGCGGTCGCGCCTCGATAGATGACATCCTGACCATCCCGTTGGCGCCAAACACCAACTGGACGGCCGATGAGATCCAGAACGAACTGGACAACAACGCCCAAGGCATCCTTGGTTATGTCGTGCGCTGGATCGATCAAGGCGTCGGTTGCTCGAAAGTGCCGGACATCAACGACATCGGCCTGATGGAAGACCGTGCCACGCTGCGTATCTCCAGCCAACACATCGCCAACTGGTTGCGCCATGGCGTCGTCAGCGAAGCGCAGGTGCTGGAAACCCTCAAGCGTATGGCACCCGTGGTCGACCGGCAGAATGCCAACGACCCGCTGTATCGCCCGCTGGCCCCGGATTTCGATAGCAATATCGCGTTCCAGGCCGCAGTAGAGCTGGTGATCGAAGGGACTAAACAGCCCAACGGTTACACCGAGCCGGTGTTGCATCGCCGTCGTCGTGAGTTCAAGGCAAAAAACGGGCTGTAAGCTGCAAAATGCGGTGTGTCTGACACACCGCATTCGCTTCCCACAGGGAATCGCGATTTTCTGTGGGAGCGAATTCACTCGCGAATAGCTGTACTCGCTCTACCTGATACCCCTCTCACTCCATCCTCAACTCACGCTTGACCAACGCCAGCAACTGCTTGGTATTGATCGGCTTGAGCAAAAAATCCACCACACTCAAGTGCATCGCCGCGATGGCGTCTTTCACGTTGGCGTCGCCGGAAACAATGATGATCGGCAGCGCCGCACGCTCGGACTCACGCACCTGACGAATCAAGTCCAGCCCACTGCACGGCGCCATCTTCAGATCGGTGATCAACAAACCGATGGATTCACGGGTGTTCAGCAGGTTCAACGCCATATTGCCACTGGCCGCTGTGAGACACCTGATGCCATTGAGGCTGAGAATCTCGGCCAATACCTCACGCGCGTCTTTATTATCATCGACGATCAGCACCCGCTGTTGCGCAGGCTCATCAGGCGCTTGCATCACCTGATTGAGGGCCTCGCGCTCTTCATCGCTCAAAATATCGAGGTCAGGCATACACTCTCATTCCTATCCAAAGCCCTGCTCAGACAGCGGATTGCCCTGATTTCGCGGTACGTCTCGTCGGCTTTTTACGTCCATGCTCACCTGCGAAACACACGATAACCACTGCGCCAATTTATGCGAACCCCGTTGGATTAAGTTAAGCATTTTTCAGCGATCCTAGACTTACGTCCAATGGGCACTGCCCTGCAAGCGGCCGACCATGAACCTCTAAAACCCATTCGATAAAAATCGACAAAAAAGTGCGGTAGTGGTCATGAGCAAAGCGGATGCTTTCACCCAGGCAGGCAAAACGGCGGTGTTGCAGAACATTCAGGGCACGATTCAGTTCTTGCAAAAATTCCCCCCGTTCAATCAGATGGAAAACGCTCACCTCGCGTATCTGGTCGAACAGTGCCAACTGCGTTTTTACGCGACGGGCGAAAGCATCATCAAGCCCAGTGAGGGACCGGTAGAGCACTTTTACATCGTCAAGCAAGGTCGCGTGGTCGGCGAACGCCCTCATGCAGTCAAGAGTGGCACCGAAACTACGTTCGAGATCACCACCGGGGAATGCTTCCCCTTGGCGGCGTTGCTGGGCGAGCGGGCTACCCGCACCGAGCATCTGGCGGCCGAAGACACCTTTTGCCTGCAACTGAACAAGCTCGCCTTCATCAAGCTGTTTGCCCTCTCCAACACCTTCCGTGATTTCGCCTTGCGCGGGGTCAGCAGCCTGCTCGACCAAGTCAATCAACAGGTTCAACAGCGCGCCGTGGAGACCCTCGGCATGCAGTATTCGTTGAACACGCGGCTCGGCGAATTGGCCATGCGTCATCCCGTGACGTGCAGCCATGACACGCCTTTGCGGGCGGCAGTCAAGCTGATGCACGATCAGCAAGTGGGCAGCATCGTGATTGTCGACGAGCGCAAGACACCGCTGGGCATCTTTACCCTGCGTGATTTGCGCCAAGTGGTGGCCGATGGCGTTGAGGACTTGGGCCTACCCATCGAACAGCGAATGACTCAGTCGCCATTTTTTCTCAGCCCCGATGCCACCGCCTTCGATGCCGCCATCGCTATGACCGAACGGCATATCGCCCACGTTTGCCTGGTCAAGGACAAGCGCTTGTGCGGCGTGGTGTCCGAGCGCGACTTGTTCTCTTTGCAACGCGTGGACCTGGTGCATTTGGCACGGACCATCCGCACCGCCCCACGCATTGAAAGCCTGGTCAACCTGCGCGGGGAAATCGTGCAATTGGTCGACCGCATGCTTGCCCACGGAGCCTCGTCGACCCAGATTACCCAGATTATCACCCTGCTCAACGACCACACGGTGTCCAGGGTCATCGAGCTGACGCTGGCAGAAAAAGGCGACCCCGGCATCGCGTTCACCTGGCTGTGCTTCGGCAGTGAAGGCCGTCGCGAACAGACGCTGCTCACCGACCAGGACAACGGCATCCTGTTCGAAGCCCGCGACGCCGCACACGCGGCTGAAATCCGTGGGAAGTTATTGCCTCTGGCGCAACAGATCAACCAAAGCCTGGCGCAGTGCGGATTTACCCTGTGCAAGGGCAACATCATGGCCGGCAACCCGGACCTGTGCCTGTCCCGCGCGGAATGGTCACGGCGCTTCAGCGCGTTCATTCGCGAGGCTACACCTGAAAACCTGCTGGCCTCGACGATTTATTTCGACTTGCGGGTGGTGTGGGGCAATGAGCAAGGCGCCGATCAACTGCGCCAGGAAATTCTTGATCAAATTGCCGACAACCGCCTGTTCCAGCGCATGATGGCCGAAAATGCGCTTCGTCATCAGCCGCCCGTGGGGCGCTTCCGTGACTTCGTGCTCGCGCGCAAAGGCGGTGAAAAAGCCACGCTTGACCTTAAAGTCCAGGGTCTGACCCCCTTTGTCGACGGCGCCCGCCTATTGGCCTTGTCCAATGGCATCGAAGCCAGCAACACCTTGGAACGCTTTCGTCAATTGGTCGCCAAAGGTGTGATCGAACCGCTCGACGGTGCCGCCTATGAAGAGGCCTATCACTTCATTCAGCAAACCCGCATGCAGCAACATCAAATGCAAAGCCGGCAAAATCAGCCGTACTCCAACCGGGTCGACCCGGACATTCTCAACCACCTGGACCGACGAATTCTGCGTGAGTCGCTGCGCCAGGCCCAACGCCTGCAAAGCAGCCTGACGCTGCGTTATCAGCTATGAATCTGAATCTATTCGGTTGGCTACGCCCGCACGCCCCTCACTTGAACGCACACCAACAGCAACGGCTGGAGCAGCTACTGCCCTGTGCCGCGCTCAACAAGAGTCCGCTGCGCCAACAACGCTGGGTGGTCCTGGACCTGGAAACCACGGGATTGAACCTGAACCGTGATCAAGTGCTGTCGATTGGCGCGGTGGTGATCGAGGACGGTGCCATCGACCTTTCTCAACAGTTCGAGCGGACCTTGCTGCGCTCGGATCACAAGGTCAGCCCCAGCGTGTTGATTCACGGTCTGGGCCCCAGCGCCATTGCCGCCGGCTGCGACCCGGCTGATGCCCTTCTGGACCTGATGGAGTTCGTCGGCAGTAGCCCGATAATGGCGTTTCATGCGGCGTTTGACCGGCACATGCTCGGCCGCGCCTTGAAAGACAGCCTCGGTTATCGCTTGCAGCACAGCTTTTTCGATGTCGCCGAGATGGCGCCGATGCTTTGCCCTCAGGCGCACATTCGTAAGGGTGGGCTGGACGCCTGGACCGCGTTCTTCGGCCTGCAAGCCGGCGAACGTCATCACGCCAGCGCCGACGCATTGGTCACCGCCGAGTTGGCGCTGATTCTGTTCAGCTACGCCCGCCGCCAACAAATCGACAGCCCGGCAAGCCTCGACCAACAATTGAGCCACTGGCGCAAACGCCAGGAAACTCATTCGTTTTAAGTGCCGTTGGTATTCAGTCCAAAGCCCCCAAAGTGAGCTGATTGGCGTGGTGACGCCGATCTGCGCGACAGTGGGTGGAACATGTTGTCTTGGGTCGGGATGGAGTGCCGATACGCCTTAGTGTTAGTGCGCGGGGGATTGTTGGCGCGTTGACGGATCGTCATTGCGGACAATCCACACGCTGATTAGTCTAGGCTCCTGTCTCATCCGAGGAATTCCCATGTCCGTTCCCAGCATGACCTTGTTCTACAACCTGGCATCGCCCTTTGCGCGCAAAGTGCTGATCCTGCTGCACGAGACCGGGCAACTTGATCGAGTGGCGTTGCTGCCGACGCAGGTCAGCCCTGTCAGTCCGGACGCAGCGCTCAATCAGGACAATCCGGCTGGCAAGTTGCCGGCGCTGCGTTTGGCTGACGGCAATGTGATTCATGACAGCCGGGTGATTCTCGAATACCTCGACACCCAGCATGTCGGCAATCCACTGATTCCGCGTGAAGGCTCGGCGCGCTGGAGACGTTTGACCCTGGCATCTCTGGCCGACGCGCTGCTCGATGCGGCGCTGCTGATTCGGTATGAAACCGCCCTGCGGCCGCCGGAGAAACACTGGGACCTGTGGCTGGACAACCAAGCCGAAAAAATCCGCCGCTCCCTGGCGTATTTCGAACAGAACGCAATCGCCGAACTCAGTTCGCATTTCGACATCGCCGCCATCAGCGTCGCTGCCGCCCTGGGCTATCTGGATTTCCGTCAACCTGATCTGGACTGGCGCAACAGCTGCCCACAGCTGGCCAACTGGTTTGCCGACGTCAGCCAGCGGCCATCAATGCAGAGCACGCAGCCGCCGGTTTAAGGTTTTATGTGCAGAGACGGGCGACGCCTGCCACGCCGTCTTCGCGAAAGGGTCTCAGCCGCAGATCAGCAATCAGGTTTGTCTGCGGTATAACGACGCGCCGGATTGACTGCGGCACCGAATTCACGAAGGGCCTTGGCACCGATCAGCAGCGGATAATTGAAGCTGCTGCGGTCGGTCAGGTTGACCTCGACCGTGCGCTTGACCTTGCCCAGGCACAGTTCCAGATCGACGACCGGGCGTTTGCTCGGATCGGCGCTTTCTTCGTCATCTTCCTCGGAGCGGGTCTTGATCTTGCTGATCCGCGCGACCTTGTGCTCGTAGACCTTGTCGCTGGCACCTTTGGTCGCGAGGCGGAAGCGCACCCAGTCTGCGCCATCCCGTTTGAACATCTCGATGTCCTTGGCCGACAGCGACGCAGTCAGGGCGCCCGTGTCCATTTTCGCCTGGAGGGTTTCACCGATTTCCGGTACCCCGATGTATTCGTAGCGACCGTACAACGTTGGCTCAGCGGCCATCACAGGGAGGGCCAGCAGAGACAACAGGGCCAGGATTGATTTCACGTAGGGATTCCTCTAAATGGATGAAGCCTGTTCGCAGTAATTACGTGCCGCCAGCATAGATACCCGCACGTGAAACATTCGTAAACAGAGACAACGTACGCACCGTCGCCTTGCACGACGATGCGTCAAACGGGTGACTCAGCTACCGACATTCCACAGGCTACCCAAGCTTTGCAGCGCTGAACCGCTGGCGCCTTGCTGACCCAGGTATTGCAGGATCAACGGGGCGAACTGGCCCACCATACTGCTGTCCATGCCCAGCGCACCGAACGCCGAGTTGACGTCCGCCATGCTCTTGACGTTGCCCAGCGCGCCGGTCACCGCCGAACCACCCGAGTTTCCCATCAGACCGCCCAAACTGCCCAAACTGCCCAACGCGCCAGCACCGGACAATTGATCCAGACCCGGGACAGACTTGGTCAGCTGTGAATAGTCGTTGCCGCTCAATTTATTCTTGGCCAGGCCCAATAACGCGCCGGTACCGCCGACGGCTTGTTCAGGGGTCACGTTGAGCGTTCCCAAGGTACTGAGCAAATCGGTCGTTTGAGGCGTAGGCGCGACGTTCTGATTGCCCCCGGCAGCTCCTGAAACCACGTTGGCCGCATCACTCAGATTGAAAGCGAAGACCGAGTTCGCCGCCAAAGTCATTAGCGTAGCCAGTGCAAAACCGCGTGAAACCTTCATACAAACAACCTCGTCAGCCATGGAGTCCGGCGAATTGCCGGCATAAAACTGAACAGTTGGACCACAACATAAGCCTGATTGTTCCCTTGCGCCGTCCGGTTAAAACACCCTTGAGCCGGGCTGCCTGATTGGGCATCCCCGCTTCTCCATCGACAAGAAAGAGAGCTCCTGGGTGGATGGAACAGCGGCTCAATCTGGACTACCCTGCCATGGACTTGGCAAACTGCACAGCGCACCTCTTCACCTTGTCTGGAGAACCACTATTTCCTCTGACGACGCCGATGAACTCCGGCAACTGCTGGCTGAATGCACACTCGGTAACCGGCAAGCTTTTGAAAATCTCTATCGACGGGTTTCAAAACGCCTGTTCGCTGTCGCCCTGCGTTGCATGAACCGTAGTGATCTGGCCGAAGAAGTGTTGCAGGAAAGCTTTGTGCGCATCTGGCACAACGCCTCGCGTTACGACGGCAATCTGTCGGCACCGATGACGTGGATGATCAGCATCACCCGCAATCAGGCCATTGACCAGTTGCGCAAACACCGTGAAGTACCGCTCACCGAAGAACAAGCAGACATACTCTTCGACGACAGCCCGAGTGCCCACGAACAACTCGACAGTCAACGTGAAGCACAGGCGTTGCAGCACTGCCTGGATATGCTTGAAGGCATGCAGCGCACATCGATCGTCACTGCTTATTTCCAGGGGGTGTCCTATGCCGATCTGGCCATGCAATTGGCGGCGCCGCTCGGTTCAGTAAAGTCCTGGATTCGCCGAGGCATGGAGCGCCTGCGCAGGTGCCTTGAATCATGAATTACCAACAACCTGCTCTACGCCGCGCCCTCGCCGCCGACTATGCCATTGGCTTGATGCCGCTTACCGCGCGCCGCCGATTCGAACACC
Organism: Pseudomonas sp. MH9.2; assembly: GCF_034353875.1. Taxonomy (NCBI): domain Bacteria; kingdom Pseudomonadati; phylum Pseudomonadota; class Gammaproteobacteria; order Pseudomonadales; family Pseudomonadaceae; genus Pseudomonas; species Pseudomonas sp. MH9.2. The sequence goes on from NZ_CP133784.1 coordinate 2,758,065, forward strand.
TGCTGCTGGACGATCCAGGCTTGCGCGCCGAACTGGCGCAGTGGCAGACCACCCTTGCCACGCTCACCGCCCCACTGCCAGAACACCCAGTGCCCGACCACGTCTGGCACGCCATCGAGGCCCGGATCGACCCGCAAAAACTGCACATCCCGGCCAAACGTCCGTTCTGGAACTGGCTGCGCGTGACCGCCGTCGCCTGCTCACTCGTCGTCGCAATCATCGCGGGCGTCCTCTACAACCGCGACACCCTCAACTACAGCGCCACACTGATGGCGGTCAATCAGCAACCCGCGATCAGTGTTCAGGCCTACAGCCACTATCTGAACGTCGCGCCCCTGGCCCTGCCTTCCGTCGAAACGGGGCGCAGCCTGGAGCTGTGGGCCATCCCGGCAGATGGAAAACCGGTCTCCCTCGGCCTGTTGCCCGCACACGGCAAAGGCCGGATCATCCTGAGCGAAAGCCAACAAAAACTGCTCGTTGCACCTGTCACTCTGGCCGTCAGCCTGGAACCCGAAGGCGGCTCACCCACCGGACAACCTACTGGGCCGGTGTTGTACAAAGGGGCATTGGCGGGGCTTTGATCAGAACACGCTGTGGGGTCTGAATTCATAAATAGAAAGGGCGACATAAAGTCGCCCTTTCTATTTATGAAACAAACTTAAGCAGCACTGAACAACTTGTGCGGATCAATCACAAACTTCTTCGGTACGCCGGCATCGAACTCGCCGTAACCGCGAGGAGCTTCGTCGAGGCTGATGACTTCGACGCCGACGATGTCTGCGATTTTGATCCGGTCCCACATGATGGCTTGCATCAGTTGGCGGTTGTATTTCATGACAGGGGTTTGGCCGGTGTGGAAACTGTGGGATTTAGCCCAGCCCAGACCCAGGCGGATGCTCAAGCTGCCCATTTTCGCGGCAGCGTCGACTGCGCCTGGATCTTCGGTGACGTACAGGCCCGGAATACCGATTTTGCCTGCAACGCGGACCACACCCATCAGTGAGTTCAGAACCGTAGCCGGTGCTTCGTGTTTCACACCGTCATGACCGTGACCACGGGCTTCGAAGCCTACGGCGTCGATAGCACAGTCCACTTCCGGTTCGCCCAGCAGCGCAGCGATTTGCTCGTGCAGTGGTGTGTCCAGCGACAGGTCGGCGACTTCGAAGCCTTGAGCCTTGGCGTGAATCAAGCGAACCGGGTTGACGTCGCCGATGATCACTACCGCAGCGCCGAGCAAGCGCGCAGAAGCAGCAGCGGCCAGACCCACAGGGCCCGCGCCCGCAACATACACGGTGCTGCCTGGGCCAACACCTGCCGTCACTGCGCCGTGATAACCGGTCGGCAGAATGTCGGAGAGACAGGTCAGGTCGCGGATTTTTTCCATCGCCGCGTCGCGGTCCGGGAGTTTCAGCAGGTTGAAGTCGGCATACGGTACCAACACATATTCAGCCTGGCCGCCGACCCAGTCACCCATGTCGACATAACCGTAAGCACCGCCCGGACGCGCCGGGTTGACGGTCAGGCACACGCCGGTGTTTTGCTCTTTACAGCTGCGGCAACGACCGCACGCCACGTTGAACGGCACGGAAACCAGATCACCGACCTTGAGGTTTTCAACATCGCGACCGGCTTCGATCACTTCGCCGGTGATTTCATGGCCCAGTACCAGACCGGTCTGTGCCGTGGTACGGCCGCGTACCATGTGTTGGTCCGAGCCGCAGATGTTGGTCGACACCACACGCAGGATCACACCGTGATCAATGCGTTTGCCTTGTGGGTTTTGCATTTTCGGGAAAGGAATTGTTTGTACTTCGACCTTGCCGCCGCCGAGATACACCACACCACGATTACCAGACATGCTTTCACCTCGCTGTTATTTTTTTAATGGAGCGTTGAATTGATGTTGTCTGTGGTGCCGTCTTCGCAGCACCTCGGTACTAAAGAACCACCGTGCGATTCGCGTTCAAGAACACGCGCCGCTCGATGTGATAACCCACTGCCCTCGCCAACGTCTGGGCCTCGACATCCCGGCCTTTGGCGATCAGGTCTTCGGGGTAGTGGCTGTGATCGACCGCTTCGACGCCCTGGGCAATGATCGGGCCTTCGTCGAGGTCGTTGTTGATGTAATGCGCCGTTGCACCGACCAGTTTCACGCCCTTGTTGTAAGCCTGATGGTAGGGTTTTGCGCCCTTGAAGCCGGGCAGCAATGAGTGATGAATGTTGATCGCCCAACCGTCGAGACGACGGCACAGCTCGGGTGACAACACCTGCATGTAGCGGGCAAGAATCACCAGCTCTGCACCGGACTCCTGAATCACTTGCCAGACCTGACGCTCCTGCGCTGGCTTGTCATTGGGGTCGAGGGCGAAGTGGTAATAAGGAACCTCATGCCAGCGCGCCAGCGGTTCCAGATCCGGGTGGTTGGAGATCACCGCCACCACGTCCATGGACAACTGGCCGATGCGTTGGCGATAGAGCAGATCGTTCAGGCAGTGATCGGCCTTGGAGACCATGATCACCACTTTGGGCCGATAGTTGGGCGCAGTCAGCTCGAAGACCATACCGAAGGCTGCACCGCGTGCGGCCAGGCCCACCCGGAAAGCTTGTTCATCGAAACCCTCCGGCTGACGAAACTCGACGCGGATAAAGAACCGGCTCGACAGTCGATCATCGAAGGAATGGTGCTCGGTGACGTAACAGCTCTGCTCGAACAAATAGCGAGTCACCGCGTCCACCGTGCCTAAAACGCTCGGACAGTCGGCAGTCAGAATCCATGTATCGGGGGCGCGGCTCATCTGGCGGTGACTCCTTGTTGGTACTGTTGAAACCTCTTTGCAGGGACCGACGCTTTCGCGGACAAGTCCGCTCCTACAGGAATTGCGTCAGGCCTTGATGCTCAACCCGTACTCAGCGCTGGCGTCTTGCAACCACAGCCACCAGTAGTCGGAGAACGAGCGGCGGATCAGCAATTCCCAGGTCTCTTCACCCGTGCGGCGAATCACCAATTGCGACTTGGCGAACACCGTGCCGATGGCTTTACCCACCGGGAAGTTGTTCGGGTGCACATCGTAGCTGGTGGATTTCATCAGCAGTTCGCGAACCTTGGGCCCGGTCAGTTCCAGCAGAGTTTGCCCGCCGCTGACGTTGACCACGGCGATGTGCAGCCCATCCAGTGCTGCACGCAGACGCTGTTCGGTCGCCAGCTCTTCGCCACTCGGGACGATCAGCAGCCATTCATCCGGGCCCAGCCATTGCAGTGAGCTGTCGCCGTTGGCAACGACAGTCAGCGCAACCGGCAATTCCATGCCCAGCGCCTTGGCGACACCGGCCACGAACGCCGGGTCTTTGCCGTCGCCACGCAGGGTCAGATGGCCCAGCAGCTTCTTCTCGCGCAAGGTCACGCCAGGGTTGTTGCGGCCTTTGCCAACCAGGCTATTGAGGTCGGCGTGGAACAGCGGCGACTCGGCCTTTTCGCCGGTCGTTGGCCGCTGTTGGTAAACGTTGGCTATGGTCATAGAGCACCTGTCCTGAATTCTGTTGTGTTGCCGAAACACCAATGTGTAGGAGCGGTGAATCGCTAGACGTTCTGCTGCTCACCCTTCGGATCGAAGAACACCGAAGACACGATTTCGGCCTCGATCACGGTGCCATCGACCAACGGTGCGAACACCCGTTCGCCCATGCGTTTCAGGCCGCCTTTGACCACGCCCAGCGCGAACGAATAACCCAGTGAGCCGTTGGTGTAACTGGAGGTCACGTGCCCGACCATGCTCATCGGAATCGACTGTTTGGTGTCGAATACCAACTGCGCCCCTTCAGGCAGCCATTTGGTCGGATCGATCGGTTTCAGACCAACCAGCTGCTTACGTTGATCACGCACACAGTCTTCGCGGTTCATGCCACGCCAGCCGAGCCACGAGAACGGTTTGGTCCGGCCAACACACCAGCCCATGTTCAGGTCGTCAGGGGTCATCGAGCCATCGGTGTCCTGACCGACAATAATGAAACCCTTCTCGGCCCGCAGGACGTGCATGGTTTCAGTGCCGTACGGCGTCAGGTTGTACTGCTTGCCCGCTGCGACGATTTTTTCCAGCACACCCATGGCGTAGTCAGCCTGGATGTTGACCTCGTACGACAGCTCACCGGTAAAGGAGATACGGAACACCCGAGCCGGCACACCACCCACCAGACCTTCTTTCCAGGTCATGAACGGGAAAGCGTCCTTGCCCAGGTCGATGGCCGTGACTTCGCTGAGCAGCTTGCGGCTGTTAGGGCCGGATAAGGTCAGGGTTGCCCAATGGTCAGTGACGGACGTGAAGTACACCTTCAGGTCTGGCCATTCGGTCTGTTGATAGATTTCCAGCCATTGCAGCACGCGTGCAGCGCCACCGGTGGTGGTGGTCATCAGGAAGTGGTTATCGGCGATACAGGCGGTCACGCCATCGTCGAAGACCATCCCGTCTTCTTTACACATCAGGCCGTAACGCGCCTTGCCCACATCGAGCTTGGTCCAGGCGTTGCTGTAGATACGGTTGAGAAACTCACGTGCATCCGGACCTTGAATGTCGATTTTGCCCAGTGTGGAGGCATCGAGCAGGCCAACGCTGGCACGCACGGCTTTGCATTCACGGCTGACGGCGGCGTGCAGGTCTTCGCCATTTTTCGGGAAGTACCAAGGCCGCTTCCACTGGCCGACGTCTTCAAACTCGGCACCGTTCTTAACGTGCCAGGCATGCAGCGCGGTGAAGCGCACCGGCTCGAAAATGTGCCCGCAATGACGACCCGCTACAGCGCCGAAGGTAACGGGCGTGTAGTTCGGGCGGAACATGGTGGTGCCCATGTCGGTGATCGACATCTTCAGCGAACGGGCGGCAATCGCCAGACCGTTGACGTTGCCGAGCTTGCCTTGATCGGTGCCGAAGCCCAGCGCTGTGTAGCGTTTGACGTGCTCGACCGACTCGAAGCCCTCGCGGGTCGCCAGTTCGATGGCGGCAGCGGTGACGTCGTTCTGCAGGTCGACGAATTGCTTCGGCGCCCGTGCGGTGGCTTTTTCATGCGGCACCTGGAACAGTGCCAGAGTCGCTTCTTCATGGCGGGTCAGTGCTTTTGGCAAGACGCCTTCGACCACCCTAAAGCCTGCTTCGTTGGCTGCGCGAGCGCCGCCCTCGAAACCATCGGCCAAGGCATCAGCCAGTCCGTACACACCGTTTATGCCACCGACGCAGACGCGCTTTTGCGGCGCTTCGCCCGGTACGAAACCGAGGATGTCTTCACGCCAGATCGGCTTGCCGCCCAAGTGGGACGCCAAATGCACGATAGGGCTATAGCCGCCAGAGCTGCCTACCAGATCGCAATCGAGCCATTCGCCGGGGCTGGTAACGCGATGGCCTTTGACGTCGATGGCCGCAATGCGGGCAGCGGTTACATGCTTGCTGCCACGCGCTTCGACAACGGCGCTGGAGGTCAGGATACGAATCCCTTTGGCCCGTGCTTCTTCAACCAGTGCGCCACGCGGATTGCTCCGGGCATCAGCGATTGCCACCACTTGCAGGCTGGCATCGAGCCAGTCCAGCGCTACGCGGTAGGCATGATCGTTGTTGGTCGACAGCACCAGTTTTTTGCCAGGCGCCACACCATAACGGCGGACGTAGGTGGAAATGGACCCCGCGAGCATGTTGCCCGGCACATCGTTGTTGCCATACACCAGCGGACGTTCGTGAGTACCGGTCGCCAACACCACGCGCTTGGCGCGAACCCGGTGCATACGCTGACGCACTTGACCAATCGGCGCGCGGTCACCGAGGTGATCGGCCAGACGCTCGTGAATGGTCAGGAAATTATGATCGTGATAGCCGTTCACCGTCGCCCGTGGCAGCAAGGTCACTTCCGGCATTTTTTTCAGCTCGGCCAGCACGGTGGCAACCCACTCGGCCGCCGGTTTGCCATCCAGGCTTTCACGGCTGTCCAGCAGACTGCCGCCAAACTCTTCCTGCTCATCCGCCAGAATCACCCGCGCACCGCTGCGACCGGCAGCCAGGGCTGCGGCCAGGCCAGCAGGGCCGGCGCCGACGATCAGCACGTCGCAGTGCTGGTTCATCGCGTCATAGCTGTCCGGGTCGTTCTCGGTAGGCGAGCGACCAAGGCCCGCCGCCTTACGGATGTACTTCTCGTAGGTCATCCAGAACGATTGTGGGTACATGAAGGTTTTGTAGTAGAAGCCCGGCGGCATCAGCTTGCCACCGACCTTGCCAAGAATCCCCATCACGTCGGTGTTTACGCTCGGCCAGCCGTTGGTGCTGGTAGCGACCAGACCTTGATACAGCGCTTGTTGCGTGGCTCGCACGTTAGGAATCTGGGTCGCTTCAGTGGCACCGATCTGCAACACCGCGTTCGGCTCTTCGGAACCTGCCGCGAAAATCCCGCGAGGACGCGAATACTTGAAGCTGCGGCCAATGATGTCGACGCCATTGGCCAGCAATGCTGCGGCCAGGCTGTCGCCTTCAAAACCTTGATACTGCTGACCGTTGAAGGTGAAATTCAGCACCTTGCTACGGTCGATACGGCCGCCGTTGGGCAGTCGATTATTCTGGCTCATACCTTGTCTCCCGCACGCGTACTGGCGGCTTTAGCCGTGAATTGCGGCTTGGCGCCAATCGGGTAGGTTTCGAGAATCTCGTACGTCACGGTGTCACGCGTGGCGTTGAAGTACTGACGGCAACCGGCAGCGTGATTCCACAGTTCATGGTGCAGCCCACGCGGGTTGTCGCGGAAGAACATGTAATCGCCCCACTGCTCATCGGTGCAGGCGTTCGGGTCCAGCGGACGCGGGATATGAGCCTGGCCCGACGCGTGGAATTCCTCTTCGGAGCGCAGTTCGCCACAGTGAGGACAGAAGATGTGCAACATAGGTATTTCTCCTGTAGTGGGCTTAGTGAGCTACGGCCGCGGCGCCGTGTTCGTCGATCAGCGCACCGTTGTGGAAACGGTCGATGGAGAATGGCTTGGCCAAGGGGTGCATTTCACCTTTGGCGAGACTGGCGGCAAATACGTTGCCCGAGCCCGGCGTGGCCTTGAAGCCACCGGTGCCCCAACCGCAGTTAAAGAACATATTCGGCACGGGTGTTTTGGAAATGATCGGGCAGGCGTCCGGCGTGGTGTCGACGATGCCGCCCCACTGACGGTTCATGCGCACCCGGGACAGGACCGGAAACATCTCGACGATGGCTTGAATAGTATGCTCAATCACCGGGTACGAACCGCGCTGGCCGTAACCGTTGTAGCCGTCGATACCGGCACCAATCACCAGGTCGCCTTTGTCCGACTGGCTGATGTATCCGTGAACCGCGTTGGACATGATCACGCTGTCGATAATCGGTTTGATCGGCTCGGACACCAGCGCTTGCAGCGGATGGGATTCAATCGGCAAGCGGAAGCCGGCCAGTTTCGCCATGTGCCCGGAGTTACCGGCCGTCACCACGCCGACGCGCTTGGCGCCGATGAAGCCTTTGTTGGTCTCGACGCCGATGCACACGCCGTTTTCCTTACGGAAACCGATCACTTCGGTCTGTTGAATCAGGTCGACGCCCAAGGCGTCGGCGGCACGCGCAAAACCCCAGGCCACGGCATCGTGACGAGCTACGCCGCCACGGCGCTGAACCGTCGCGCCAATGATCGGGTAACGGGTGTTTTTCGAGCAATCCAGGTACGGGATTTCTTCCGCGACCTGTTTGGCATTGAGCAACTCGCCATCCACGCCATTGAGGCGGTTGGCGCTGACCCGGCGTTCCGAGTCACGAATGTCTTGCAGGGTGTGGCACAGGTTGTACACGCCGCGTTGAGAGAACATCACGTTGTAGTTGATGTCCTGCGACAGGCCTTCCCACAGTTTCATCGCGTGTTCGTACAGGTGCGCCGACTCATCCCAGAGGTAGTTGGAGCGCACGATGGTGGTGTTGCGTGCGGTATTACCGCCGCCCAGCCAGCCTTTCTCGACCACGGCCACGTTGGTGATGCCGTGCTCCTTGGCCAGGTAATACGCAGTCGCCAAACCATGACCGCCGCCGCCGACGATGACCACGTCGTAGACTTTTTTCGGGGTCGGCGTGCGCCACATGCGCTGCCAGTTTTCGTGGTGGCTGAGAGAGTGCTTGAAGAGGCCGAAGCCTGAGTAATGCTGCATGGGGCTACTCCTGACTCAGCGATAAACCGGGAAATCGGCGCACAGTGCCGCAACCTGGCTGGCGACATTGGCCTCGACATCTGCATCGCCGAGGTTGTCGAGAATGTCACAGACCCAGCCGGCCAGTTCGACACATTGTGGAACTTTGAAACCTCGCGTGGTGACGGCCGGGGTGCCGATACGCAGACCCGAAGTCACGAACGGCGATTGTGGATCGTTCGGTACGGAGTTCTTGTTCACGGTGATGTGCGCACGACCCAAGGCGGCGTCGGCGTCTTTACCGGTGAGGCCCTGACGGATCAGACTGACCAGGAACAGGTGGCAGTCGGTACCGCCGGACACCACGTCGTAACCACGGTCGATGAACACCTTCGCCATCGCCTTTGCGTTATCGATCACTTGTTGCTGATAGACCTTGAACCCTGGCTCCAGCGCTTCCTTGAAACACACGGCCTTGGCCGCGATAACGTGCATCAACGGGCCGCCCTGACCACCAGGGAATACTGCAGAGTTGAGTTTCTTCTCGATCTCTTCGTTGGCTTTGGCCAGGATCAGGCCGCCACGTGGACCGCGCAGGGTTTTATGGGTCGTGGTGGTCACCACGTCGGCGTACGGCAGCGGGTTCGGGTACAGGCCAGCAGCAACCAGACCGGCCACGTGGGCCATATCAACAAACAGATAGGCGCCCACTTTGTCGGCGATGGCGCGGAAGCGTGGGAAATCCAGGGTTTTCGAGTAGGCCGAGAAACCGGCAATGATCATTTTTGGCTTGCATTCAACGGCGATGCGCTCGACTTCGTCGTAATCGATCAAGCCGGTGGCGGTGTCGATGCCATATTGCACAGCGTTGTACAGTTTGCCGGAGAAGCTGACTTTGGCGCCGTGGGTCAGGTGACCGCCGTGGGCCAGGCTCATGCCCAGCACGGTGTCGCCCGCTTGCAGCAGGGCCAGATAGACAGCGGCGTTGGCCTGGCTGCCGGAGTGCGGCTGGACGTTCGCGTAATCGGCGCCGAACAGCTGTTTGGCGCGATCAATGGCCAACTGCTCGACCTTGTCCACATGCTCGCAACCACCGTAGTAGCGCTTGCCCGGATAGCCTTCTGCGTATTTATTGGTCAGGCCGCTGCCCTGGGCTTCCATCACGCGTTTGCTGGTGTAGTTTTCCGAAGCGATCAGCTCGATGTGGTCTTCCTGGCGTTGCTCTTCAGCATTCATCGCCGCCAACAGTACATCGTCATAGCCTTGGATTTTGTCTTGCTTGCTGAACATCGCGGTTCTCCCAGCGGCGGCGCTGCGCCTGACTTATCGATAGGGCGTGTAGAGTGCCCTTTGGATGCGATGTTAGGTCCGACGCAGAGAGGCCAAATGCCTATGGGCGCCACGCAAAGGTGCGTTTACGACATGGCTTGGCGCGCAGAGATAATTGGTAGCTGGGAAAGGCCCTGTTATGGGGCTTGGCGGGAGGTTTATGTTGTCTCAACCGACGCCTTCGCGAAAGAAGCCGGCGCGATCTGACCGATAGAACGCATTCACCCCGCCACCCAAAACCTGACCCCGACCAACAGCAAAAAATGCACGGGGTAGATCGCATACGCCCAGCGCCGCATTGGCCAGACCGCGACAGTCAGCCGGGTCTTCAGCAGTGCCAATCCGACCAGCGGCGCCATCAGGCACACCGCAATGCCCTGTATCGACACACTGTCGCCCCACCGCGCCGCCGCGAACATCTCTGGCCAGGCGTTGCTCGCCAGACACACCAGCCCCGGCAATAGTGCCCCGTACCATGGCCCGCGCAGCACCCACAAAAATGCCAGCGGCAGCGCGACGCCAAAAAAGCCGAACATCAGCTGCGCCTGGAAAACCGCCGCCACCAGCAACACCACGCCCGCCAGACACAACGCCCACGGCGTACGGTCGCGCCAACCCTGCGCCAGCAACAGCCCCAACCCCAGCGTCGGCAACACGTTCAAGGTGTCTGCGTGAAGCATGAACAACCGGTAAGGCAGCTCCGCCAGCCCGGCGAACACCAGCAGCCAGGCCAGATAGCGCCATTGAACGCCCTCAACCTGTCCAGCCCCGCCACGCGCCAGATTGGCGGCGATTGCCAAGCAAAACCACGGAAACGCAAATCGCCCCGGCACATACAGGAAGTCCACCGACCAGCCGACGTAACGCAGGTGATCGAGCACCATGCTCAGCATCGCCAGCCACTTGAGCAGGTCCAGCGCAGCGTCTCGCCCGGTGGTTATCGGATGCTTCAGCAACGACCTCATAAGGCTCCATGCACGTGATGAAAAAAGCGGGAAACAGAACAACGCATGACCCGCGCCAACAATCATGGTTAAAGTGCGACCTTATTCGATCACAGGGAATCGGCCATGACAGATAAAAGCCAGCAGTTTGCCAGCGACAACTATTCCGGGATCTGCCCCGAAGCCTGGGCCGCCATGGAACAGGCAAACCACGGCCATCAGCGCGCCTATGGTGACGATGAGTGGACCGCTCGCGCCTCTGATCATTTTCGCAAACTGTTCGAAACCGACTGCGAAGTCTTTTTCGCCTTCAACGGTACCGCAGCCAACTCTCTGGCGCTGTCGTCGTTGTGCCAGAGTTACCACAGCGTTATCTGCTCGGAAACCGCCCACGTCGAAACCGATGAATGCGGCGCACCGGAGTTTTTCTCCAACGGCTCCAAGCTGCTGACCGCCCGCAGCGAAAACGGCAAGCTGACCCCAGAATCGATTCGTGAAGTCGCACTCAAACGTCAGGACATTCACTACCCAAAACCTCGGGTCGTGACCCTGACTCAGGCGACGGAAGTCGGCAGTGTCTATCAGCCCGAAGAGCTCAAGGCCATCAGCGCCACCTGCAAGGAACTGGGCCTCAATCTGCACATGGACGGCGCGCGTTTCGCCAATGCCTGCGCCTACCTCAATTGCTCCCCGGCAGAACTGACTTGGAAATCCGGGATCGATGTGCTGTGCTTCGGCGGCACTAAAAATGGCATGGCGGTGGGCGAGGCGATTCTGTTCTTCAACCATAAACTGGCTGAAGACTTTGACTACCGCTGCAAACAGGCTGGGCAACTGGCCTCGAAAATGCGCTTTCTCTCAGCGCCGTGGGTCGGGCTGCTGGAGAACGATGCCTGGCTCAAACATGCACGCCACGCCAACCACTGCGCGCAATTGCTCAGCGAACTGGTGAAGGACATCCCTGGCGTAGAGCTGATGTTCCCGGTGCAGGCCAACGGCGTATTCCTGCAACTGTCGGAACCGGCGATCAAGGCGTTGACCCATAAAGGCTGGCGCTTCTATACCTTTATCGGCAACGGCGGCGCGCGCTTCATGTGCTCATGGGACACCGAAGAAGACCGCGTGCGCGAGTTGGCAGCGGATATCCGAACGGTGATGCAGGCGGGATAAAGCCGGTCTTCTGGATGGGATACTGCGCGGTCGCGTAGCAAATACGGCACTTGCAGGAGCGCGCTTGCCCGCGCGCCTGCAAAATAATCGTTTTTGTATTTGCCAGCTCAATTCAACCCTGAGCCAGGGTCTTGGAGATGACTTCAACCGTGGCGCTGACCTGCTCTTGATAACGGTTGAGGTCCATCTTGTGCTGGCGTTTGAGTTCTACCTGCTGCGAACACAGGTTCAACGCCGCCAATACCAGCAATTTATCGCCGATCAGGCTTGGGTATTTCTTTTTGGTGTCAGCCAGGGCGGCCTTGAGCATGACCGCCGCATCCAGCAAGGCCTGCTCTTCCCCCAGGGGGGCCTTGATCGAATAGTCGTTGCCCAGAATAGAGACGACCTTCACTGCATGACTATCGCTACTCATGCGCTGACAGGGTTGACGCTAGTGGCACGCTGAACCAATGCCTGAATACGGGCAGCGGTAGCGCCCTGTTTTTCTTCCTGCTCCAGCAGACTCAATTGCAGGCTGTCGTTGTCATCCTTGACCTGGACCAGCTCGGCACTCAATTGCGCGTTCGCGGCGTGAAGGGTCTGATTCTGCTGCACAAGGTCACTGACCAGTTGTTCCAATTGACTCAGGGATGCTTCCAACATTTTGATTTCTCGAGCAAATTTCAAAGGGCGCACACGATAAAGAAAAGTCACTGCACACGCCAGGCTTATCAAGGCGTTCACGCCTTTGATTCCTCGCCGATGCGCTTCTTTTCAAGAGTTGCCGATGTAAACGCATAGGAATGTTACTGACTGCATTTTCCTTGTGGGGTTCCTGCTGCTCGTCGGACCAAGCCGTCTGCGACAAATACGGACAAGTTCGCCAGCAATGCTCAAGACTTTAGTCTTATGTCCGATAGGTGATGCAAGCCACACTTTTTTGCCTTACCCGCATGGAACGCGCCCTCATCGGAACCCCTTATGTCCCTTCGCAATATGAACATCGCTCCCCGTGCGTTTCTCGGGTTTGCCCTGATTGGCAGCCTGATGCTAATCCTTGGCATCTTCGCCCTGACGCAGATGAGCAAGATCCGTGCGGCTGGCATGGCGATCGAGCAGAACAGCTTGCCCAGCATCAAGGCCCTTGATGAGTTCACCCAACTGACACTGCGTCTGCGCGTCCTGTCTTACCGCTTGCTGATCAATCGCGAGCCCGACGTTCAACAGAAAACCATTGAGTTGTTTCAGCTAAGAAACGAGCAGATTCGCGCCGCACAAAACATCTACGAGAAGCTGATCGTCCGTTCGGAGGAACGTACTGCGTATGACCAATACGTGCAAAAGCTCGCCGAGTACCGCCAGCTTGAAGAGAGAATCAAGACGCTGTCGCGCAACAACCAGGTTGATGAACTGCGTTCAATACTCAACGCGGACCTGCTGAGCAACTCGGAACAAATGAATGCCGCGCTGAGCAAACTGGTCGATATCAATACCCGTCAGTTGAGCGAAAGCAACAAAGAAACGAGCGACCAGTACAGCATGGCATTCGATCTTCTGGTCGGGATCCTGATTGTCTCTACCCTCCTCACCATCCTCTTCGCCTGGCTCCTGACCACCAGCATCACCCTGCCCATCTCCCAGGCCTTGGCCGCCGCCGAAGACATCGCCGAGGGTAATCTGACACGCCCGATCAAAGTCAATGGCAGTGATGAAGCCGGCCGCCTGCTGGCTGCCATGGAAAAAATGCAGGGAAAACTGCGCGATACCCTGCAACGGATTTCCGGCTCGGCCACTCAGCTCGCATCCGCAGCCGAAGAACTGAACGCCGTCACCGACGAAAGCGCGCGCGGACTCTCGCAACAAAACAAGGAAATCGAGCAGGCCGCAACGGCCGTCAATCAAATGACCAGCGCCGTGGAAGAAGTCGCGCGCAATGCCGTGAGCACTTCCGATGCCTCGAAAAGCGCGACCACCTCAGCGGGCGATGGCCGGGAACTGGTGATGGAAACGGTCGGTGCTATCGAGCGGATGAGCGGTGACGTGCAAAGCACCGCCGAGCTGATTGGTAATCTGGCCAACGAGTCGCGGGATATCGGCAAGGTACTTGATGTGATTCGTGGTCTGGCGGATCAGACCAACTTGCTGGCCCTCAACGCGGCCATTGAAGCGGCACGTGCCGGTGAAGCGGGTCGTGGGTTCGCGGTGGTTGCCGACGAAGTTCGCGCCCTGGCGCATCGCACCCAACAGTCGACCAGCGAAATCGAGCGGATGGTAGGCAGCATTCAGGGTGGCACCGAACAGGCTGTCAACTCGATGCGCAACAGCACCGAGCGGGCTGAATCGACGCTGAACATCGCCAAAGGCGCGGGCATGGCGCTGGATACCATCAATCAGGCCATCGTGCAGATCAACGAGCGCAATCTGGTAATCGCCAGCGCCGCCGAGGAGCAGGCACAAGTCGCCCGCGAAGTGGACCGTAATCTGGTGAACATCCGTGACCTGTCGGTGCAATCGGCGACGGGTGCCAATCAGACCAGCGCCGCCAGCAACGAATTGTCTCGCCTGGCGGTCGACCTAAACAGCATGGTTGCGCGGTTTAGTCTGTAAACGCTACACCATCATCGGCAGGCGTCAGCTTGTTGGCGAACGGCCTGATGCGGTGTGCCTGACACACCGCATCAGTAATCGATCCGCACATCACCTTTAGGCACACTGCAGCACGACAGGATATAACCCTCGGCCACGTCTTCATCGGTGATGCCGCCGTTGTGCTCCATCTCTACTTCCCCGCCCAGCTTCAACACCTTGCAGGTCCCGCAGATGCCCATGCCGCAGGCTTTTGGAATCATCAGGCCAAGCTTGGCGGCAGCAGCGTGTACGGTTTCGCCCGGACCGACGCGGATGCTCTTGCCGGTCGAAATGAACTCCACTTGATGCAGGTCCGCCAGATCGATCTCAGGGGCGTCGGCCGCTTGCTCGGCTTGTTCCACCGCATCGGCGCGGGCTTCAGGCGGCGTCGCGCCGAACGACTCTTCATGGTACTGATCCATGTTGAAGCCATTGGCTTCGAGCAGGCGTTTGATGGCGTTCATGTAAGGCGTCGGTCCGCAGCAGAACACCTCGCGCTCAAGAAAATCCGGCACCATCAATTCGAGCATTTTCTGGTTCAGGTAACCGCGATAACCGGCCCATGGTTCGCCGAGGCCATGCTTCTCGCACACCAGGTGCAGGCTGAAGTTGTCGATTCGCGACGCCATGTGCTCCAGCTCGCGGTGGTAAATGATGTCTTTGGGCGAGCGGGCGCTGTGGACAAAAACCATGTCGACATTGGCGTTAGTGTCGTAAAACCAGCGCGCCATGGACATGACTGGCGTGATACCGACACCGCCGCTGAGGTAGAGAATTTTCGGGTTGGGGAAATCGATGGCGTTGAACAAACCCACCGGCCCGTGCACCGCCAGCTCCTGGCCTTCATGCAGAGTGTCGTGCAGCCAGTTCGAGACCTTGCCGCCGGGCACACGCTTGATGGTGATAGAGAAGCTGTACGGCACGGAGGGCGAGCTGGAGATGGTGTACGAGCGCATCACTGACTCACCGTCGATTTCCAGCTCCAGGGTGACGAACTGACCCGGCTTGAAAAAGAACAAAATCGGCTGGTCGGCCATGAAACAGAAGGTGCGCACGTCCCAGGTTTCCTGGATCACCTTGACGACACGAACCAGGTGGCGGCCATTGGCCCAGGTCTGGGTATTTACCGGGCTGAGGAAACTGTTAGACATGCTCATCTCCACGGCCGACTGTCGGCCTTATGTTGAGGATTCTGCGTAAGCCGCAGATTGCCCACTTGCCTATCTGCGACATTGACGTACTTATCGCGACCAGCCCCTAACGACCGGGGTTCACGCGTCGGAAACGGATTCGGCCATGTCGCCCATGGATAAGGTTCGGTCAGCGCCGGACCCCACACTCGGCTCTAAGTATCCATGCCCGCTTTGCAATGAAAAGCGTAACCATGAGCATGAACGGCAAAAGAACCGTCGCCTTACGTGCAACTGACCTAAAGAACCTTATTAGCCACATTCGCCGACCGTTGAAACCGGTCATGAGGACTTGAAAGATGGACGTCACCGCAACCTTGAGCTTGGGCGATCCGCTGGAACCTGCACGTAAGGCCACCGCCGAAATGCTGCAGAACCGCGAACGCACGTTTTCGCTGCCGCAGCCTTTCTACAGTGACGAGCGGCTGTTTGAAATCGACATGCAGGAAATCTTTCAAAAAGAGTGGCTGGTCGCGGGCATGACCTGCGAGATTCCGACCAAGGGCAATTACCTGACCCTGCAAATCGGCAAGAACCCTATCATCGTCCTTCGGGGTCCTGACGGTCAGATCAACGCGTTTCACAACGTCTGCCGCCATCGTGGCTCGCGTCTGTGCACCGGGGAAAAAGGCAAGGTCGCCAAGCTGGTGTGCCCGTATCACCAGTGGACCTACGAGCTGAACGGTCGCCTGTTATTCGCGGGCAGCGAGATGGGCGCCGACTTCGATATGAAGCAGTACGGCCTCAAGCCGGTGAACGTAAAAACCGCAGGGGGTTACATCTTCATCAGCCTGGCGGAAAACCCACCAGCCATCGATGAGTTCCTGGCGACGCTCACTCATTACATGGAACCGTACGACATGGAGAACACCAAGGTGGCGGTGCAAACCACCTTGATGGAAAAAGCCAACTGGAAGCTGGTGCTGGAAAACAACCGCGAGTGTTACCACTGCAATGCATCGCACCCGGAACTGTTGAAAACCCTGCTGGAATGGGACGACGTCACCGACCCGCGTGCCGACCAGGCCTTCAAGGATCACGTGGCCGCGTCTGCCGCTGCCTGGGAAGCCGAGAAGATTCCCTACGCTCACGCCAGCTTCGGCCTGCGTAACCGCATCGTGCGCATGCCGCTGCTCAAAGGCACGGTGTCGATGACCATGGATGGTAAGCAAGGCTGCAAGAAACTCATGGGCCGGATCAAAAACCCGGACCTGGGCTCGATGCGCATTCTGCACTTGCCGCATTCCTGGAACCACTGCATGGGCGATCACATCATCGTCTTCACCGTGTGGCCGATCAGCGCACAGGAAACCATGGTCAGCACCAAATGGCTGGTGCACAAGGATGCGGTTGAAGGCGTCGATTACGACCCGGCCAATATGCGCAAGGTGTGGGACGCTACCAACGACCAGGACCGTCGTCTGGCAGAAGAAAACCAGCGAGGGATCAACTCCACGGCTTATCAGCCAGGCCCGTACTCCAAGACGTACGAGTTCGGCGTGGTCAACTTCATCGACTGGTACAGCGAACGCCTGCTGAGCAACCTCGGCGCAGAGCCGGCAACGTACCTGAAGGGTGTGCCAGTCAGTCACGAGTAAGGGGAGATGGCGCGGTGTGTCCGTCACACTGCGCCGTCAATGAACTCGCGCCTACAGGTGATTAATTTTTAACCAATACCTGCCAACACCAACCCCGCCGCCCTTCCTGGCCTTCCGCCAACAACTTATCCACAGACCCACCCACAGCAATTGTGGGCAAGTCGAATTTTGCCTGTGGAAAAACCCAAGAAAAACCGTGACTTATCAGGAAGTACCCTTTCAGGGCACTATTGATTGTTTTTTGATCATGTCGCGCAAAGCCACGTCGATAGTGGCCTGCAAAGGACCGTGAACATGTTATCCACAGAAGCGCCAACAGAGATTGTGGGCAAGTATTTTGATACCGCGCCAGCTTGCTTGCGAAAGCTATTTAACGAACACGCCTTATTCAATCAGCTGCTTAATTAAATTGCAGGAGCGAGCTTGCTCGCGATAGATCGCGAGGCGGTCCGAAGACACTGAACTCAGTTTCAGTCTGAAAATGCATTCACTGGTTTACGACCGCTGTACGGCAGCACGCCTCCTCCAAGAGCTACTTACACGAAGTCCCTGGCTGTTTTTGTGCTGTTTTTCCTGACTCGGCGTATGTTGTTGTCGAGTTTCATCGGTGTGCTGGTGTTTTTTGCAGCCAATGGCTCTTTGCTGGCGTGTGAATGATCGTGAAGGAGAAGAACGATGACAGTCAGGGTTTTGATCTTGCCGGGCCTGTTCAATTCGGGTGAAGCACATTGGCAGTCACAGTGGGAGCGGCAGTTTTCAGGCCTGCACAGGGTCGAGCAGCAAGACTGGGAAACGCCAAACGCGAAGGATTGGGTGGAGCGCTTAAATCAGGAAATTGCTGCTGCCGACAGGGAGGTCGTGCTGGTGGCCCACAGCCTGGCTTGTACCTTGATCACCCGCTGGGCGCAGCAGTATCCCGAGGCGCACAAGGTTCGTGGCGCATTGCTGGTGGCTCCGAGTGATACCGAGGCGGATAGCTATCCGTCAGGCACATCGGGATTTGTGCCGATGTCGACGCAATGCCTGCCTTTTCCAACGATCATGGTGGCGAGTACGGATGATCCGTATGTCACCCAGGAGCGGGCCAAGGCTTTCAGCCAGGCCTGGGGCAGTGAACTGGTCCGGGTGGAAAATGCCGGCCATATCAACGGCCAAACCGGGTATGGGCCCTGGCCCGAGGGCGTTGAGTTGCTGTTCAAACTCACGGGAGATCCGCAGTTCCAGCTTAAGTAGCTCGGGCCATGCAGGCCAGACATTCGCCCCCCCGGCTGCAACGCCGGGGCGTGATATCCGGAGTAATCATCCAGAAGTCGCAGTGGTACTTCCTGCGCACCTACCGCACCACGCCTTCCTCAATCAACAACTTCAAAATCGCCTCGGCGCCTTCTTTGGCGCCGAGGCCTTTGAGTACTTGCCCACCGCCACCGCTGGCCTTGGCTGTTGCGGCTTTCATGCGGTCGGCGCCGCTTTTGCCTTTGATCACTTTCAGACGTTTTGGCCTTGGTTTGGCGGGTTGCAGTGATGACGCTGCGAGCAGTTCGTCCACCACCACTTCAACCTGATCAGCCGCAAGCACGCCGCGCTGTGCAGGCCCGTAGGCACTCTGCCGGGACTTGGGCGCGGCGTTATCCACAGTCGCGAGAAACGGCAGGCGGACCTTCAGACGACGACGTTGACCGCGTGGCAGCGCTTGCAGCACATGGGCCACGCCGTTATCCAGCGATTCGACCTGCGCCAATCCGACCACCAGCGGCCAGCCCAGTTTTTCCGCCAACAGAAACGGCAACATGCCCGAGCCTTCACCGGTTTCCGCCTGGCTGCCGGTGAGCACCACTTGAACATTGGCTTCGCGCAGATAATCGATCAGCGCTGGCAAGGCATCCGCGCCTGGGGGCTGCTCCAGTACATGCAGTTCGTCCAGGCCCATGCCCAAGTAAGCCCGCAGCGCAGGCTCGTCGACATTGCCCGCGTGCAGCACGTGCAAGTTGTCCCCAGCCAGTTGCAGGCCCAGTTCGACAGCGCGCGCATCTTGTTCGGCGCGGCGTGGACGGCCGGACGTCGGGTGCGCACCGATGGACACCAGGCTGATGATGTGAATTGCACTGTTATCCACAGGGGCCTTCGAATTATGCAGCATCGCGTTTCCCCTCATTGCGGTAAGCCTCAACGGCAACAATCAGTGCCTTGAGTATGTCCGCGCTTTCACAGATCACCGACAGGTCAGCACGTTTGATCATGTCGCACCCCGGATCGAGGTTGATCGCCACCACCTTGTCGCAGGCACCAATGCCTTGCAGATGCTGGATCGCGCCGGAGATACCGACAGCCACATACACCCGAGCTGTGACCCAAGTACCACTGGCGCCGACCTGACGATCACGCGCCATGTAGCCATCGTCCACCGCCACACGGGATGCGCCTTCGGTGGCGCCCAATGCCGCTGCAGTTCGGTGAAACAAATCCCAATCTTTCACGCCATTGCCACCCGAGAAGATGAACTCCGCTTCAGCCATGGGGACGGCTGCCGGGTCCACCGCCACTGCGCCGAGGTCTTCGATACGCGACAGACTGCGAGCGACGGCTGTGGATAACTCCACCGGCAAGGCTTCGTGAAGGGTTTCACTGACTGGCTCGGCGCATTCGACGGCGGCCAGAATCAAGCGAGCCAATGGACGGGCCAAGTCTTCACGACCCGCACCCGCGCGGCCGATGCACTGCTCGTCAGTCACCTGCCAGACCCGTGTTGCCGGACGTTCGCCCAGGCTTGCGGCAAAACGTCGACCCAGCTCACCGCCACCGCTGCGGCTGTCAGGCAGCAGCCAATGACGCGGATTGAACTGGTTATCCACAGCCCGTAGACCCTGAACACGCTGTTCCGGTGAATAACCGCTGAACTCGCTGCCGTCGAGCAGCAACAGACGGTCGACGCCGGCGGTGGCAAACGCAGTTTCCTTGTGCTCGCCGAATACCACGGCCAGCACTGCACCGTCGTTGCCGGCCAATTGACGAGCCTGGCCCAACACGTCGCGGTCGTGACTGCTCAAGCGGCCGCCGACCATGTCCGGTGCGACGCAAATGTAGAACGCCGGTTGCGCGATGACATGCAGCGGCAACTGCACGTCGGCCGCAGCAGAACGTTTGACTGCACCGCCCTGCTGCGCGCCGCTGCGGTCGATCCGCTTGATACCATTAGGGCCAATGAAACCCACGTTGTGCACATCTTTGCGCACGATGCCGTTGGGCCCCATCCAGCGGGTTTGCGCGGGTTGCATGGCCGCGTGCAGCGGGTGCAGGCGGTTACGGGCGATCCATTCGGCGCGGGGGTCGCGGCGGATAATGTCGCTCATCAATTCACCTCCGCAGGTTGGCGTTTAACAGGTGTCGGTTTGCTGGTGACGACGTCTTCCAGCAACGCATCGGCGACCAGTTCAGCAATGTCTTTGATCAGTGGCCGAGGCTCGACCACCCCTTCAAGCATCGCCGTACATTGCGGGCAACCCACAGCCACCAGCTCGGCGCCGGTTTCGCGGATGTCTTCCATGCGCATGTCGGGAATCCGCTGCTTGCCAGGAATGTCGGTGATCGGCGCGCCGCCACCTCCGCCGCAGCAACGGGAGCGAAAACCGGAACGCTGCATTTCCTTGATCTCGATACCCAGTGCGCGCAATACCTCACGCGGCGCCTCGTATTCGCCGTTGTAACGACCGAGGTAGCACGGGTCGTGATACGTCACGCTGGAGCCTTTGTGTTGGCCAAGGTTCAACGCACCCGCCTGGATCAACTCGGCCATGTAGGTGCTGTGGTGCTGCACTTGATAGTTGCCATCAAAAGCACCGTACTCGTTTTTCAGCACATGGAAGCTGTGCGGATCGCAGGTGACAATACGCTTGAAAGCGTACTTGGACAGGGTCTGGATGTTGCGTTTGGCAAGCATCTGAAACGTCGCTTCATCGCCCAAACGGCGAGCCACGTCGCCACTGTCGCGCTCTTCGAGACCCAACACCGCGAAGTCGACATTGGCGGCTTTCAGTACTTTGACGAAGGCGCGCAAGGTCCGCTGATTACGCATGTCGAACGCGCCGTCGCCGACCCAGAACAGCACGTCGGCGGTCTTCTTCTCGCTTAGCAGATTGAGGTTTAGGTCGGCCGCCCAGTTCATCCGGCCACCCGGCGCAAAGCCGCCTGGGTTGTCCGTGGCGATCAGGTTGTCCAGCACTTCGGCGCCCTTGTTCGGCGTCGCACCTTTTTCCAGGGTCAGGAAACGGCGCATGTCGACGATGGCGTCAACGTGCTCGATCATCATCGGGCATTCTTCGACGCAGGCGCGGCAGGTGGTGCAAGACCACAGGGTTTCGGCGTCCACCAGACCGTTGACGATCGGTTGATGGGCATTGCCGCCGTGTTCGCCGATCGGTTTGCCCCTGCCGTCAAGAGATGGATACGGGCTCCCCGCGAACTTGGCATCGGTGCCGCCAGCCAAGCCGACCACCATGTCTTGAATCAGTTTTTTCGGGTTCAGCGGCTGGCCGGCAGCGAACGCCGGGCAGGCGGCTTCGCATTTGCCGCACTGCACACAGGCGTCGAAGCCCAGCAGTTGGTTCCAGGTGAAATCCTCGGGCTTTTCCACGCCCAAAGGTGCGCTGCGGTCACTCAAGTCCAGCGGTTTCAAACCGGTGGAACGGCCGCCACCAAAGCGCTCGGCGCGACGGTGCCAGGCCAGGTGCAAAGCGCCGGCAAAGGCGTGCTTCATCGGCCCGCCCCAAGTCATGCCGAAGAACATTTCCGTCAAGCTCAAGGCCACGGCCACGCCCAGCAGCACGACGAGAACCCAACCGCCAAAGTGCTCCGGCAGGATGCCCGCCACTGGCAGGGTCACCAGAAAGAAGCTGACGGAAAAGGCCATCAGGCTTTTCGGCAGGCGCATCCATGGACCTTTCGACAGCCGCGCAGGCGGATTGAGCCGGCGCAGTGCCATGAAAATTGCGCCGACAAACATGATCGCCGACGCCAACAGCAAGGCGTAGCCGAGGATCCGGTTATGCAAGCCGAAGCCGTGTACCAGGATCGCCAGTACGGCCGCCAAGACAAAACCGCCCGCCGTCGCAACGTGGGTGTTGGCGATGTATTTATCCCGTGCCACGACGTGGTGCAGATCGACCATATAGCGCTTGGGCATGGCCAGCAGACCGCCGAGCAAGTCGACCTTGGCCGCCCGGCCTTGGCGCCACAGCAGCATCCGCCGCACTGCGCCCAACACGGCCAGGGCCAGGGCGACGAACAACAGGATGGGAAGAAGGGTGTTCAACATGTGGAGCTCCCACCGGGAAAGCGGAGAAACGCATTTACCGTAGGAGTGAACGTGTTCGCGATAAGGCCGGGGCGGCCTTCAGGCGTTCATCAAATGAACAAATCCTTTTTGGCCGCTCCGCGCCCAATCGCGAACACGTTCACTCCTACAGAGGTATTGATTTAAAAATCCTTACACAACCGCAATGCGTCGTAGATCGCCGCATGGATGTTGCGCTGGGCCACGCAGTCGCCGATGCGGAACAGCAAGTAACCTTCGCCCGGCTGACTCAGCGAAGGTTGCGGCTGGATAGCGAACAACGCTTCGATGTCGATCTGGCCCTTGTTACGCGAGGCCTCTTTCAGCGCGTAGTAGATTTCTTCGTCTGGACGCACGCCGTTCTCGATCACCACTTGGTCGATCACCCGCTCCTCTTTGGCGCCGGTGTACTCGTTCTCCAGCACCGCGACCAACTTGTCACCCTCGCGATAGACCTTCTCCAGCATCAGGTCGCCGGTCATGATCACTTCTTTGGGGTACATGCTGCGGTAGTACGTCGGGAACGATGTTCCGCCAATGGCCACGCCCGGTTTGATGTCGTCAGTGACAATCTCGACCTGACTGCCTTTGTCCGCGAGGAAGTCGGCAACCGACATCCCGGTGAACTCACAGATGGTGTCGTAGACCAGCACGTTCTTGCCCGGCGCAACTTTGCCGTCGAGGATGTCCCAACTGCTGACCACCAGGCCTTCATCCGCGCCCCAATGTTCATTCTGTTCCAGGAACGGGTGACCGCCGTTTGCCAGCACGACCACGTCCGGACGCAAGTCCAGGATGGTTGCAGGGTCGGCCGCAGTCCCCAGACGCACGTCGACTTTCAAGCGCGCCAATTCCAGCTGGAACCAGCGGGTGATACCGGCGATCTGATCGCGCTGCGGCGCTTTCGATGCGGTAGTGATCTGCCCGCCGAGCACGTCTTTTTTCTCGAACAACGTCACGTCATGCCCACGCTCGGCAGCCACGCGTGCGGCTTCCAGGCCTGCAGGACCTGCACCGACCACCACCACTTTGCGTTTCACTCCGGTGGATTTTTCGATGATGTGCGGCACGCCCATGTACTCACGGGAGGTCGCGGCGTTCTGGATGCATAGCACATCCAGCCCTTGGTACTGACGGTCGATGCAGTAGTTGGCACCCACGCATTGCTTGATCTGATCGACCTGGCCCATTTTGATCTTGGCGATCAGGTGCGGGTCCGCGATGTGCGCACGGGTCATGCCGACCATGTCGACGTAGCCGCCTTCCAGAATCCGTGTCGCCTGGTTCGGGTCCTTGATGTTCTGCGCGTGCAGGACCGGGGCCTTGACCACTTCTTTGATACCGGCGGCCAAATGCAGGAACGGCTCCGGTGGATAACTCATGTTGGGGATAACGTTGGCCAGGGTGTTGTGGGTGTCACACCCCGAACCGACCACACCGATAAAGTCGAGCATGCCGGTGTCGTCGTAGTACTTGGCGATCTGCTTCATGTCCTCATGGCTCAGGCCATCGGGATGGAATTCATCGCCGCACAGACGAATGCCGACGCAGAAATCCGGACCGACTTCCTTGCGCACAGCCTTGAGCACTTCCAGACCGAAACGCATGCGGTTTTCGAAACTGCCGCCCCACTCATCGGTGCGTTTGTTAACCCGAGGGCTCCAGAACTGATCGATCATGTGCTGGTGCACGGCGGACAGTTCGACGCCATCCAGGCCACCGGCCTTGGCCCGCCCGGCAGCGCTGGCGTAGTTGCCGATCACGCGCCAGATTTCTTCCGGCTCGATGGTTTTGCAGGTCGCGCGGTGTACCGGCTCACGAATGCCGGACGGTGACAGCAGGGTCGGCCAATGGTCGCCGTCCCAGCGCGAACGACGACCCATGTGAGTAATCTGAATCATGATCTTGGCGCCATGCTTGTGCATGGCATCCGCCAGGTTCTGGAAATGCGGGATGATCTTGTCGGTGGCCAGGTTGACCGATTTCCACCAGCCTTGTGGGCTGTCGATGGCCACGCTGGAGGACCCGCCACAAATGGCCAGGCCGATGCCGCCCTTGGCTTTCTCCTCGTAATACTTCACGTACCGGTCAGTGGTCATGCCGCCATCGGTGGCATAAACCTCGGCGTGTGCGGTACTGAGTACGCGGTTGCGGATGGTCAGTTTGCCGATCTGGATAGGCTGGAACATTGCTTCGAAAGCCATGACGGAAACCTCGACTTACAACGGTTTGACGATGAACAGGCCATCGTCGTGGCCTTCTTCAGAACCACCGTAAACCTGCTCGGCCACAGTGCGGATCGGACTGCCTTTGGCGGCCAGGATTTGATCCATGGCACCCGCGAACCAGCCGGTGAACATATAATCGACCTTGCGCCCGACCTTGCCGTACACATAGACGAAGCACGAGTGCTCCAGGCGGATGCTGGCGGTGCCTTTTTCCAGGTCAATGGCTTCGATCTTGAACAGCCCCCAGCCGCGTTGCGACAAACGCTTCATGTAGTGTTCGAACACCGCGACGCCTTCCAGGCCGTGGCATTCAGCTTCTTTCTCGCACCAGTGCCAGGCCGATTTGTAACCCGCCTTGTAGAGAATTTCGGCGTAGGCGTCAGCGCCCAACACTTCTTCGATGCCCATGTGGTTGTTGACGAAAAAGTGACGTGGCACGTAGAGCATCGGCAACGCATCAGACGTCCAGACACCGGTTTCGCTGTCGACTTCGATAGGCAGTTGCGGGGCGATTTTAGCCATGGGGTAACACTCCAGAAATTCGGGTTGCGCCCACTGCGCGGATGGCAGTGGGGTCAGCTATTCAATGCAGATACGGTGTGAGCGTTACTCGCCCCAAACATCCTTGAGGACGCTTACCCAGTTCTCGCCCATGATTTTGCGCACGACGCGCTCGGGGTGGCCGCGTTTGAGCAGGGTTTCGGTCAGGTTGGGGAACTCACCCACGGTACGAATACCCAGCGGGTTGATGATCTTGCCGAAGCTGGTCAGACGCCGCGCGTAGCCCTTGTCGTGGGTCAGGTATTCGAAGAAGTCCTGACCGTGACCCTGTGTGAAGTCAGTGCCGATACCGATGGCGTCTTCACCGACAATGTTCATCACATATTCGATGGCTTCGGCGTAGTCGTCGATGGTCGAATCGATACCCTTGGCGAGGAACGGCGCAAACATGGTCACGCCGACAAAACCGCCATGGTCAGCGATGAACTTCAGTTCTTCATCGGACTTGTTGCGCGGATGTTCTTTCAAGCCGGACGGCAGGCAATGCGAGTAGCAGACCGGTTTTTTCGATTCGAGGATGACTTCTTCGGAGGTTTTTGAACCCACGTGAGACAGGTCGCACATGACACCGACGCGGTTCATTTCGGCAACGATCTCGCGACCGAAGCCCGACAGGCCGCCGTCACGTTCGTAACAGCCGGTGCCGACCAGGTTTTGCGTGTTGTAGCACATCTGCACAATGCCAACGCCGAGCTGCTTGAAGATCTCGACGTAGCCAATCTGGTCTTCATAAGCGTGGGCGTTCTGGAAACCGAAGAGGATGCCGGTCTTGCCTTGTTCTTTAGCCTTGCGGATATCCGCCGTGGTACGCACGGGGATGACCAGGTCACTGTTTTCACGCATCAGCTTCTGGCTGGTGCAGATGCTGTTGATGGTCGCCTGGAAACCTTCCCACACCGACACGGTGCAGTTGGCTGCGGTCAGGCCGCCTTTGCGCATGTCTTCGAACAGCTCACGGTTCCACTTGGCAATGATCAGCCCGTCAATAACGATGCTGTCGGCGTGCAATTCGGCTGGGCTCATCAGGCTGTCCCCTCTGGGTGATTCATGCGCCGAATCGTCTGCCGGCGCTTTGGGGCCAGCATATGCCTGAGGGTTGAGCGAGCCGGGTGCAAAAACGACAGGGGGTTTGCCGAAAGCGTCAAGAAACGACAAAGGGTAAGCGCCGTCTACATAGATAGACCATTGGGCCTCTATTCTTTACGCGGCGGCTGGGGGAAAATCCTTGGCGATTGCTCTGAACAACCGGCGAGGATGTTGCAAATGAGGTCAATGTTATTGGTGCTGGCAGTGCTGGCAACCGGTGCTCAAGCCGAAGACAGCACCCCCTGCGACAACGTGGAAACCACCCAGCAGAGCTTCGAGTGCTCAGCCTTCAACAAAACCACCTCCCAGCACGAGCTGGACAGCGCTTATAAAGACCTGGTCGACCGGATCAGCTCTCAGTACGCCAACCACCCGGCGCAGCTGAACGACTACCTCGCCAAAATAAAAAATGCCCAACAAATCTGGACCAAACTGCGCGAGGCTGACTGCGCGGTACAAACCTTCCTGAGCGAAAAAGGCAGCCAGACCCTAGAAATCGGGCAAAACGATTGCTTCTCGCAGATGAGCGATCAACGGTCGGAGTATTTGCAGTCGATCGGGATGGAGTGAAGCAGCGCCTGATAGTGATTCACGCATTCGTCCGCTGTCGATCCTCTCTCGGGCAGCGCGCAAACCGCGCGCGGTAACTGCGAGTGAAATACGATGGCGATTCAAAGCCGCAGGCCAGGCTGACTTCCAGCACACTCATGTCGGTCTGGCGCAGCAGTTGCCGCGCCTTCTCCAGGCGCAGCCCGAGATAGAAATTGCTCGGTGTGTCTTTCAAATGCAGGCGAAAAAGGCGCTCCAGCTGGCGGCGGGTGACCTGGATGCCTTCTGCCAGGTCCAGGGTGCTGAGCGGTGGCTCAGTGTGCTGCTCCATTTCGCCAATCACCTGCACCAGCTTTTTGTTGTTGATACCGTAACGCGTGGCGATCTGCATGCGTTGGTGGTCTTTGCGTGGGCGAATCCGGCCGAGCACGAACTGTTCCGAGACCTGAATCGCCAGTTCCGGCCCGTGGGCCTGGCCGATCAGGTCGAGCATCATGTCGATGGACGCCGTGCCGCCTGCGGACGTGATGCGGCGACGGTCGATTTCAAACAACTCCTGAGTCACTGCCAGCTGTGGATAAGACTCCTTGAACGCCCCCAGCGCCTCCCAATGCAGGGTCAGACGATGGCCGTCGAGCAGGCCTGCCTGCGCCAGGATAAAACTGCCGGTGTCGATGCCACCAAGGGTCACGCCTTCGTGGTCGAGTCGACGCAGCCAGTGCTCCAGTGCCGGGGTGCAGAATTTCAGCGGCTCAAAGCCAGCCACCACCCACAACGTCGTGCCTTTCTTCAGCGGCTCCAGCGCGGCATCGGCGTTGACCGACATGCCATTACTGGCAACCACCGCCCCGCCATCGACACTCAGCACATGCCAGCGATACAGCTCGCCACCGAAGCGATTGGCGACGCGCAGCGGCTCGACGGCCGAGACGAAGCCCATCACCGAGAACCCTGGCATGAGCAAAAAGTAATAGTCCTGGGACATCGGCGGTACTCGCGGGGTCAGCATCACTCACCACATACGCCAGTTGAATGAGGACAGCAAGAGAACAAGTCGCTACTGTGCAAGAGCGCGTCGCCGCTGTGCGTTTTCCAGGGGCTGCGGCTGCGTAACGTTGCATCACGGCGCGCAGACTTCGGAACCCCACAATAACGACTGCCGAGGGAATCCATCATGAAACGACTGATTAGCTGTTGTTTGCTGGCACTCACCGGAACCACCTTCATCGCCAACAGCGCCAGTGCAGCTGAAGCGGCAACCTGTCAGAACGTACGCCTGGGCGTGGTCAACTGGACCGACGTTATGGCTACCAGCGCCATGACCCAGGTTCTGCTCGATGGCCTGGGCTACAAGACCAAACAGACCAGCGCCTCACAGCAAATCATCTTCGCCGGTATCCGCGATCAGCGCCTGGACATGTTCCTCGGCTACTGGGACCCGTTGATGACCCAGACCATCACCCCGTTCGTGGAAAAAAATCAGGTGCGCATCCTGCCTGAACCCAGCCTCAAAGACGCTCGCGCGACCCTCGCCGTTCCAACCTACCTCGCCGACAAGGGCCTGAAAACCTTTGCCGACATCGCCAAGTTCAAGAAAGAACTGGGCGGCAAAATCTACGGCATCGAGCCCGGATCGGGCGCCAACACCCAGATCAAGGAAATGATCGCCAAGAACCAGTTTGGCCTCGGCGACTTCCAGTTGGTGGAATCAGGCGAAGCCGGAATGTTGTCGGCAGTCACCCGGGCGGTCAATCGCAACGAAGCCATCGTGTTCTTCGGGTGGGCGCCGCACCCAATGAACGTCAACCAGAAAATGACCTACCTCACCGGCAGTGATAACGCCCTCGGCCCGAATGAAGGCGAGGCCAAAGTCTGGACCGTTACCGCACCGGATTACGCCCAGCGTTGCCCGAACGTCGACAAGCTGCTGACCAACCTGAGTTTCACCGCTGAAGACGAGAGTCGGATGATGCAGCCGTTGCTCAACCACAAAGACGCGCTTGAATCAGCCCGGCAATGGCTCAAAGACCATCCGCAAGACCTCAAGCGCTGGCTCGCTGGGGTGAAAACCTTTGACGGCAAAGACGCCGCTGAAAACCTGAAACTTAGCAGCAACCCGTAGCGTATCCGAACCACCGATCCGCAGCCTGAACAGGCTGCGGAAGGGATCACCACACTCTAAAAACCGCCTGTAAGGAACCTGAAATGAACCATGACGTCATCATCACCTGCGCACTGACCGGTGCTGGCGACACTACCGGGAAGAGCCATCTGGTCCCGGTCACTCCCAAACAAATCGCTGCCGCCGCCGTTGAAGCCGCCAAAGCCGGGGCGACCGTGGTCCATTGCCATGTACGCAACCCTGACACCGGCAAGTTCAGCCGCGACGTGGCCCTGTACCGTGAAGTGATGGAGCGCATTCGCGAAGCCGACGTCGACATCATCGTCAACCTCACCGCCGGCATGGGTGGCGACCTAGAGATTGGCGCAGGCGAGAACCCGATGGAGTTCGGTCCGAACACCGACCTGATCGGCCCGCTGAGTCGCTTGGCACACGTCGAAGCACTGCTGCCGGAAATCTGCACCCTCGATTGCGGCACCCTGAACTTTGGCGATGGCGACACCATCTACGTGTCCACCCCGGCCCAACTGCGCGCTGGCGCCAAACGCATTCAAGAGCTGGGCGTGAAAGCCGAGCTGGAAATTTTCGACACCGGTCACCTGTGGTTCGCCAAGCAGATGATCAAGGAAGGTCTGCTCGACGACCCACTGTTCCAGCTGTGCATGGGCATCCCGTGGGGCGCGCCTGCTGACACCACAACCATGAAAGCCATGGTCGATAACCTGCCGGAAAACGCCGTGTGGGCAGCCTTTGGTATCGGCCGCATGCAGATGCCGATGGCAGCCCAGGCCGTGCTGCTCGGCGGCAACGTGCGTGTGGGTCTGGAAGACAACATCTGGCTTGATCGCGGCGTGCTGGCCAGCAATGGCGCACTGGTCGAACGCGCCTCGGAAATCCTCAGCCGCTTGGGCGCCCGGGTTCTGACCCCTGCTGAAGGCCGGGTCAAGATGGGCCTCAAGAAACGCGGCTAACGACACCCCGAACTGTAGGAGCTGACTTGTCACTACGCGTCCCGCTGCGAAGACCATTCAGCGCGGTGTATCTGATAGACCGTGTCGTCTGGCATTCGCAGACAAGCCAGCTACAAAAGCGACTTTTTTCAGGAATTTTCGATGACTTTTATCACTGACATCAAAATCTTCGCTGCGCTCGGTAGCGGTGTTATCGGCAGCGGTTGGGTTTCCCGCGCACTGGCTCACGGCCTGGACGTGATCGCCTGGGACCCGGCGCCCGGCGCTGAGGAGGCCCTGCGCAAACGCGTGGCCAATGCCTGGTCCGCCCTGGAAAAACAGGGCCTAGCCCCTGGGGCGTCGCAAAGTCGCCTGCGCTTTGTCGCGACGATTGAAGAATGCGTGCGTGACGCCGACTTTATTCAAGAAAGCGCCCCCGAGCGTCTCGACCTGAAGCTGGACCTGCACAGCAAGATCAGCGCCGCAGCCAAGCCCAATGCCTTGATCGGCTCCAGCACCTCGGGTCTGTTGCCCAGCGAATTTTACGAAAGCGCCATCCACCCAGAACGCTGCGTGGTCGGTCACCCATTCAACCCGGTCTACCTGCTGCCTCTGGTTGAAGTGGTCGGTGGCAAACACACGGCCCCCGAGGCCGTACAAGCGGCGATCAAGGTGTATGAATCCCTGGGCATGCGGCCGCTGCATGTGCGTAAGGAAGTGCCGGGCTTTATCGCCGACCGTCTGCTTGAAGCGCTGTGGCGCGAGGCCTTGCACCTGGTCAACGACGGGGTGGCCACCACCGGCGAAATCGACGATGCGATCCGCTTTGGCGCAGGCCTGCGCTGGTCGTTCATGGGCACCTTCCTCACCTACACCCTGGCAGGTGGCGATGCTGGCATGCGCCACTTCATGGCGCAATTCGGCCCGGCGCTGCAACTGCCGTGGACTTATTTGCCGGCCCCCGAACTGACCGACAAGCTGATCGACGATGTGGTCGACGGCACCACCGACCAGCTCGGCAGCCACAGTATTTCAGCCCTGGAACGCTATCGCGATGACTGCCTGCTGGCCGTACTTGACGCGGTGAAAACCACTAAAGCCAAGCATGGAATGGCGTTTAGCGAGTAGCCCGCTCCTACAGGGAATTCATTCCAGATAAAAATTGATGAGACTGCCATGCCAACACTCACCACCTACACAACCCCAGTCCTCGCCGACTGGGTCGATTACAACGGGCATCTGCGCGATGCGTTCTATCTGCTGATTTTCAGCTACGCCACGGACGCTTTCATGGACCATTTGGGCCTGGACAGCGACAACCGCGAAGCCAGCGGTCACTCGTTGTTCACCCTCGAATGCCATCTCAATTATCTGCATGAAGTGAAGCAGGGTGAAGAGGTCGAAGTCCGCACTCAAGTCATCGGCCACGACCGTAAACGCGTGCACCTCTACCACAGCCTGCACAAACCCGGCAGCGACGAACTCTTGGCCGCCAACGAACAAATGCTGTTGCACGTCGACCTGGCGGGCCCACGCTCGGCACCGTTCAGCGAGCCGGTATTGAACACCCTGCTGGCCTTGGTCGAAACCCAAAAAGACCTGCCGCGGCCCGCCTACATCGGCCGCGTGATTGGTTTGCCCGTCTGACCCTCTGCCGCCACCTACGACAATAGAAAAGGAGATCGCCATTAACACTCCCGCCGTCGCCGACTTTCGCAATTACCCGTTGATCAGCGCGTTGACCGCCGTACAACCCTTGGCGGACAGGTTGCACGTGCAATGGGCCGATGGGCGGCTCAGCCCCTTTCATCATCAATGGCTGCGGGATAACTGCCCGTGCCCTGAATGCGTGTACAACGTGACCCGTGAGCAGGTGCTGGAAATCGTCGATGTCGCTGAAGACCTGGTGCCCAACACCAGTCTGATCGACGCCCAGGGTTGCCTGTGGGTGGAATGGCAAGACGGCCATCAAAGCCGCTTCGATCCTGGCTGGCTGCGTGCCCATGCTTACGACGAGGCGTCGCGCGCCGAGCGGTTCGAGGCCACACCGAAAAGCCAACTGTGGACCGCCAACCTGCAACTGCCGGTGTTCGAATATCACGCGATCATGGAGGACCCGAAGGCGCTGCTTCAGTGGCTGCTGGCGCTGCGTGATATCGGCCTGACGCAGGTGCGCGGCGTGCCCACGGAACCTGGCTCATTGGCGCAAATCGCCAAGCGGATTTCGTTTATCCGCGAGAGTAATTTCGGCGTGCTGTTCAATGTGCAATCAAAAGCCGATGCCGACAGCAACGCCTACACCGCCTTCAACCTACCGTTACACAGCGACCTACCAACCCGCGAGCTGCAACCGGGGTTGCAATTTCTGCATTGTCTGGTGAATGACGCGGTGGGCGGCGAAAGTGTGTTCGTCGACGGCTTCGCGATTGCCAATGCCCTGCGCCATGAAGACCCGGAAGCGTTTCGCAGCCTGTGCGAGATTCCGCTGGAGTTTCGCAACAAGGATCGCCACAGCGACTACCGGTGCCTCGCGCCGATCATTGCATTGGACACCTTGGGCCAGGTCCGTGAAATCCGCATGGCAAACTTCCTGCGCGGCCCGTTCGATGCGCCTGCAGAGCAGATGCCCGCACTGTATCGGGCCTATCGACGCTTTATCGCCATGACCCGCGAAGCGCGCTTTCGAGTGAGTGCGCGGCTGAGCCCCGGCGACATGTGGTGCTTCGACAATCGCCGCACCCTTCACGCCCGTAATGCGTTCGACCCGGCAACCGGGGCGCGGCACTTCCAGGGTTGCTACATAGACCGCGATGAACTGCTGTCGCGCATTCGGGTATTGCAACGGTAGATGCAGCGCTGCTACAGGTAACTTGAGGTATAAAAAAACCCGCATCGCTGCGGGTTTTTTCAATCAACTCAAACTCAGTTGACCTTGGCGTTCAACTCGCCTTTGGCATAACGCAGGTACATTTTTTCCAGCGACATCGGCTTGATCTTCGATGCCTGACCAGCAGTACCGAACGCTTCGTAACGCGCGATGCAGATGTCACGCATGGCAACGATGGTTTCGCCGAAGAATTTACGTGGGTCAAATTCGCTCGGGTTGGTGGCCATCAGGCGACGCATCGCACCGGTGGACGCCAGACGCAGGTCGGTGTCGATGTTGACCTTGCGCACGCCGTACTTGATGCCTTCGACGATTTCTTCGACGGGTACACCGTAGGTCTCTTTAATGTCGCCGCCGTATTGGTTGATGATTTTCAACCATTCTTGCGGGACCGAAGACGAACCGTGCATCACCAAGTGGGTGTTGGGGATGCGCTTGTGGATTTCTTTGATGCGTTCAATCGCCAAGGTGTCGCCGGTAGGCGGCTTGGTGAACTTGTACGCGCCGTGGCTGGTACCGATGGCGATAGCCAGGGCATCGACCTGAGTCCTTTTGACGAAGTCAGCGGCTTCTTCCGGGTCGGTCAACAGTTGGCTGTGATCAAGCACGCCTTCTGCACCCACGCCGTCTTCTTCGCCAGCCATACCGGTTTCCAGGGAACCCAGGCAACCCAACTCGCCTTCGACCGATACGCCGCAGGCATGCGCCATGGCCACGGTTTGCTGAGTTACGCGTACGTTGTACTCGTAATCAGTCGGGGTCTTGCCGTCTTCGGCAAGGGAGCCATCCATCATGACCGAGCTGAAACCCAACTGGATCGAGCGCTGGCAGATATCAGGGCTGGTGCCGTGATCCTGGTGCATGACCACCGGGATGTGCGGGAATTCTTCGATGGCGGCGAGGATCAAGTGACGCAGGAACGGAGCACCGGCGTATTTGCGGGCGCCGGCCGAAGCCTGAACGATCACCGGGGAATCGGTCTTGTCGGCCGCTTCCATAATGGCGCGCATCTGTTCCAGGTTGTTGACGTTGAAAGCTGGGACGCCGTAGCCGAACTCGGCTGCGTGGTCCAACATCTGGCGCATGCTGATAAGTGCCATTTTAGGTTTCTCTCCCGGTTGGGTCGTTAATCGTGCAAGCCTGCCTTAACGGCGGCTGCTATTCAAATTTTGCGCATCGGACAATGGCCGAGCGCGCTCAACAGGCAGTCGCAAACATACTCAGCGCCGAACTAGGGAGCCTTGCAAGCGCGACCGATCAAATCATTGGTGGCGACCCAGTACACCAGGCCTTCCTCACCCTTTATGTGAAACGCCAAGACACCGTCGCTGTACAACTCCCCGGAAGCGCCAGGCTCAGGCTTCAAACGATAGACCTGATCTTTGCCACCCAGGCGAACATCGACTTGAGTCTTGGTACTGTCGGTGAAATGCCATAGCACTTCGGCCTGACTGTCACACACCCAACGGGTCCACGCGCTCTGTTGTTCCGGTGCATTCATACTGGCGCATCCGCCCAGCACTGCAAATGTCGCAAGGGCGATTAAGCCTTTCATTACTTCTCCTGGCCACCCCATGAAGCTCGGCAAGTGCCAATCACTTCGGTCGATCAGGGGCGGTTTTGTTCCTGATTGCATCATCGTAGGCTCAATCGCACCCCAAGCCTCAAGGACAGCCTGCCTTTACCTCAGCAGGCATGACCTCATACTTGTCCAGTACATCCGGGCCGCCGCGCTTATAGATGATCGGCACGGTTTCCGCCTGCCAGTCAGCTTCGTAACAGCTTGCCCGAGGTGCCTTGGGCGCGGCTTTTGCGTCTTCAGCGCCGGGCTCACTGGCACACCCGGCCATCAGACCGGCAATGACAAACAGTGGTAACCGCTTGACCATGTAAATCCCCTTCACCCACACCGGACGCTCAGGCCTTGGCCCGCTGCTCCAATACTTCAACCGCGGGCAGGACTTTGCCTTCGACGAACTCAAGGAAAGCGCCGCCACCGGTAGAAATGTAGGAGATTTTATCCGCTACGCCATATTTATCGATGGCCGCCAGCGTATCGCCACCGCCCGCAATGGAAAATGCATCGCTAGCCGCAATAGCCTTGGCCAACGTCTTGGTGCCTTCGCCGAATTGATCGAACTCGAACACGCCAACCGGACCGTTCCACAGGATAGTCTTCGACGATTTCAACAAGTCGGCGAAGTGCGCTGCAGTTTGCGGACCGATATCCAGAATCATGTCGTCGTCAGCCACGTCAGCGATCAGTTTGACCGTCGCTACAGCGTTTTCGGCGAATTCCTTGGCCACTACCACATCCACCGGCAGCGGCACGCTGACTTTGGCGGCGATGGCGCGGGCGGTGTCCAGCAGATCAGGCTCGTACAGCGATTTGCCGACATTGTGCCCGGCCGCTGCGAGGAAGGTGTTGGCGATGCCGCCACCGACGATCAACTGGTTGCAGATATGGCTCAGGCTGTTAAGCACATCCAGTTTAGTGGAGACCTTGGAGCCCGCGACGATAGCCGCCATTGGCTGGGCCGGAGCGCCAAGGGCTTTGCCCAATGCATCCAGCTCGGCAGCCAGCAACGGGCCGGCACACGCGACTTTGGCGAACTTGCTGACGCCGTGGGTCGAGCCCTCGGCGCGGTGAGCTGTACCGAAAGCGTCCATCACGAATACATCGCACAGGGCAGCGTATTTTTGCGCCAGCTCGTCGGTGTTTTTCTTCTCGCCCTTATTGAAGCGCACGTTCTCGAACAGCACGATGTCGCCCGCCTTGACCTCGACACCGTTCAGGTAGTCGGCAATCAGCGGTACGTCACGACCCAACGCCTTGCTCAGGTAGTCGGCAACGGGTTTGAGGCTGTTTTCAGCGGAGAACTCGCCCTCGGTCGGACGGCCCAAATGCGAGCAGACCATGACGGCGGCGCCCTTTTCCAGCGCCAGTTTGATGGTCGGCAGCGAAGCAAGAATCCGCGCATCGCTGGTTACCACACCGTCCTTGATCGGGACGTTAAGGTCTTCACGGATCAATACACGCTTACCTTGCAGATCGAGGTCGGTCATCTTCAACACGGTCATGAGGCTGTCCCTGGTTTACTGTTGTGTGTGAGCAACGCGCAGATAGTGATCGGCGACGTCGAGCATTCGATTGGCAAAACCCCATTCGTTGTCGAACCAGGCCAGCAGGTTCACCAGCCGAGGGCCGGAAACGCGTGTCTGACTGGCATCGACAATCGCCGAATGAGGGTCATGATTGAAATCACAGCTGGCATGCGGCAGTTCGGTATACGCCAACAACCCTTTGAGCGGGCCGCTGGTGGCGGCGTCGCGAAGTATCCGGTTGATCTCGGCGGCATCGGTATCACGCGCTGTCTGCAGGGTGATATCGAGGCAAGAGACGTTAACCGTTGGCACACGCACTGCTTTGGCCTGAATTCGCCCGGCAAGTTCCGGCAAAAGCCGTTCGATGCCGCGCGCCAGACCAGTGGACACCGGAATAATCGACTGAAAGGCCGAACGCGTACGGCGCAGGTCTTCGTGATGATAGGCGTCGATCACCGGTTGGTCGTTCATCGCCGAGTGGATGGTGGTGATGGAAATGTATTCCAGGCCGATGGCCTGATCGAGCAAACGCAACAGCGGCACACTGCAATTAGTGGTGCAGGAAGCATTGGACACCAGCAATTCGGTGCCCGTCAGTTTGTCCTGATTGATGCCATACACGATGGTGGCATCAACATCCGCTTCGCTGGCCATCGGTTGCGAGAACAACACGCGGGGGGCGCCTGCGTCGAGAAAACGCTGGCCATCTTCCCGTGTGTTGTAAGCACCCGAGCATTCAAGCACCAGATCGACGCCTAGCCCAGCCCAATCGATCCCTTCAGGGGTTGCGCTACGCAGCACCTTGATGCCGTGCTCGTTGATGTACAAGTAGTCGTCTTCGACCCGCACTTCGCCAGGAAAGCGACCGTGGGTTGAGTCAAAGCGCGTGAGGTATTCGAGACTGGCTATGTCTGCCAGATCGTTCAATGCAACCACTTCAAACCCGGCTTTCGCCCCTCGCTCACACAGCGCGCGCAAGACGCAACGACCGATACGGCCGTAGCCGTTGAGAGCAACTTTATACAGGCGTGGCTGAGGCATGGGGTTCTCGCTGGCAGGTGTTAAAACCTGTAGGAGCGCGCTTGCCCGCGATAAGGCCGGAACGGCCTTCCGATGCAAGACAACATCGTGTGACTGCTGCGCAGCCAATCGCGGGCAAGCGCGCTCCTACAAGGGGAACGCATTACTGCTTAGTCTTCAAGCAGCTCTTCAGCCGTACCCAGGATGTTTTCCAGGGTGAAACCGAACTCTTCGAACAAGGCCGGCGCAGGTGCCGACTCGCCGAAGGTGGTCATGCCGATGACCCGACCTTCCAGACCAACGTATTTGTACCAGTAGTCCGCGTGAGCGGCTTCGATGGCGATACGCGCGCTGACTTGCAACGGCAGAACCGTTTGCTTGTACATCGCATCCTGGGCATCGAAGACGCTGGTGCACGGCATGGAAACCACGCGCACGTTACGGCCTTGTGCAGTCAGTTTCTCGTAAGCCAGTACCGCCAGGCCCACTTCGGAACCGGTGGAGATCAGGATCAGCTCAGGCTCACCCACACAGTCGCGCAGCACGTAACCGCCACGGGCGATTTCCGCCACTTGAATGGCATTGCGGGATTGGTGAGTCAGGTTCTGACGAGAGAACACCAGGGCCGATGGACCGTCGTTACGCTCAATCGCGTATTTCCAGGCCACTGCCGACTCCACAGCATCTGCCGGGCGCCAAGTATCGAGGTTCGGCGTGCCACGCAGGCTGGCCAGTTGCTCGATCGGCTGGTGCGTCGGACCGTCTTCGCCCAGACCGATGGAGTCGTGGGTGTAGACGAACAGCACGCGTTTTTTCATCAGCGAAGCCATGCGCACTGCGTTGCGCGCGTATTCCATGAAAATCAGGAAGGTCGCGCCGTACGGTACGAAACCGCCATGCAGGGCGATACCGTTCATGATCGCGCTCATGCCGAATTCGCGAACGCCGTAATGCAGGTAGTTACCGCTGAAATCTTCAGCCGTGAGGCTCTTGCAGCCTTTCCAGATAGTCAGGTTGGAGCCTGCCAGGTCAGCCGAACCGCCAAGGAACTCAGGCAGCAGCGGACCGAAGGCATTCAATGCGTTCTGGCTGGCTTTACGGCTGGCGATGGTTTCGCCCTTGGCATCGACTTCGGCGATGTAGGCATCGGCCTTTTCGGCAAAATCAGCCGGCAGCTCGCCA
Source organism: Pseudomonas sp. MH9.2 (assembly GCF_034353875.1). NCBI lineage: Bacteria > Pseudomonadati > Pseudomonadota > Gammaproteobacteria > Pseudomonadales > Pseudomonadaceae > Pseudomonas > Pseudomonas sp. MH9.2. Next base: position 2,796,080 of record NZ_CP133784.1, read on the forward strand.
CTCATGCGACGGATCAATTCGTTGGCCAGTTCCGGGTGTTCGGCGGAGTAGGCAGCAAAACGTTGATCCCACTCGGCTTCTACAGCAAGACCCGCTTCCTTGGCGTCCCACTCGGCGTAGATATCCGCCGGAATTTCAAAAGGGCCGTAATTCCATTTCAGCGCGGCACGGGTCAGCGCAATTTCCGCGTCGCCCAGTGGAGCGCCGTGGCAGTCTTCCTTGCCTTGCTTGTTTGGCGAGCCGAAACCAATGGTGGTCTTGCAGCAGATCAGCGTGGGTTGCGCGCTTTTACGTGCTGTTTCGATGGCGATCTTGATTTCTTCGGCATCGTGGCCGTCGACATTACGGATCACTTGCCAGTTGTAGGCTTCGAAACGCTTCGGCGTATCGTCGGTGAACCAGCCTTCGACTTCGCCATCGATGGAAATGCCGTTGTCATCGTAGAACGCGATCAGTTTGCCCAGACCCAAGGTACCGGCCAGCGAGCCGACTTCGTGGGAAATGCCTTCCATCATGCAGCCATCACCCAGGAACACGTAGGTGTGGTGATCGACGATATCGTGGCCAGGACGGTTGAACTGCTCGGCCAGCACTTTTTCAGCGATGGCAAAACCGACGGCATTGGCCAAGCCCTGCCCCAAAGGACCGGTGGTCGTCTCGACGCCAGGGGTGTAGCCATATTCAGGGTGACCCGGCGTACGGCTGTGCAACTGACGGAAATTTTTCAGGTCGTCGATGGACAGGTCGTAACCGGTCAGGTGCAGCAGCGAGTAAACCAGCATCGAGCCGTGGCCGTTGGACATGATGAAGCGGTCACGGTCGGCGAACGATGGATTGCTCGGGTTGTGTTTGAGGTAATCACGCCAAAGCACCTCGGCGATATCCGCCATGCCCATAGGGGCACCGGGATGGCCGCTGTTGGCTTTTTGCACGGCATCCATGCTGAGGGCACGAATGGCGTTGGCACGCTCACGACGGCTGGGCATCGCTGATCTCCTGGAACTGAAAGGATGGGATCGGAAAAAAGGTGAGCATTTTCCCTCAGGCATTGCTTCGGGGCAATGACAGATAGTCGTTGGAAGGCCTTTTTCCTGCGCTGTCCTCGTTATTACACGGCCAAACCGGATATTCCTCAGACACAAACCTGTCTGGCGCGTTCACTCGGTGCCGAATGCGCATGACGGACACCACCCATCGACCAATATCAAAACTTTTTGATATTGGTCTTGCGAGACGAACAATCGCTCTCTAGACTGCCAGCCCTATGAACCTTCGCGTGCCTGCAATCCGCCATGATGACAGCGACGATCTGGCTGCCTTGTGCAAAGCCGGAGGCGATCCGCTGCGACTCAATGTGCTGCGCGCGCTGGCCAACGATTCGTTCGGGGTCCTGGAACTGGCGCAGATTTTCGCCATCGGTCAATCCGGCATGAGCCACCATTTAAAGGTGCTGTCTCAGGCCGAGCTGGTAGCGACGCGCCGCGAAGGCAATGCGATTTTTTACCGTCGCGCCCTGCCCCATACCGAACAACCGGGCGGCAGGCTGCACGCGGCACTGCTCGACGAAGTCGATAACCTGGCCTTGCCCGGCGATGTCCAGGCGCGCATTGGTCTGGTGCACCGGCAACGGGCGACCGCCAGTCAGGACTTCTTCGCGCGGGTCGCGGAAAAATTTCGTGCCCAGCAGGATTTGATCGCGGGTCTGGCGCAATATCGCGAGAGCCTGCTATCACTTCTGGACACGCTGAGTTTCAGCCGCGACGCCACTGCGGTGGAAGTCGGCCCAGGCGATGGTGGTTTTCTACCGGAACTGGCGCGGCGCTTTCGCCACGTCACCGCGCTGGACAACAGCCCGGCGATGCTGGAACTGGCCCGCCAGGTCTGCGAGCGCGAAGCGCTGGGCAATGTCGAGCTGCAACTGGCTGACGCCTTGGTCAACGCCACTGTGCGCGCCGACTGCGTCGTATTGAATATGGTGCTTCATCATTTTGCTGCACCGGCCGAAGCACTTAAACAGCTGGCTCACCTGGTGCAACCAGGCGGTAGTCTGTTGGTGACAGAGTTGTGTAGCCACGACCAGAGTTGGGCCAAGGAGGCCTGCGGCGATCTCTGGTTGGGTTTTGAACAGGATGATCTGGCCCGTTGGGCCACTGCTGCGGGACTCGTTCCCGGGGAAAGCCTCTATATAGGGCTACGTAATGGTTTCCAGATCCAGGTTCGCCACTTTCAGCGACCGGCTGGCAACACTCACCATCGGTAAATTCAGGAAACCCGTCGATATGAGCGAATACTCACTTTTCACCTCCGAATCCGTGTCCGAAGGACATCCGGACAAAATCGCCGACCAGATTTCCGATGCGGTTCTGGACGCCATTATTGCCGAAGACAAGTTTGCCCGCGTCGCCTGCGAAACGCTGGTCAAAACCGGCGTAGCGATCATCGCGGGTGAAGTGACCACGTCGGCCTGGGTCGACCTGGAAGACATCGTCCGTAACGTTATTCTCGATATCGGCTACAACAGCTCCGACGTCGGCTTTGACGGCGCGACGTGCGGCGTGATGAACATCATCGGCAAGCAGTCGGTGGACATCGCCCAAGGCGTTGACCGCAGCAAGCCTGAAGATCAGGGCGCTGGCGATCAGGGCCTGATGTTCGGCTACGCCAGCAACGAAACCGACGTGCTGATGCCTGCGCCGATCACCTTCTCCCACGCACTGGTAAAGCGTCAGGCCGAAGCCCGCAAATCCGGCCTGCTGCCATGGCTGCGCCCGGATGCCAAATCCCAGGTTACTTGCCGTTATGAACACGGCAAGGTCGTGGGCATCGACGCGATCGTGCTCTCCACCCAGCACAATCCTGAAGTGTCCTACAAAGACCTGCGCGAAGGCGTGATGGAGCTGATCGTCAAACACGTGCTACCAGCCGAGCTGCTGCACAAAGACACTCAGTTCCACATCAACCCTACCGGCAACTTCATTATCGGTGGCCCCGTGGGCGACTGCGGCCTGACCGGTCGCAAGATCATCGTCGACACCTACGGCGGCATGGCCCGTCACGGCGGTGGCGCGTTCTCCGGCAAGGATCCATCTAAGGTTGACCGTTCCGCAGCGTACGCGGGTCGTTATGTGGCGAAGAACATCGTCGCCGCAGGCTTGGCTGAGCGTTGCGAGATCCAGGTGTCCTACGCCATCGGCGTTGCACAACCGACCTCGATTTCGTTGAACACGTTCGGCACCGGCAAGTTGCCAGACTCGAAGATTATCGCCCTGGTGCGTGAACACTTCGACCTGCGCCCTTACGCAATCACCACCATGCTCGACCTGCTGCACCCGATGTACCAGGCCACTGCTGCCTACGGCCACTTCGGTCGTACGCCAGTAGAAATGACTGTTGGCGATGACACCTTCACCGCCTTCACCTGGGAACGCACCGACCGCGCCGACGCCCTGCGCATCGCTGCCGGTTTGTAATAGCGCCAGCGTTTCAAGTTAAAAACAGCCCCCGTCGACGTTGGTCGGCGGGGGCTTTTTTGTGTCCGCTGGAAATCCCTCCGCCATCGCGGGCACTGCAAAATCCGGTAACCAGTCAATGCTCTTCCCCCCCAACCTAGCAACTAGCCTCATAAGCAAACCCCAAGCAAGGATGCTTCGATGCTGCCCGTTCTGCGTGTATTGACCAGTGCTGTTTTCGCGCTCGCCTCGTTAACCGTCAACGCCGACACCTGCCCCGACTGGCCGCCCGCCAAGGTCCGCACCGAAATAGTTGCTCTGCAACAACACATTGCCCAATGGGATGACAGCTATCACCGCCAGGGAGTTTCTCTGATCGCGGATGAGCTTTATGACCAGTCTCGCGCACGCCTGTCGCTGTGGCGTGGGTGCTTTGCTCAGAAGGCGCCTGACGACAATCCGCTGAAAACAGCGGCCGGTCCGCTCGTTCATCCCATACCCCATACCGGGCTGAGCAAACTGCGCAACGAACGCGCAGTCCAAGCCTGGCTCAAGGACCGTGAGGACGTGTGGATTCAGCCCAAGGTCGACGGAGTCGCGGTCACGCTGGTGTATGAAAGCGGCCAGTTGAAGCAGGTCATTAGCCGAGGCGATGGGCTCACAGGACAGGACTGGACCCACAACGCACGCCAGTTACCCGCCATCGCGCAGCACCTGCCCTGGCGGGAAAGTCTGGTGCTGCAAGGCGAGTTGTACTGGCGGCTGGCAGACCACGTGCAAGCCGACGGCGGCAGCCTGAACGCGCGCAGCAAGGTCGCCGGGTTGCTGGCACGCAAGACCATTACCCCGGACGAGGCGGCAAATGTAGGCCTGTTCGTCTGGGACTGGCCAAGCGGGCCGGAGCACCTGACCGAACGCCTCGACGGATTGAGTGCCATGGGGTTCACCGACAGTGCGCTCTATAGCAAGCCCCTGCAAAACTTCGCTCAAGCGCAGCAATGGCGCGAGCACTGGTACCGCAATGCGCTGCCCTTCGCCACCGATGGAGTGGTCATGCGCCAGAGCCAGCGACCCTCTGCACAACGTTGGCAAGCCAAGGCGCCCTACTGGATCGCAGCCTGGAAATACCCCTACGCCCAAGTGATCGCGAACGTGCGCAAGGTCAACTTCAACATCGGGCGCAGCGGCCGAATCACGCCGGTTCTGGACGTGGACCCGGTGCGTCTGGATGATCGGAACGTCAAGCGGATCAATGTCGGGTCCCTGGTACGCTGGCAAAAAATGGACATCCGCCCCGGCGACCAGATCGCAATCAGTCTGGCAGGATTGACCATCCCACGCCTGGACAGCGTGGTGTCACGCAGCGTTGAACGGGCTGAGTTCAACGTGCCGCAGGCGAGCGACTACCACGCCCTCAGTTGCTGGCAGCCGAGCCCGGGATGCGAAAGCCAGTTTCAGGCGCGCCTGGTTTGGCTCGGCGGCAAGCAAGGGCTGGCAATGCCCGGAGTGGGACCTGGCACGTGGGATGCGTTGCTCAGGGCCGGAAAGATTAACGGCCTGCTCGATTGGATGACCCTTGATGCCGTGCAGCTTGCTAACATTGCCGGCCTCGCCGAGCGCAGCAGCGCTAAACTGCTTGGCAGTTTTCAACAGGCTCGACAGCAACCGTTTCATCGCTGGGTGAAAGCGCTCGGGTTACCGCCGACCGCTGGCGTTGACCTCGGTAGCCAGTGGAGTGAACTGGCGGCCAAGAGTGTCGAACAGTGGATAAGCGAGCCGGGAATCGGTCCAGGAAGGGCCGCACAGCTCAATGCGTTTTTTCAAAATCCGCAGGTACAGGCATTGAGTGAGCAATTGCGGGTGCAAGGGATAGAAGGTTTTTAGGTCAATATCATTTTTCAGGGACAGGCGAGTCTTCGTTCGCTTATCGCGTCACTATTTTCAAGGGAGCCCCCATGAAGTGCTTGTCACCGCTGACCCTGTTCACGGCATGCAGCCTGCTGGCAGCACCGCTGTTCGCCGCCGAGGAAGCCCCCCAACTGACGGGCTGCGCGGCCAAGCGCCAGGACATCAGCGCCCGGATCGAACTCGCCAAGGCCAACGGCAACAGCGACCAGCAAGCCGGGCTGGAAAATGCCTTGAGTGAGGTATCGACCACCTGCGCCGACGCCTCCTTGCTCAAGCAACTTGAACAGAAAGTGCTGGAGGCCAAACGCGACGTCAGCCGGCGCCAGTCAGACCTGACCAAAGCGATGAGCAAAGGCGACCCGGACAAGATCAACACGCGCAAAGACAAACTCGCCGAGTCGCGTAAAGAACTGCATGACGCTCAAGTGGAGCTGGAGAAGGTCGAGCCGAACTATGATTGATACACCGCAAAGCAGTGTGTCAATCACTGCACATCAATGATCGCGAAACTCTTTATGGCATGCCTCGCACGCATCTTCGACCTTCTGCACCGCAGGGCTCAGGGTGCTGGCCTTGAAGGGCTTGGCATTGGTGGCGAGCACCAGTTCCCCGGTGGCCGATTCGAGTGACCGGGCCAGTTCCTGGAAATGTGCCTGTTTTTGCCAGACATCATCCTTGGCGCTGGTATGGTCGGCTTCCTTGACCACGGGGAAATGCTTCCACGGCTCGTGGGCCAGGCTGTCGAGCTTGATCGCGCCGTCGGTGAAGCGCTGGCCGTCGAACGTCACGCGGCCACGCAGCATGCCGCCCAAGTCTTCGCTGGTTTTGAGCATCTCTTTGAAGATCGCCTTGCGCTGACCCAAAGGTGAATTGGGATCAACCCCGCCACAGGCGCTCAAGGTCAGGCAGGCCAGCAATACCACGGAAAGTCTTTTCAAGGTCATGATCGCTACAGGCTGGTGGAAACGGCGGCCAGTATCCTCGGCTCATCGCAAAAGACCAAGCGTACCGTTGCCGCAGCAGGAACTTCTCTTAGGCGGAAACGATGAACAACGTCACGATAACCCCCATGCCAATTGCCCAGGCCAGGGAGCGCAAAACTGCCAGGTCCGCCAGGTAAAAAATGATGTACAGCAGACGACTGGTGATAAACAGCACCGCCAGCACATCAATGGTGACCGCTTGGGCGTTACCGACGATGTCGGCAATGATCACTGCGGCGGCAAACGCTGGCGTCACCTCAAAGCTATTGAGTTGCGCTGCATGCGCACGCTTGGCAAACCCTTCAAGATTGTCGAGAAAGGTGCGCGGGTCATGGTTCTCCCGCAGGCCGAACTTGCCGCCACTGAACTTGGCCACGCCGATACATAGGTAAGGCAGGCATATCGCGATCAATATGCACCAGAAAGCAGGAGTCATAAGCAAATCCTTATAGTTTCAGCTTCATTAGAAGCATGCCGAGCAACACTAGCCCACACGCTAAGAGCCTGGGCCGACCAAAAGGTTCTTTCAGGTAGCGCATGCCGAACAACACCACCAGCACCACACTGATTTCGCGCAAGGCCGCAGCCTCTGCCACCGACCCCAGCTGCATGGCCCATAGCACCAGAGCGTAGCTGAACAACACACACAACCCGACGCCTAGCCCAAGGCGCCACTGCTCGCACCAAAACAGGGTAAACGCCTGACGCTTGTTGCATATCGCCAACAATGGAAACGGCCAGGCACTGATCAGCGTCAGCCATACCAGATAGTCCAGTGGCTGCGCGCCGATCCTGAGTGCCTGGCCGTCGATCCACGTGTAGCAGCCGATGCATAGGCCGATCAACCCAACCACCGGCAGCATCGACCAAGGCAAACGCTCGCCGCCACCACCCTGCCACAACAGGCAGACCATGCCGCACGGGATCAATAAAATGCCGAGAATTTGTTGTGTGCTCAATTGTTCGCCAGCAAACATCAGCGTCAACCCCAACACCACCAGGGGTGAAAGCCCGCGCATCAACGGATAGACCAGGCCCAGATCGCCCACTCGGTACGCCCTGATCAGCAGGCCACGATAAACCAGTTCGAAAGCGGCCGAGGCCAGCATCCACGGCCAGACTTCAGCAGGCGGCGGTGTCACGAAAGTAAGCGCCAATACGGCGAAAACCAGAGCGACCCCATCCATGCTGGCGATGACCAATAGCCGTTCGCCACTGAATTTGATCAGGGTATTCCAGGTCGCATGCAGGAGGGCTGCAATCAACACCAAAGCCGTCGCCAGCACTGGCCGCTTCCTTGTTCAAAAGGGTCGTTATCCGGGAAGTTACCGCCGGGAGCAATTGATTCGCCATCTACCAGCAGCTGGATATACTGACACCGATTACGTCACACCCCCGTTGCGCACCCTAACTATTCCAATAATTTTGCTTCTACGGACTCAGCCTTTACCGGATCGAGTTCAGTCGCTCGCCTGCGCACGCCTGATCGGGACGTCAAGACTATCGACATATCCCTTAAGACGGAGCCTCTACACATGCCACTCGCTTTGCTTGCACTCGCCGTTGCCGCTTTCGGTATCGGCACCACCGAATTCGTGATCATGGGCTTGCTGCCCGAGGTCGCCAATGATCTGAGCGTCAGCATTCCTGACGCCGGCCTGCTGATCACCGGCTACGCGTTGGGCGTGGTGTTTGGCGCGCCGATCCTCGCCATTGCTACCGCGAACATGCCGCGCAAAGCCACATTGCTGGGCATGACACTGATGTTCATCCTCGGCAATGTCCTCTGCGCGCTGGCGCCGACCTATGCCACGCTGATGGCCGCACGGGTGATTACCGCCCTGTGCCACGGTGCGTTCTTTGGCATTGGCTCCGTGGTGGCGGCAGGGTTGGTCGCGCCGAACAAACGCGCGCAGGCCATCGCGCTGATGTTCACCGGATTGACCCTGGCGAATGTATTGGGCGTGCCGCTGGGCACGGCGCTCGGGCAATACGCAGGCTGGCGTTCAACCTTCTGGGCAGTGGCCGTAATTGGTGTGATCGCGGTGATTGCGCAAATGGTCTGGCTGCCCAAGGAGATCCCTATGGAAAAGGGCAATCTGGTCACCGAATTCCGCGTATTGGGCAAACCCAATGTATTACTGGCGCTGGCGATGAGCGTCCTGGCGTCGACCAGTCTGTTCAGCGTATTCACCTACATCGCCCCGATTCTGCGCGACGTTACCGGTGTCACCCCGCACGGCGTGACCTTCATGCTGCTGTTGTTCGGCCTGGGCCTGACCGGCGGCAGCATGCTCGGAGGCCGACTGGCCGACAGTCGTTTGCTGCCTGCGCTGCTAGGAATGTCGATTGCCGTCGTACTGATCGTGGCCTTGTTCAGCCAGACCAGCCATTCGGTCATTCCCGCTGCCATTACCCTGCTGCTGTGGGGCGTGGTGGCGTTCGCGTTGTGCCCGATTCTGCAGTTGCTGATCATCGACCAAGCCAGCGATGCGCCGAATCTGGGTTCAACCCTCAATCAAAGCGCTTTCAACCTCGGCAACGCGGCCGGTGCCTGGATCGGCGGCCTGGTGGTTGCCAGCGGCGCCGACCTTGCCGACCTGCCGTGGACGGGCGCAGCCGTCGGGGTATTGACCGTACTAACTGCGCTGTTCTACCTCTATTTGCAGCGGCGTCAGGCGCAAATAGTCAACGCCTGATACTCAGCCGGGTCTACGACATCCTCAATGAGTGTCGCTGTCCTTGAACTGGTCCTTCACGTAGGTGATTTCGGTCTTGCCGTGCGGGGCTGGCAGGCCGTCTTCACCGAGGTTGACGAAGACCAGCTTTTCCACTGTGAGGATGCTTTTGCGCGTGATTTTGTTGCGCACCTGACAGGTCAGGGTAATCGAGGTCCGACCAAATTCGGTCGCAGTGATGCCCAGCTCAATGATGTCGCCCTGCCGCGAGGCGCTGACGAAGTTGATCTCGGAAATGTACTTGGTTACCACCCGTTGATTGCCCAGCTGGACGATGGCGTAGATCGCGGCTTCTTCGTCGATCCAGCGCAACAGACTGCCACCAAACAGCGTGCCGTTGGGGTTGAGGTCTTCGGGTTTAACCCACTTGCGGGTGTGGAAATTCATGCTCACTCCTGACCGTATTGCCAATTGATGGCGCTAATAATGGCAGACCCGGCGCGTTACCTCTATCGGGCATCGGCTTACGTAGCGATTAGTTTTTTGCAGGGTTATGCGATGGAAAGGTCTTGGGCTACGCCTCGAGCACGGCTATAATCGCCGAGCTTCAAAAACGGTCACCGTCGGCTCGATTGTCTAAACAGCCCATGACCGTTCCCGCCACCTGTCCGAGGGGCGCTGCAGCAGGCTTGTCCTGTCAGGCTCGGATGGGGCGTTGCTTGATCGGCTGACCTTACTGAATCAGTCCGGACGAGCCTTAAACGCACAACGGCGCCCATTCGCACACTACGAATGGAGACTCTAAATGAGTGCTGTAATCACGCCTGCAGATTTTAACGACTACAAAGTCGCCGACATGTCCCTGGCTGCCTGGGGCCGTCGCGAAACCATCATCGCCGAATCCGAAATGCCTGCCCTGATGGGTCTGCGCCGCAAATATGCTGGCGAGCAACCGCTCAAGGGCGCGAAGATTCTCGGTTGCATCCACATGACCATCCAGACGGCCGTGCTGATCGAAACCCTGGTTGCTCTGGGTGCCGAAGTACGCTGGTCGTCCTGCAACATTTTCTCGACTCAAGACCAGGCTGCTGCTGCTATCGCGGCTGCCGGCATCGCGGTTTACGCCTGGAAAGGCGAGACCGAAGAAGAGTACGAGTGGTGCATCGAGCAAACCATCCTTAAAGATGGCCAGCCTTGGGACGCCAACATGATCCTCGACGACGGCGGCGACCTGACCGAGATCATCCACAAGAAATACCCGGCGATGCTGAACAAGATCCACGGCGTTACCGAAGAAACCACCACCGGCGTACACCGCCTGCTGGACATGCTGGCCAAGGGCGAGCTGAAAATCCCGGCCATCAACGTCAATGACTCGGTGACCAAGAGCAAGAACGACAACAAGTACGGCTGCCGTCATAGCCTGAACGATGCGATCAAGCGCGGTACCGACCACCTGCTGTCCGGCAAGCAAGCGCTGGTCATTGGCTACGGCGACGTGGGCAAGGGCTCTTCGCAGTCGCTGCGCCAGGAAGGCATGATCGTCAAGGTTTCCGAAGTTGACCCAATCTGCGCGATGCAAGCGTGCATGGACGGTTTCGAACTGGTTTCGCCGTTCATCGACGGGATCAACGACGGCACTGCCGCCAGCATCGACACTGCACTGCTGGGCAAGATCGACCTGATCGTGACCACCACAGGTAACGTCAATGTCTGCGACTCGAACATGCTCAAGGCCCTGAAGAAACGCGCGGTCGTGTGCAACATCGGTCACTTCGACAATGAAATCGACACCGCTTTCATGCGCAAGCACTGGGCATGGGAAGAAGTGAAGCCACAGGTGCACAAGGTTCACCGCACCGGCGCTGGCACCTTCGATCCGCACAACGATGACTACCTGATCCTGCTGGCCGAAGGCCGTCTGGTAAACCTGGGTAACGCTACCGGTCACCCGAGCCGGATCATGGACGGTTCGTTCGCTAACCAGGTACTGGCGCAGATCTTCCTGTTCGACCAGAAGTACGCCAACCTGGCACCGGCACAGAAAGCCGAGCGTTTGACGGTTGAAGTACTGCCGAAAAAACTCGACGAAGAAGTGGCGCTGGAAATGGTCCGTGGTTTCGGTGGCGTGGTCACTCAGTTGACCAAGCAACAAGCCGACTACATCGGCGTGACCGTTGAAGGTCCGTTCAAGCCGCACGCCTACCGCTACTGATTGATCAGGTAGCCCGCTCCCCATAGGAGCGGGCTTGGTCTGGGCCGCATCCGGATGATCGGCCGCGTAGCGGTCGTCGCGATCAGACACGCGAACCGATGTGGTTTCAGCATTTTGAAGGTCGTTCCGACCTTATCGCGGGCTTGCCCGCTCCTACAATGAGATCGGCGTCCATGTCTAACGACCGTCGCTTCAGCTTCGAATTCTTCCCGACGAAGACCGATGCAGGGCATGAAAAACTGCTCACCACGGCCCGTCACCTGGCCAGCTACAACCCTGATTTTTTCTCCTGCACCTACGGTGCCGGTGGCTCGACCCGCGACCGCACGATCAGCACCGTGCTGCAGCTGGAAAGCGAAGTCAAAGTCCCTGCGGCCCCGCATTTGTCCTGCGTGGGCGACAGCAAGGCTGACCTGCGCGCACTGCTAACGCAGTACAAAGACGCCGGGATCAAACGCATCGTCGCCCTGCGCGGTGACCTGCCCTCAGGCATGGGCATGGCCAGCGGTGAGCTGCGCCACGCCAACGATCTGGTGAGCTTCATTCGTGAAGAGACCGGCAGTCACTTCCATATCGAGGTCGCCGCCTACCCGGAGATGCATCCGCAGGCACGCAACTTCGAAGACGATCTGCAAAACTTCGTGCGCAAGGCCAAGGCCGGTGCCGACAGCGCTATCACCCAATACTTCTTCAACGCCGACAGCTACTTCTACTTCGTCGAGCGTGTGCGGAGGATGGGCGTGAACATTCCTATCGTGCCGGGCATCATGCCGATCACTAACTACAGCAAGCTCGCGCGCTTCTCTGACGCCTGCGGTGCAGAAATCCCGCGCTGGGTCCGCAAGCAGCTGGAAGCTTACGGCGATGACGTGCAAAGCATCCAGGCGTTCGGCGAACAGGTCATCACACAAATGTGCGAGCGCCTGTTGCAAGGTGGCGCACCAGGGCTGCATTTCTATACCCTTAACCAGGCAGAACCCAGCCTGGCGATCTGGAATAACCTCAAGCTTCCACGTTAAAAACCAATCTAACGTGATCATCTTGCGCGTGTAACATCCAGCACGTTGAATCAGCCGGATCTCGCCTCATCGAGACTCGGCTGACACCTTGGACTACGTGACTACTTCCAGCGATGTTTCGCATGGCTGCTGTTGGCAAGATGATGCAACGCCGACATGAACAGAAGTGATCCATTAGCCGCAGAGGTCCGATCCGGCGCTTCTATTTAGGCAACGTCCGTCGTAATCTCAGGCGATGTCTCACATTGTCCGACTCCTGACTGCCCTGGTCCTCACTTGTCTTAGCTTCACTGCTTTAGGCGAAAAACTGCGCATCGTCACCGAACCCTGGGCACCTTACGTGTACATGGAGGATGGTCAGGCACGCGGGCTGGACTACGAAACAACGTCGATCATCTTCCAGCGCCTGGGCATCGAAGTGGAGTGGCATTTTCTGCCCTGGAAGCGTTGCCTGGCGATGCTTGAACAGGGCCAGGCCGACGGCGCACTGGATATTTTCCAGAACGCCGAGCGCACTGATTCATTGCTGTACCCCAGCGAACCTCTGTCCGATGTCGAGTTCGTGCTGTTCTACGCCAACGCCCGTCCCCACCCGTTTCAAAGCCTGGAAGACCTGCGCGGCCTGACCGTAGGGGTTTCGCCGGGCTATCTTTACAGCCCGGAATTTAGGGATTCACCGCTGTTCACCCGTGAAGAAGCGCCCACCCATGAAGCCAATTTCGGCAAGCTTCTGCGCGGGCGGATCGATCTGGTGATTACCGACCGCCGTGTCGGCCAGTATCTGCTTGATGAATTGAAGGTTCGCGAGCAAATCAGCCAGTTGCCAACCGTCATCAGCCGTGAGCCGCAATACCTTGCTCTGCGCAAAAATGTGGGCATGGACCTGCTGGTGCAGCGCTTTGGTGCCGAGCTCAAACGCTTCAAACGCGAACCGGCGTACGCCGAGTTGAGTGCCCGCTATGCTGGCGAGGCGACGCCAACGGCTACCACGTTGCTCACCACGCCACTGCAGCCGGCGTCTGCGCCTGAAAAAACCGTTGAGCAGCAGGAAAGCAGCGCGTTGTGATTGCTCTGTTATACTCCGGCATTCCCGCCAGGCTTACGCCCGGACGCTCGGCCTTGCATAAGGCATCTCGATCACGTCAGTCGCGACTTTTCTTTCCCGCGCCGATATGCCGAGACGCACGTCAAGACCCAGCAGGACCGGACGGGATTGCGTCCTCTAAACGCCATTCACGCCAGGCAAGACCTTCTCAATGGGCCCAGCCCTAACTAAAACAGGATTACTCATGTCCTTTGCTTCCCTCGGTCTCTCCGAGGCTTTAGTCCGCGCCATCGAGGCAGCGGGCTATACCGAGCCTACTCCGGTGCAACAGCGGGCCATTCCCGCCGTGTTGCAAGGTCGCGACCTTATGGTTGCGGCGCAGACAGGTACTGGTAAAACCGGCGGCTTCGCCCTTCCGATTCTGGAACGGTTGTTCCCCAACGGTCATCCGGACAAATCCCAGCGTCACGGCCCGCGCCAACCGCGCGTTTTGGTCCTGACCCCAACCCGCGAGCTCGCGGCGCAAGTACACGATAGCTTCAAGGTGTATGCCCGGGATCTGAAGTTCGTCAGCGCCGTTATTTTTGGCGGTGTCGGCACGAACCCGCAAGTCCAGGCCATGGCTAGAGGCGTTGACGTGTTGGTGGCCTGCCCAGGCCGTCTACTCGATCTGGCCGGTCAGGGCAGCGTCGATTTGTCCCGCGTTGAAATTCTGGTGCTCGATGAAGCCGACCGGATGCTCGACATGGGCTTCGTGCATGATGTGAAGAAAGTCTTGGCTCGCCTGCCTGCCAAGCGCCAGAACCTGCTGTTCTCGGCGACCTTCTCCAACGACATCACGGCCTTGGCCGGCAAGCTGCTGCACAACCCGGAACGCATCGAAGTCACGCCGCCGAACACCACGGTCGAGCGTATCGAACAGCGCGTATTCCGTCTGTCTTCGAGCCATAAACGCTCGTTGCTGGCGCATTTGATTACCGCAGGTGCCTGGGAACAGGTGCTGGTTTTCACCCGGACCAAGCACGGTGCAAACCGTCTGGCTGAGTACCTGGACAAGCACGGCCTCACGGCGGTGGCGATCCACGGTAACAAGAGCCAGAACGCCCGAACCAAAGCACTGGCTGACTTCAAGGCTGGCCAGGTGCGGATCATGGTCGCCACCGATATCGCCGCGCGCGGTCTCGATATCGACCAGCTGCCCCACGTCGTCAACTTCGAACTGCCGAACGTCGACGAAGACTACGTGCACCGTATCGGCCGTACAGGCCGTGCGGGCCGTAGCGGCGAAGCGATTTCGCTGGTCGCGCCGGACGAAGAGAAGCTGCTCAAAAGCATTGAGCGCATGACCAAACAGAAAATCGCCGATGGCGACCTGATGGGCTTCGATATCACAACGGTTGAAGCAGAGAAGCCAGAAGTACGTGAGCGTCCGGATGTGCGTAACCCACGCGCACCCCGTGGCCCTCGCGGCGATGGCCCGACCGGCAGTGGCGGTGGTGGCGGCCGTAAGGATAAAGGCAAGGACAAGGGTCAGGAAAAGCCGGCAGCCGCCGCACGTCCTGAGCGTCCAGCCCAGAAGCCGCGCGAGGGCACACCTGCCCGCGAGCAGCGTCAGGCAACCCCGCGTGCCGACCGTGCCCCGGACGAGTTCCTGGACGACGAAGTGGATAACTTCGGCAACCGCGCTGACTACGTGAGCCCGTACCCGAATAAAGGCCAGAGTCGTGGTCGTCGTCCGGGCGCTCCGGCACCTGCGGCTACCGCAGGCGGTGCAGCACCTGCTGCTCGCGCGCCAAGCTCGGGTCGCCCAAGCGGTCCTCGCACCGGCGCTGGCTCGACCACGGGTACACCGCCTGCCGCCCGTTCTGGTCCACGTAACGGCGCGCCACGCGATGGCCAGGCCCGTCGTGACGACGCGCCACGCAATCGTCGCCCTGCCGCCGCTCGCGATGATCAGCCCGCACGTCAGGAACCTGTGGTCAAAGGTCCTCGCGAAGGTGCACCGCAGCCGAAGATCGTGCACAAAGAGTCAAAAAGCGATCGCTTCCCGTCGGCTGATCAACTCGACCAACTGCCAAGCCGTCCACGTGGCGAGAAACCCGCATTGCTGACCCGCAACCGCGAAGGTTAAAGCCAGACACGCTGCATAAAAAAACGCCCCGACCGGGGCGTTTTTTTTGGTCTGGATATCATGCGACTCCAGACATAAAAACGCCGACCCAAAGGTCGGCGTTTTTATGTTGCGAGCAAACCTTACTTGGCTTGAACGCCTTCAAACGAGAAGATCAGCTCAAGTTCCTGGGTTTTAGGGCCCAGATCTTTCTGAATCGCGAAGTCCTTCAGCTTGATAGTGGTGGTGCCTTCAAAGGCTGCACGGTAGCCGCCCCATGGATCTTTGCCTTCGCCCAGGAAATGCGCAGCGATCACGACTGGCTTGGTCACGCCGTGCAGTGTCAGGTTACCGGTCACGTCAGCCGTGTCGGTGCCAGTCGACTTGACCGAAGTCGATACGAATTTGGCTTCCGGGAATTTTGCTACGTCCAGGAAATCAGGGGTGCGGATGTGCTTGTCACGTTCAGCATGGTTAGTGTCGACGCTGGCAGTTTTCAGCGTGACATTAATCTTGCTGGCTTCCGGGTTCTTCGCGTCGAAGCTGAAGGTGCCGTCCCAGTCCTTGAACGTGCCGTAGATGTAGCTGAAGCCCAAATGGCTGATCTTGAAGTTAACGAAGGCGTGCTGGCCTTCCTTATCGACTTTGTAATCAGCGGCCATCACTTGCCCGGCGGACAACAGAGCAGTACCCAGAGCCAGAGCGGCGAGCGTCTTCTTCAACATGCGTTTATTTCCGTTTAGGTTGAACATTAGTCGCGACCCAACATGCGCGTAAGGGTCGCATCGCGATCAATAAAGTGGTGTTTCAATGCGGCCAGGGCGTGAAATCCAGCGAAAATCACCAGTGCCCAGGCCAGGTACTCATGAACAGCGCCCGCGACGTCTGCCTGATCGGGGATGCTGGAAATCAACGCCGGCACCTCGAACAGATCAAACACCGGAATCCCCACACCGTCGGCGGTGGAAATGAGGTAACCGGCAAACATCACGGCAAACAAACCGACATAAAGAAACAGATGTCCGAACTTAGCCCCCCATTGGACGAGCCGACTCTGAGCGGACAGTGCAGGAGGTGGCAGGCTGATGAAGCGCCAGACCACCCTGACCACCATCACAGCGAACAAGGTAAGACCGATGCTCTTGTGCAGGTCAGGAGCCGCTTTGCGCCAGGTATCGTAGTAGTCGAGGTCGACCATCCACAGACCCAGTGCGAACAAACCAAAGACAACAAGCGCCACACCCCAGTGCAGCAAGATGCTGACCAGACCGTAACGAGAGGAGGAGTTGCGTAGCTGCATCACAGTTACCTTCAAAAGTGGGTCTCAGACTAACTTTTTATCTATCGAATGAAAGCGCAAAATTTCGCTTTGAAATATCGAAAAATACGATCATAGGCTGACTCCTTTCAGCCGGATGCCAGCATCCCGTTAATGCCCGACCGACAATACTGCACCGTGACAATCGGACATTCGATCCCGATGAGTGGCACCACATTGTCATTCTGCGTCACAAGAGGTTGTTCCGCAGCCACGCATTGCATAGGCTTGCGCGATTGTTTGCCCTCGCGCCATGCGAGTTGCCACCCGGAGATTGCCAATGGGCCTGAATAACCAGTGGATGCAACGCGACCTTGCGGTGCTGTGGCATCCGTGCACCCAGATGAAAGACCACGAAAGCCTGCCGCTGATCCCGATCAAGAGCGGCAAAGGCGTCTGGCTAGAAGATTTTGAAGGCAAGCGTTACCTGGATGCCGTGAGCTCCTGGTGGGTCAACGTGTTCGGTCACTCGAACCCGCGCATCAATCAACGGATCAAAGATCAGGTCGACCAGCTGGAGCACGTGATTCTTGCCGGTTTCAGCCACCAACCGGTGATCGAACTGTCCGAGCGTCTGATCAAGATGACGCCCGAGGGCCTGACCCGCTGCTTCTACGCAGATAATGGTTCGTCCTGCATCGAAGTCGCGCTAAAAATGAGCTTTCACTACTGGCTCAACCGCGGCCAGCCGAATAAAAAGCGCTTCGTCACTCTGACCAACAGCTACCACGGCGAAACCATGGCGGCGATGTCGGTGGGCGACGTGCCGCTGTTTACCGAGACGTACAAAGCGCTGCTGCTCGACACCATCAAGGTGCCGAGCCCGGACTGCTACCACCGGCCTGAAGGCATGGGCTGGGAAGAACACTCGCGCAACATGTTCGCCGCCATGGAGCAGACCCTGGCTGAGAACCACGACACTGTCGCGGCGGTGATTGTCGAGCCGTTGATTCAGGGCGCGGGCGGCATGCGCATGTATCACCCGGTGTACCTCAAGCTGTTGCGCGAGGCCTGTGATCGGTATGGCGTGCATTTGATTCACGACGAAATCGCCGTCGGCTTCGGGCGCACCGGAACGATGTTCGCGTGCGAACAGGCTGGCATCCGTCCGGACTTCCTCTGCCTGTCCAAAGCCCTGACCGGTGGTTATCTGCCCTTGGCGGCGTGCATCACCACCGATGACGTGTACAACGCGTTCTACGATGACTACTCGACCCTGCGCGCCTTCCTCCATTCGCACAGCTACACTGGCAATCCGCTGGCGTGTGCGGCGGCACTGGCGACGCTGGACATCTTCGAGCAAGACAACGTCATCGAGAACAACAAGGCCCTGGCGCAACGCATGGCCAGCGCCACCGCGCATCTGGTCGATCACCCCCATGTCGCCGAAGTCCGTCAAACCGGCATGGCGCTGGCCATCGAGATGGTGCAGGACAAAGCCACTAAAGCCGCTTACCCCTGGCAAGAACGACGCGGTTTGAAGGTGTTCCAGCATGCCCTCGAACGGGGTGCCCTGCTGCGGCCGCTCGGCAGCGTGGTGTATTTCCTGCCGCCATATGTCATCACCCCGGAAGAAATCGACTTTCTTGCCGAAGTGGCCACCGAAGGCATCGACATCGCGACCCGCACCAGCATCAGCGTTGCGGTGCATGAAAACTTTCATCCAGACTTTCGAGATCCAGGCTGATCCCTTGTGGAAGCGCACTTGCCCGCTCCTACAAGGACCTAAACACTTTCAGAGAACGAACATGAGACTGTCCCGCTTTTTTATCGATGCGCCCTTGAGCCTCGGCGAGCACGAGCTGCCAGAAGCCCAGGCGCACTACATCGGTCGCGTATTACGCATGGCCGAAGGTGACGCGCTGCAAGTATTCGACGGCTCGGGCAGCGAGTTTCGCGGCACATTGCTCGAAGTGGGCAAGAAGCGCGTGCGGGTGCAGCTGAATGAACAGTTTGCCGGGCAAATCGAATCGCCGTTGCGGATTCATTTGGGGCAGGGGCTGTCACGCGGCGAGCGTATGGACTGGGCGATTCAGAAGGCGACCGAACTGGGCGTCAGCGAAATCACGCCCATCGTCAGTGAGCGTTGTGAAGTTCGCCTCAAAGATGAGCGTGCAGAAAAGCGCCAGGCCCACTGGCAACAGATTGCGATCAGCGCGTGCGAGCAATGCGGGCGCTCTGTGGTGCCGGTGATTCATGCGCCCATGGTGCTGGCTGACTGGATCAAGAAGACCGAAGCCGACCTGAAGCTGGTATTGCACCCGGTCGCAGAACCGCTGACCAGCCACAACAAACCCGGCACCCTGGCCTTTTTGATCGGCCCGGAAGGCGGGCTTAATGATGCCGAAGTCGATCAGGCCCAGGATGCGGGCTTCCACGCCGCCCGCCTCGGCCCGCGCGTACTGCGCACAGAAACCGCACCCGTGGTCGCATTGAGCGTGGCGCAGCAATTGTGGGGTGATTTCTAAACTGTCGTACCACACCATCCGTAGGAGCTGACTTGTCTGCAATCCAGTGCGGAGCGCTGGCCAAGATGGTGAGTTCACCACCGCTGGAAGGTCCTTCGGGTCGAGCGCGACCCAGGCTTATCGCAGACAAGGGGGACCAAGCGCCTACGGGTTATGTGTCAAAGCACATAAAACATGATTGCCACAAAGTGCAGCAAACTGCCGGCGATCACGAACAAGTGCCAGATACCGTGCCAATGCCGGAAGCGGCTATCGAAAGCAAAAAAGATAATCCCCACGGTATAAAACACCCCTCCGGCCGCCAGCCAAGTGAAGCCCGCCGTTCCCAGCGCAGCCATCAGTGGCTTGACTGCCACCAGCACGATCCAGCCCATCACCGCGTAGATCACGAGGGACATCACGCGCGCCTCGGAGCGTGGTTTGATCTCCTGCAACATGCCGATCACCGCCAGTCCCCAGACAACCCCGAACAGTGTCCAGCCCCATGGTCCACGCAACGTCACCAGGCAGAACGGGGTGTAGCTGCCCGCGATCAGCAGATAGATCGACAGATGATCAACCTTTTGCATGATCACCTTCGCCCGTCCCCGGACGCTGTGATACACGGTCGATACGCTATACAGCAGCAACAAGGTCACGCCGTAGATCGCCGTGCTGACGATCTTCCATACATCGCCGTCCATGCTTGCCAGCACCAGCATCCAGACCGCACCGACAAAAGCCAGCACCGCGCCGACCAGATGCGTCCAGGCGTTGAAGCGTTCTCCGTGATACATGTTCGCAAACCTCCAAAAACACCGACTGCGCAAGGCTCAGGGTTCTACGCGAAAAGTGCAATGCCCCACGCGGGCCCACGCGATATTTTTAAAGCCCTAAATGCTGAAATCGCTTGCAGCCAGCACGCGCTGAGTTAGGCACAATCCACCTGCTCACATTATTGAAGAGCTACGAATAAGAGTCCCTGCCATGCTGATCGACGAAGAACTGACCCTCAAGAAGCTGGAGATCTTCCTGGCTTTTATGCGCACCGGCAATCTGGCGCGGGCGGCAGTGGAGCTGCAGACCAGCAATGTCAGTGTGCATCGGGCTATCCATTCACTGGAGAGCGCCCTGCGCTGCCCACTGTTCAAGCACGAAGGTCGCAACCTGACACCGCTCGAAAGCGCTTACGTGCTGGAAGAGCGCGCGCAGAAATTGATTCAGGACGTGGTCGCCACGGTGGAGTTGACCCGTCAGGCCGCCGGCTTTTCAGCCGCACGGTTCAAGTTGGGCTCGCTGTACTCGTTGACCATCAAGACAGTGCCGCAGCTGATCATGGGCCTGAAACTGCGTCGCAGTGAGCTGAACATCGATTTGATCATGGGCTCCAACATCGACCTGTTCTACAAACTGAAGAACATGGAAGTGGACGCGATTCTGGTATCGCTCAATGAAAGCGTCAACGATCTGGACTGCGAACACCTGCCGCTGTTTTCCGATGATATTTTCCTCGCCGCGCCCGCAGAGTCACCGTTTTCACAGCAAAGCGAAGTGGATTTGAGCGATCTGCGCGAAGCGACATTCATTACCCTGGCACAGGGTTTCGCGACGCATCAGGACGGGGTTCGAGTGTTCCAGCAGGCGGGCTTCGAGCCAAAGGTGGCGATGCAGGTCAACGACATTTTCACCCTGCTGAGCATGGTCAGCTCCGGGGTCGGTTATGCGTTGCTGCCAGGACGAGTGGCCGCCGTTTATGAGAATAGGGTGCGCTTGATTCCGTTGCAGGCACGCTATCGGATGCAGCAGCATATTGGTGTCGTGTTCCTCAAATCGAAGGAACGCGACCCAAACCTGCTGGCGTTTGTGGCCGAATGCCGGATGTACGCCAACCGGCATTCGCAGCCTGAGACTTGAAAAGCTTCGTAGCGGGACGCGTAGGTATAAGTGACTATGCGTCCCGCTGCGAATGGCGTTGTTACGCCCCCATAATCCCGCGCACGATGAAGTACAACACCGACGGCCCCAACAGGCAGCCCAACCCGGTGTGGAAGGTCGCGGTCAGGGCGCCGTAAGGCACCAGCCGACGGTCCGTCGCCGCCAGGCCTGCGGTCACGCCGCTGACCGTGCCGGCCAAGCCACCGAACACCATCGCCGAGCGCGGGTTATCCAGGCCCATCCAGCGTGCAGCCATCGGTGTGCCGACCATCACAAAAATCGCTTTGATCAAGCCTGTCGCGATGGACAGCGCCACCACATCCGAACTCGCGCCAATCGCTGCGCCGGTTACCGGCCCGACGATGTAAGTCACCGCACCTGCGCCGATGGTGGTCATGCTGACCGCATCACGATAACCGAACATCCAGGCGATGCTCGCGCCAACAATGAACGGCAGTGTGGTGCCCAATAGCAAGGCAACGACCCCTATCAATCCGGCCTTGCGCGCCTCACTGGCTTGCACTTCGAACGCTGTAGCGACAATGGCGAAGTCACGCAACATGGCACCGCCCATCAAGCCGATGCCCGAAAACAGCGTGAGGTCCGCCAAGCCTTTTTGTCCGCCCGTCATGGTACCGCCGACCCACGCCAGTACCAGCCCGATAACGATGGCAATGGCCGAGCCGTGAATGCGCCCGAACGTCAGTCTTCTTGAGATCACCACCGAAATCCACATCACCACGCCGATAAAGGCGAACGCAGTGACCAGGCCGTTATTTGCCAAACCTTTTTCCATGAGCGCCCACATATCAACGCCCCCCTACCGACGTCACACCGGGAATAAGCGTCGGCTCTTCGTCCGGCAAAGGTTCGCCCTTATGAGTTCGACTGATCAGCGCAATGGCACAAGCACAAACCACCACCGAGCCAATGGCCGCCAATACCGCAACCGGTCCACCGTGCAAGGCTGCGACCACGTTCTGTTGCGCGGCCATGGCGACCACGACAGGAATGTACATGGCACCCCAGAAACCCACGCCCAAGTCGCATTCCTTGGTCATACCGCCGCGGTTGTGCATCCACAGACGGGCGCAGATCAACAGGATCATGGCAATGCCAACCCCGCCCACATTGGATTTAACGCCCAGCAGCATGCCGAGCATATCGCCAAGAATGACGCCTGCCAGGGTGCAGATAGCCAGTAAGGCCACACCGTAAATAATCATTATTTTTATCCTCACATTGCGTTGCCGAAGTTGTTGTTTTTATCCTTCGCAGCTGGCGTACGGTCTAGGGGTTGCGGGTTTCCTCCTCTCGCAGCAGCGCACTCAGCGTATCCAGGCGAGCCCCTTGAAAGGCGACTGCCGCTCCTTGTTCGAACACTTTTCTGGCCAGGCACGTCAATACGGTGCCTGGCGGTAACTCGATCTGTAGACGCACGCCGCGCTCATACGCGGTTTGCACGGTGCTGCGCCAATCAATCACCCGGCACATGTTGAACGCCAGGTCGTCGCGTAATTTATCGGCGGTCAGCACCAACCGCGCAGTACTGCCGCTGAGATAGCGCAAGGTCGGGGCCTGCACAGACACTTTGGCAAAAGCCTCCGCCAACGTTACAGCGGGTTGCTCCAACAAGGCGCAATGAGATGGCACACTGACCGCCAGGCGCTTGACCGCCGAAGCACCGATTTTTGTTGCTCGCTCGGCGACCTCTGCCATCGCGCCATCGCTGCCCGCGATCACCAACTGGTTATCCGCATTGATATTGGCAAGATAAACCGGCGTGTCCGGGCCGTGAACCTGCCCGATCAACGCTTCGACAGCAGGTTGATCCAGCCCCATGATTGCAGTCATGCCGTAACCATGAGGGTAAGCACCCTGCATCAGCTCACCGCGCAGGGCCACCAGACGCACGGCATCGCCAAACGCCAGCGAACCGGCAATCACCGCCGCTGGATAAGCGCCGATGGACAAGCCTGCTACGTAATCGGGGGGGCTTGCGCGCTCGATCAGCACGCGGGCACACGCCACACCCGCAATCAACAAACACAACTGCACGGCGCGGCTATCGGCCAGGGCTTCGACCGAATCGAGTGCCAGTACCTCTTCACCCAGTTCGTCGCTGGCCTGGCGCAGGCAATCGCGGACCAACGTTTCGTCCGGCAAACGATGCAGCATGTGCGGCTGTTGCGCGCCCTGGCCGGGAAACACCATAAGGCTGCTCATGCGGCGTGCTCAATCAATCGCCAAGGATCACTGAGCAGACACGCGCCCTCAGAAGTTTTAAGCAGGACTTTGCGCGCTGGGCCAGCCCACTCGCGCAAGGCCATACCGCCGCCAGGGACTTGTAATTGCAGATCGATCCGGCAGCCCGTTCGCGTCATCGTCGCATCCAATACGCGGACCAGCTCGGCCGCCTGCTCGCGGCTGAAAAACTGTGGCGTGCGCAAAATCAAATCAAGGTCACTGTCACGATGCAGCGCAGCCAACCCGCTGGCCAGTTCAAAACCGGCACTGCCGCTGACGCCCCACACCAACCCCAGGTCTTCCATCAGCGGCCGAACCTGCGCCAGTGCTCGTAGCGCAGGCCAGTCGCGACCCTCTTGACTCTCCACATGAATGAGTTGCTCCGGCTGCACCTGGCGCTGGACATCAGCGCACTTGATCAGTGTGGCGTAGCGTTGTTCGCGCTGCTGACCACGAACACCGACCGCGATCTTATCCGCTGAGCACACCGCGCGACGCACCACCACCGGATGGCCAAGGCTCAACGCCTCGGCGACCCAGCTCGGCGCATCGTCAGCCAGCGCGTGCACAGGCAACCCCCAGAGCAAGTCGTGGGGCAGCACAGCAACGGAGGCGTTCATTTACCACTGCGTCCGGAGTAATTCACGCACCTTGGCAGACGCCGCACGGTTGCTCGCACCCAGGCGGCTGGCCAGGTCCGTGCCGGTCGTTTGCACATCCTTGATCGCCAGTGTCAGGCACGCCTGAACATGATCAATGTCTTGCGCCGTCGGTTGCTCAATCTGGCTGACGGACAGACTTTCCCACAGCAACCCGAGGGTCGCGTAACTGTCGATGTCGTAGGCCATTGGCGGCACGCTGGCGGCCAGTTTTTCCAGCTCCTCAACGGTGCGCAAGGTGACCCGGGCGGCTGAAGCCTTGCCCATGGCATGCACCATGACGCCCGGGTCACGCAGGGCAATCAGACGGTTGGCCTGATAACCATGAGCCAGAAAGGCACCGGACATGGCCTTGCCCACCAGTAAAGCAATCACCGGATGCCCGGCCAGACGCGCGCGCGCATAGCTGTCCACCGCACCGGCGAGGGCTTGATGAATGCCCAGCGCTTCTTCGCGCCGACCGTACGCCTGGCTCGGCACATCGACAATGACGATCAAGGCGCGCTTGTGCTCACTGCGCTGATCCCGCGTTATCACGTCATCCACCGCCTTGGCCAATCCCCACCCTTCAAGCAGCCCGACTTCGCCGTTGCGCGCCCGAGGGAAACGGTTTTCAGGGTCAGCGACCACCGCCAGAAAACGTACCGGCTGATCGCCCAGCATGCCGTCGGCCACCTTGAGCGATGCAGGCAAACCCACAACTTCAGTCGCCCCGCCACTCAACGCCAAAAACCAGTGCAACCCGCGTTGCGAATACTCGCTCATGGTTACGTACTCGCTCATGGCCGTTCTCCTTGATAAAGGGTGCGCACCGTCTGTGGATCGATTTGGGGTGCTGTATCCAGCTGCGCCAGGCGCTGCAGAAACAGTGCGTATTGACCGCTGCGTTGCTGTTCAGGCAAGCCCTGCTTGAGCCAGGTATCGACCTGACGCTGAATGCTCGTCACATCATCAATCGAGAAGCCATCTGCCAAGCCGCTGGCGAAGCGCTGCTCACCCCCGGTCAGGCTCCAGATGAAAGGTCGGTTGCGCGAGTCGTACTCTTCGATGCCTGCTTCCTGCTCAATCACCTGTGGTCCGTTCAAACCCAGACGGGCCTCGCGAGTCACCAATATATAGCTGCATAGACCGGCAGCGATGGACATCCCGCCGAAGCAGCCAACGCTCCCGGCAATCACACCAATCACCGGCTGGTACTGGCGCAAATCGACAATCGCCGCGTGGATATCAGCAATCGCCGCCAGCCCAAGATTGGCCTCTTGCAGGCGCACACCGCCGGTTTCCAGGAGCAACACGGCGGCGGTTGGAATGCCGTTACGGTTGTCCTCGGCGGCCAGTTCCAGCGCACCCGCAATCTTCGCCCCGCCGACTTCGCCGAGGCTACCGCCCTGAAACGCGCCTTCAATGGCGGCGACCACCACCGGCAGGCCGCCGATAGAACCTTTGGCGATCACCACGCCATCATCGGCCTGCGGCACAACGCCTTGCTTGGCCAGCCAAGGCGACATCATCCGGGCGAAAGGGTCGAGCAACTCACGGAAGCTCCCGGCATCCAGTATGGCGCGGGCACGTTGGCGAGCATTGAGTTCGACGAAGCTGTGCTGACGCAATAAACGCGCGTTGTCAGTCATGACCGATCTCCTCGAAACCTTGCTCCAGACGCAACCGCACCACACCCGGCGTCGCGCCGAAATCATGAATATCGATGGCCAGCGCGGGCGGCAATTGCCCGTCGAACATGCGCTCGAACAAGTGCTGCCAACGGGCGGCACTGCCGTTGACCGATGTCACCACCTGTATCGATAGCTTGCCCGGCTGACCCGGCTCAAGCAGGGCTTCCAGATCACCCGAACCGACACAACCCACCAACGCACGCCTCAGGGGCGGCTGCCCGGCAGGGAATTCAAAAGACAGGGTTTCCATGATCAAAAAATCCTCGATTGATCGCCGAGCCCAGGCTCAAGGCTATCGATAAACAGGCACGCGGCGAGCAGGTCCGCAGCGCCACCCGGCGATGCGTTCAGGCTCAACAGCTGTTGATCCAGTTCATGCAGGCAACGCCGACCGCCGAGGCTGGCGCTGCCGCCAGCATCCAGGACCCGTTGCGCGCCGAGTTGCATGGCTTCAAGTCCCGGCTGGCCAGCGCGGTACAGCACACAGGTGTCGGCCAGGGTGGTCATGATCGCCAGCAGCGCATCGAGTCGAGCGCTCTGTTCGCCGTGCCCGGCGGCGCGGCTGCGTTTCAACTGCGGCAGGCCATGTTGGATCACGGCTGGAAAGCCCAGCTGCGCCTGCTCCCGAGCGCCGCGTGCGCCATAACGCTGGGCGACTCTGGCACCGTGGCTGTTCTGCAACGGCGAATGGCGGTCATCGATCAATGCCAGTTTCGCTGCCCGCAGGCTCATGCCCGCCGCCGTGCAATGGCCAGGCTCCAGGGCCACCGCCGTCACCAACAGACCCAAAGCCCAAATAGCCCCACGATGGGTGTTCACGCCACCGGTGGTGTTGAGCATCGCCACTTCACCTTCGCGACCGATCCGGCCCACGGCCTCGCGCAGTGGCTGGCCAACGACGCCAAACTCAAGGGCGGCTTCGGCCATGTGCTTGAACGCTGGCCACAACGACAGCGCAGAAGCGTGCATCAAGCCCAGGTGCAGATCCTGATGCGCGCCGCTACCGCGACGGTCGACCAACGCCGGTTTCGGCGACAGGTCTGCTTCATCGATCAGCGCATCCACGGCCAGGTCAGCCAAACGGTCGGCCAACGAAACAACGACAGGTTGCAGGTTGAGTGCGCGCATCACCAGCTCCTGAATTGGGCGGGCGGGTTGTACAGGCCGCCGGACCACTCGACCAGATCGGCGACGCTTTTCGCGGCCAGCAATTCGCGGCTGGCGTCGGTGCGGCGGATGCCCAAATCTTCAGGTAAGGCGATCAAGCCTTCGCGGCGCATGCGCGCTGTATCTTTAGGGTTGTGACGCATGCCGATGGCCGTCACGCCTGCGACCGCAGCGATCATCGCCTGACGCTCTTCCAGAGTCCGCGCCTTGTACAGATAGGCGATGCCTTCTTCGGTGAGCAAGTGGGTCACGTCATCGCCGTAAATCATGATCGGCGCCAGTGGCATACCGCTCTTCTTCGCCACATCGATCGCGTCCAGGGTTTCGACGAACGTCGGTTTACCGCCTTCCTGGAAGGTCTCGACCATCTGCACCACCAGCTTCTTGCCGCGCTCAAGGTAGGCGGCCGGACCGTCACCGGTCTGCAGGCGCATGTCCAGCCAGGCCGGGGTCGCATGACGACGGCCGTGCGGGTCATGGCCCATGTTCGGTGCGCCGCCGAAACCGGCCAGGCGCCCACGGGTCACGGTCGAGGAATGGCCATCGCCATCCACCTGCAACGTTGCGCCGATAAACAGATCAACCGCGTACTGACCGGCCAATTGGCAAATCATCCGGTTGGAGCGCAGCGAGCCGTCACGGCCGGTGAAGAACACGTCCGGTCGCGCAGCGATGTAATTTTCCATGCCCAACTCAGTGCCGAAGCAATGAATGCTTTCGACCCAGCCACTTTCGATGGCTGGAATCAGCGTTGGGTGCGGGTTGAGGGTCCAGTTGCGGCAGATTTTACCTTTCAGGCCCAGAGACTCGCCGTAGGTGGGCAAAATCAGCTCAATGGCGGCCGTATTGAAACCGATGCCGTGGTTCAGCGACTGCACATTGTGTTTTTCATAAATGCCGCGAATCGCCATCATCGCCATCAACACGTGCACAGGCTTGATGTGGCGCGGGTCACGGGTGAACAGCGGCTCGATGTAAAACGGCTGATCCGCCACCACCACGAAGTCGACCCAGGACGCTGGAATGTCGACCCGAGGCAGGTCGCTGACATCATCCACCAACTGATTGACCTGGAAGATCACGATGCCATCGCTGAACGCCGCCGGTTCGACCAGTGCCGGCGTGTCTTCAGTGCTGGGGCCGGTGTAAATGTTACCGGCACGATCCGCCATGAAGCCGGCCGCCAACACCACGTTGGGGATCAGATCGACCACCAGCCGTGAGTACAATTCGATGTAGGTATGGATGGCGCCGATTTCCAACAAGCCATCTTCCAGCAACTGGCTGATGCGCAGGCTTTGCGTGCCGGCGAAGGAAAAGTCCAGCTTGCGGGCGATCCCGCGTTCAAACAGATCCAAATGCTCGGACCGGCCGACGCTGGGCATGATCATGTGCAGATCGTGCAGCTTGGCCGGATCGACCTTGGCCAGGGAACGGGAAAGAAAATCTGCCTGCTTCTGGTTGTTGCCTTCAAGCACCACACGGTCGCCGGGGGCCAACAAGGCTTCCAGCGCGGCGACGATATTCTCGGTCGGCAATACCACGCCATCGGCGAGAGACCGCACCTGCTCGAGTCGCCGCTGCTTTTCGCTGCGCCGACGCGACCAGCGCGGATCGGGTGTATTTATTGTTGTCATGCTCACTCCACGCGTTTTCGCTGTCGTGAGCCACCTTATGAGGGAATGATGAAGCGCATCAATCAAGCAAGGGATGAAATCATTACGGCTGGAGTAATGATTTCAGCCAGACGCTGATCCTCTGTAGGAGCTGACTTGTCTGCGATCCAGCGCGAAGCGTTGGAAAAAGTAGTGAATTCACCGCCGCCGGAAGGCCGTGCCGGCCTTTTCGCGGGCAAGCGCGCTCCTACAGTTTGCTGCGCGACAGCGCGGCGTCGAAGACAGGGCGGAATCTCCTACATGGACCCTGTAAATCAAACCGCCCAGTTGATCTGATACCGAGTGCTGCGCCCGCCGCCTGGGAGTTTCTCCAGACAGCCTTTGTCCAACAGATCACGGAGATGCCGGGTGGCGGTGGCTTTACTCACTTTCGCAACGGCCTGGTACTGCGCAGCGCTAATACCCGCGTCGAAACCTGCGCCAGGTTTATCAACCAACACATCCCCGTCGAGTAAACGGTTGAGCACTTTAATTTGCTCGGCAGAGAGGCCGTGCTCGCGGTACTGCTGCCAATAGCGCGCCTTGGCCAGGACTCGGTCAATGCGCTTTATGACCTGCTCCAGCGTATGCAGCAACGTGTGCAGAAACCACTCCAGCCATGGCGTGATATCCAGCGTAGCCTTCTGACTGGCTTCGAGAATGCTGTAATAGGATTGACGCGCACTGAGGATGCTTGCCGACATCGCATAAAAGCGAATGGACTGATCTTCGCCTTGAGCCAAAGCAAGGTCGGTGATTGCGCGCGTCAGACGACCATTGCCATCGTCAAACGGGTGCACCGTCACGAACCAGAAATGCGCGATGCCCGCTCGCAACAACGGGTCGAGACTGGCGTCTGTACGACTACTGTTGAACCACGCAAGGAAACGAGTGAGCTGTACGTCCAGCCCTGCTCGCGGTGGCGCCTCAAAGTGCACGGTAGGCCGATCCAGCCTTCCAGACACCACTTGCATCGCCTCTTCGCCGCGCAAGGTGCCGACGCGGATACCACGCATCAGCACCGTTTCTTCCGCAGGAAAGAGCAACGTATGCCAGTGCAACAACCGCTCAAGGGTCAAGGGCGACAGGTGTTGCCGGGTGGCATCAAGCATCAGCTCAGCCAAACCCTCGCTGCGTTGACTGACACGCTGATCCCCCGTTAACCCCAGGCGACGCGCCAGAGAAGAGCGCACAGATCCTGCATTCAGCTGCTCACCCTCAATGGCCGATGAGGTAATGATGTTCTGCAGCAACGTATCCAGTTCGGTCTGCGCGCTGGCATCTACCCCTGCCGCACCGATCATTCCCAGCAACCGCCCCTGAGCCTGCGAGCACCCCCGTAACAACGGCGCGAGTCGATCAGCCCGCCACGTGAAATGCGGCCAGTCGGATTGCTGCCATATCCAGTCGGTGGGTTCGTTCATGGGTCGTCCTGAAACGTGTGAGCCGAATAAAAGCGTTATTCGGCTCATTAGGTGAGCCGATTGTGCGATTTATTCGGCTCATCGTCTATATCGCAGGCACGCCCACACCGTCTAAACCAACCCCGCCGCCACCAACAATTCCTCCAGGCCCACCAGGTCCGGGATTTTCGCGACGGTGTCGCCGACTTGCACCGCCGCCAGTTCCAGTTCGGCCAAGGGCACGTCGACGTAGCTGAGTTGGCTGTCGAGTTTGCAGGAGCGAGGAATGCCCTGGGTCAGCAGCGCAATGAACTCAAGGTCGGCGCGGCCACCCAGGGCGTTGAGAACGACGATACGGGCCCGGCCGCCGACGCGGGTGCGGCTGCCGCAGGTGGCTTCGAAGCTGAGCAGCGGCAAGGTGCGGTTACGCCAGTAAATCGGTCCCAGGTACCAGATGGGCGCATCGGGCTCGGCGTTGCTGTCCTGATAGTCGATCAGCTCAGCCACGGCGACGTTGGGCACCAGCAGGTTGCGGTCGCCCAAGGGCAGCAGCAACCCCGTCAGGGTGGTCAGTTGGCTGGGGGTTGCGCTAGACATGTACCAGACTCCATTGGGCGATGCTTTCCAGCAATACTGACTCCTGATACGGCTTGCTCAGGTAGTCGTTAACACCAATAGCCATGGCGTGGTCGCGGTGTTTTTGTCCGGAGCGGGACGTGATCATGATGATCGGCAGGTCTTTGAGCCGGTCGTCATTGCGAATTTTGCTGGCGACTTCGAAGCCGTCCATGCGCGGCATTTCGATGTCCAGCAGCAGAATGTCGGGGGTGTGTTCCTGCAACAGCGCCATGGCATCGATTCCGTCTTTGGCCGTCAGCACACTCATGCCGTTGCGCTCAAGCAGACGGCTGGTGACCTTGCGCACCGTCACCGAGTCGTCCACCACCATCACCAACAACGGACGGGCTTGTGTGACCTCAATGAACTTCGGTGCTCTTTGGCCCGCGGCATGCTGCGCTTGCAGACGACCATACAAGGCGCGGATATGCGCTGGCAGATCGAGAATGAACACCACGCGCCCATCGCCAAGAATGGTCGCGCCGGAAATGCCCTGCACCCCGGCGAATTGCGCACCGAGGCTTTTCACCACGATTTCCCGCGAGCCCGCCAGCGCATCCACCTGCACGGCCACCCAATGGTCGTGCACATGCACCAACAGCACGGGCAACGGCTGGGTCTGGCCGAGCAGTTTGGGGGGCAGGCCATTGTTCAACAGCTCGCCGAGGTAGCGCAGCTCGTAGCTTCGCTCGGCGAAGTGGTAGCGTGGTGGATCGGACAGGTAACAGGTTTCCAGCTCGCCGGGCATCACCCGCACGATGCCTTCGACCGTATTGAGCGGCACCGCGTATTGCTCTTCCCCGCACTGCACCATCAACGCCCGGTTGACCGACACGGTGAACGGTAAACGGATTTGAAAGCACGTGCCCTGCCCCGGCGTCGAGTCGATGACCATTGAGCCGCCAAGCTGTTTGACCTCGGCGTGCACCACGTCCATGCCCACGCCGCGACCGGAGATCTGGGTGACTTTTTCGGCCGTGGAAAACCCGGCCTGGAGGATAAACTGGAGCAACTCGTAATCACTCAGTTCGGCATCCGCTTCCATCAAACCACGCTTTATGGCTTTGCGGCGCACGGCCCCGAGATCAATACCGCCGCCATCGTCACGCATCTCGATGACGATATCGCCGCCTTCGTGAACCATGCTCAGGCTGATCCGCCCCTCTTGCGGCTTGCCTACGGCTCGGCGTTCTTCGGCACTTTCCAGACCGTGATCGATGGCATTACGCAGCATATGCTCCAGCGGCGCGACCATGCGTTCCAGCACGCTACGGTCCATTTCACCTTCTGCGTCACCCACGTCGAAGCGAACCTGTTTATCCAGCTCGCCGGAGACCTGACGCACGATCCGCCGCAACCGTGGGAGCAGGCGTTCGAACGGCACCATGCGCGTGCGCATCAGGCTTTCCTGCAACTCCGTATTGACCCGCGCCTGTTGTGACAACAGCGCTTGCGCGTCGTGATTTCGGGTGTCGAGGGTTTCTTTAAGGTCGAGCAG
This sequence comes from Pseudomonas sp. MH9.2, assembly GCF_034353875.1. Taxonomy (NCBI): domain Bacteria; kingdom Pseudomonadati; phylum Pseudomonadota; class Gammaproteobacteria; order Pseudomonadales; family Pseudomonadaceae; genus Pseudomonas; species Pseudomonas sp. MH9.2. The sequence continues at coordinate 2,828,107 of NZ_CP133784.1, forward strand.
GTCGGATGCAGACTCGAACAAGGCCCGCGAAAGTTGCTGCAACTGCGAATGACGGTCCATCTCCAGCGGATCGAATTCTTCATAGCCCAATCGCTCGGCTTGCACCTGCTCGCGGCTGAGAATTCGCCCCTGGGTTTCGATGTCCAGACGCCGCAACTGGTCGCGCATGCGCTCGATGGTGGTTTCCATCTCAACCAAAGTGACATGGGCATCGCTGACTTGCTGTTCGATACGCTCCCGGAAGATCGACGTTTCACCCGCCAGATTGACCAGGCTTTCCAGCTGTTCGGCCGCCACCTTGACCGTTTCCGGTGGGGTGCGCTCAGCCTCGGCTTCGGCCGTCGAAGACACTGCCACCGCGCTGGAGGGTGCAGCCTCGCGCGGCGCATCGTCCAGTGTCGCTTTGGCGGTGAGCGACCCCAAGCCGTTTGGGCTGCTGAAACGATGGATGCTCTCGATCAACAACGTGGCGCTGGGCAGCGGATGCCGCGCACGCACGGCGTCAAGCATGCCAGCCAACAGGTCGTGCCCGCTTTGCAACAGGCTGATCAGCAGTGGATTACTGTGCAACAACCCGGCTGACAGGCCTTCATAGAGAAATTCAAGTTCATGGGCCAGGTCGCCAATCGGGGCGATTTCCACCATCCGTGCGCCGCCCTTGAGGGTGTGCAGATCACGCAGCAGGTTTTCCACCTCAACCGTGTTTTGCGGCTCGTCCTGCCAGCGGGTCAAGGCGCCGCCGGAGCTTTCGACAATGTCGAAGCCTTCCTCAAGGAAGATCTCCAGCAATTCAGGGTCGCGCTCTTCGAGGATATCGACCGCTGATCTGACGGGTTTCGGCTCGACGTCAGGGCGTGAACCTTGGCCAGTGCCCTGGCGAAAATCACGGATATATTCAATCAACTCAGCCGGACTGCTGAGCGGCTGATGGTCTTGCAATTGCTCCAGCAGGATCGCCAGAAGGTCGTGGCTTTGCAGCAGCAAGTCAGCCAATGCGGACGAGTGACAGTAGCGGCGGTCGATCAAGCCTTCGTATAGGGATTCCAGCTCATGACCCAGATCGCCCACGGGGCCGATTTCAGCCATGCGCGCGCCGCCCTTGAGGGTGTGCAAATCGCGTTGCAGCGAGGACAGCGGCAACGGGTTGTCAGGATCGGACAACCAACGGTGCAATGCCTGCCCGGCGCTGTCGAGAATATCCACCGCCTCTTCGAGGAAGATTTCCACGATCTCGTCATCGAGGCCGCTTAGCGGTGCATCGGTCTCTCCGGGCTCCTGCACTGCGGACTGAATAGCGTGTTCAACCGACTGTTCAATCGCGAGTTGCTCGGTCGCTGCATTCAGTTCGGTGATGCTCAGCGAGCGGCTACCGTCGCTTTTGATCAGGCCCATGGCGCCAGGGTCGAGGGCTTGATCGAGCAATTCGCGCAAGGCCCGAATGCGCTCCGGGCTGGCATCCACCTCTTGGCCTGCCGCCACTTGGTCAAGCATGTCGATCAGGGCTTCGTGCGCCCTTTCAACCTCATGAAAGAAGCGCTCGCTGACCGCCAGGCTGCTTTCTTCAACCGCGCCATACAAGTCCAGCAGTGCCTCACACAGCTCATCCACCTGCGGCAGATCGGCCATGTGCGCCCCATGACCCAAGGTGGTCAACTCGTCGAGCAGAGCGCTTAATTCCTGGCGCTCGCCGGGATGCTGCTGCCAGCGCTGCAACAGGCTTTCGGCATCGAGCAGAATGTCCATGCCCTCGGCCAGAAAGGTCGCGATCAATTGCGGATTGCGCTTGATGCGCAGGCCGTTGCTCGGTGCGCTAAGGGCAGCCGCCAGGCGGATGTCCAGCAGCGAATGCGCCTCGTCGATCAGCGCCGCTGCGCCCACGATGGTAGCCAGCGGGTCACTGTCGAGCTGGAGCAGGCCCTGTCGAAACAAGGGTTCGGCGGCCTTCAGTAGCTGAATTTCTGCCTGCCTCAGCGGAATCAGATTGGATTTAAACTCGAGGATCAACTGATCCAGGGGTCTGGCCAACTCGGCTATGGGCAGCACGCCCGCCATGTAAGCGCTGCCTTTGAGCGTGTGCAGGGCGCGCTGCAGGTCGTCGCTGATGGGCGGTGACACCGCTTCGGTGGCGCTGTCGAGAAAGCGATTGAGCGTGTCGAGATGGCTTCGCGCTTCCTGACGGAAAATCTCCAGCAGATGCGGGTCCAACGCCTCATCGTTGGCATTGACGGTATGAGCCATGACCGCAGCGATGAGCACCTCTTCGCCCTTGGCCAGCGCGTGGGCACATGCAGCCAACAGGTCGACATCATCACGCTGATGCTGGGCATTGTCGGCGAATTCGCGAATAACCTCAGGCAATAAGGCCAGCACGTCAGCCAGTAAACGCCGAACGCGCTGATCGGGTTTGACGCTGTTCTCCATGATCCGGTTGAGCAGGTTCTCCGCGGACCAGGCCAACTCGCCGAGGATCAACGCACGGACCATCCGCCCGCTGCCTTTTAGGGTATGAAATGCCCGGCGGACTTCGGTCAGCGCGGCGGTATCACGAGGGTCATCGAACCATTGTGGCAAGTGCTCGTGCAGCGCCACCAACACCTCATCGGTCTCTTCGAGAAACACCTCAAGCAACTCGTCGTCCACCCGCTCTTCATCGGCGGGCGGCGGCAACAGGCTGGTTGGCACATAGAGGGCCGGCGGATTAACGGCCGAAACCGGGCTGGCAAGCACTTGGGCGATGGTCTGCGTCGGGCTGACCAGTTCCTGACGGGCCTGCAACTCAAGCAACTCGTCCTGACTGATCACCTCATCGAGCAGCGGCACCTCGACAACGGCGTCCGGTATCGGCGAATACCCGAGTCCCTCCAGACTGGACTGAGCCCGGTCGAGCACTTGCTCACCCGGCGCTTCATGATCCTGGCCCAAACGCTCCAGGTAATACTCAATACTGGTGAGGGCGTCTGCCAGACCATCGAGCTGACCCCAGGTTGGTGGCGTGTTGTCCTCCAGCAAATGCTCCTGGATGTATTCGTTGCAAACCGCGAGCAGGCTGGCTGCTCGCGCCAGCGGAATCATCGCCAGTGCCCCGCGTACCTGCACCAGCAGCGCGGGCAAAGGCTCGAGCCGATGCCGATCCCAAGGGCCGTCGATATAATCGATGATCATGTCCTTGGCCTGCTGCAGCCCGATACGCGCCTCCTTGATCACCAACTGATGGATCTGGGTCAGGTCTGTCGTTGGCAAGCGGCTGTTTTCACGGTGCGTCTGCTCCACGGTGCCGACCATCCCGGCCAGGGTCGCTTCGACGTACAAGAGTGCGCCAGCGACATCCATCAACGCAGAGTCATCGGCTTCACGTTGGCCCTGGGCCAAACCCTGAACAACCGCCAATTGATCGATGATGACTTTACGTGGCTGACCGAAGCCAAGGACGGCCAAGGTATCCGCGACCTGTTGCAGCGGCGGCAGCAGGCTGTTGAGTTCACCAACGTGCTTGCGGTCGCTGCGCACGAAGACGTCCAGGCGATCTTTGACCCTGACCAGCTCCTCGCATAGCGCGACCACCACCGAGCGCATCGCATCGCGATCCGGGCCCGCCAGCCGCGCACGCTCTTCGTCGACCAGCGCGGTATCGGGCAGGGACTCGGCGAGGCCGTATTGATCTTTGAGCAGCAACATAGGTGGCGCCTGGCTGTCGGATTTGGCGATGTAAAACAATAGGCTCTTGAGCAACTCATCTGGCGCCGGCTGATTGATTGCGCTGATACCCTGCTCGAGCAAGCGCTTGAGTTCCTTGTCAGACTCTTTGAGCAGACCGCGCAGCGCCGGGCTATTGGTGAACTGGCCGTCAGCCATGGTTGCGACCAGCGCCGACGCAATCTGCCACAACAGACCGAGCGGCGCGTCTTTGCACAATGCCTCAAGGCGGCTAAACACTTTGGCCATGTGACCGAGGTTGGTCTGCACCTCCTGCTCACGCAGTAAACCAACCAACGCCGCTTGGAGCATTTGCCGCCACTTGCGCAGCAGCGCCGCCAAGTCAGGGCTGTCTAGCTTGGCCAATGCCTGCGCGTCGAGTTCGGGAACACAGAGCAGTTGCGGGGCAAACAGACTGGTTTCCGACAGCAAGCTCTCGCCTCGGGCGCTGCGCAAATCATTCAGCAGCGGCAGCACCACAAGCGGCAAATCGCGTCTGGCGGTATGGATGCGGTCGAGGTAAACCGGCATCTGCACCATAGCCTGCGTCAGCAAATACACGGCTTCGGCCTGTTGCGCCACGCGACGTTGCTGCAACGCCAGCGCCAGTTGCTCGATTTCTTCGGCGAGCAGCGCCGCGCCATAGAATTCGATCATTTGCAGGCTGCCATGCACCTGGTGCACACAGCTCAGGCACTCAACCATTGAGGCCGGGTCCTGTGGGTGTGCGACAAACGCTTCGAGGGCTTGGCGGGCCTGTTTGAGCGTTTCGGCAATTTCGCCCTTGACCCATTCGAGGGCCACGTAGTCGTGCCGATCAGCCATAACAACTCCAGTCATTACCTATTATTTACCCGGGTGTTCAACCAGGGCCTTACGACGGTGGCAAGGTAAAACCAGACACCGAACGCCGCATCTCGCTGGCCATTTTCGCCAGGTTGCCGATACTTTCCGCCGTGGCCGTGGTGCCAGACGTCGTTTGTGTCGTGGTCTGGTGAATCACGCTCATGGTCCGGGAAATCTGCCCCGCAGAGGACGCCTGCTGCTGCGCAGCGTTGGTGATGCTCTGAATCAACGCCGCGAGGGTTTTCGAAACACCCTCGATTTCCTCCAGTGCCACCCCGGCATCGTGCGCCAGTCGGGCGCCGCGCACCACTTCGCTGGTCGTCTGCTCCATGGAGATGACCGCCTCGTTGGTGTCGTTCTGAATGGCCCGAACCAGGGTCTCAATCTGCTTGGTGGCCGACGAAGAGCGCTCTGCCAGCCGTTGCACTTCGTCGGCAACCACCGCAAAGCCACGTCCGGCATCCCCGGCCATCGAGGCTTGTATCGCCGCATTGAGGGCCAGAATGTTGGTCTGATCGGCAATATCATCGATCAAGCTGACAATATCGCCGATTTCCTGGGAAGACTCGCCCAAACGTTTGATCCGCTTGGAGGTGTCCTGAATCTGCTCACGGATGTTGTCCATACCGTTGATGGTGTTATGCACCACCTCGTTACCTTTATTGGCAATGGCCACCGAACGCTCCGCCACCGCCGACGACTCCGACGCATTGGCCGAGACCTCATCGATGGAAATCGCCATGTTATTGATCGCGGTCGAGGCAGCCGCAATCTGCAACGCCTGATGCTCGGACGCCGCCGCCAACTGCATGGCCGTGGTCTGAGTATCTGCAACCGCTGACGCGACTTGCTCCGCAGTCAGGTTGATCGTGGCCACCAGGTCGCGCAACTGGTCGATGGAGTAATTGATCGAGTCGGCAATTGCCCCGGTGAAGTCTTCGGTCACGGACGCGGCGACTCTCAGATCACCGTCGGCGAGGTTTTCGATCTCATCGAGCAGACGCATGATCGCGTGCTGATTGCGCTCGTTCTTCTCGGCGGTTTCGCGCAACTGCCGGTTGGTTTCGCGCACCATCACGATGCCGATCAAAATGATCGACATCAAGGCCAGCAGGCCCAGCAGGTAGCCGCCGATGCTGTGCATCGAACGCCCACTGGCCAGGTGCTCAAAATGATCGGCCAGCACCGACGCTTCATCGAGCAGGGTTTGCGAGGTGGTGAAGATAGTGCTGGCCGATTCACGCACTTGAAGCAGCTCGGGCGAAGTTTCGAGAATTTCATCCACGGAGCCTGAAACGAACTGGAACAGCTCGGCAATTTCGGTCAGGCGCACACGGGAATCGTGGTCCTGGACCTGGGTGATATTCATCACCGGATTGCCTTCAATCATGCCATTGAGCACCCGGCCAAACAGGCTTGCGTCGCGACCGAACGCATCGGCGGCCTGCACCGCGGTGTCATCCCCGGACAGTACAGTGTTGACCGAACCGAGAATTCGCTCAGCCAACAGCGACTGACGCTGCGCCACCGCCACCTGACTGGCCGGCGCATGATTTTGCAGAAGGCTGTCGACGACTTTTTCGTACTCGACCTGCAACTGCGGAATGGTTTCGGCCAGGGTTGCCGCCACTTGATGCAGGGACAGAACGGTCTGTTCACTGGCGACAATCACGTCGGTGCTCTTGCGCAGACTCTCCCAGTCCTTCTGCACGGCCTGCATTTCCTGACTCACGGCTGACGGCGCCGACGGCAACCCCGTGGCCTTGTCACCTTTTTTCAGGAAACCCCAGCGCAGATCAAAATCGTTGCGTGCGTCGGCCAACAGCTTGAACGCAGGCGCCTTGCCCGCGGCGGCTTCGGAGGCGTTTTTGGCGATTCGCTGAGACAACACGCGCAGCTCGCCTGCGTGGCCGATGTACTGTTTATCGTAATTCGACTGCGTGTTGAGGTAGGCGAAGTTAGCGAACAGCAACATGATAAAAATGATCAGGGCGACAAACAGCGCGGCGATCTGCGACCGACTGCGCTCACCCTCCAATGACCTACCTGTCTTGCTCATTATTCAGGGCCCCGCCTGGCCAGCAACATCTATTCATCCCGGAAATAAAAAAGGGCCCGTCGAGGCCCGCCGAAAAACGTTACAGCGCGACATCCATGAAGCCCGGTGATTGCGCCAGCGCATGCGGGCTGAAGACCAACCAGGCCTGTTCACGTAAGAACTGCCCCTGAATGAACGGCGCGACCCCCGCTTCGAACGCCACAAGTGGCTCAGGCATCAGGCTGCGTTGATTGAAATGCTGCACACCCAATACTTCATCGACCATCAGCCCGGCGAACACATCTTGATAGTCGACCACCAGCACCCGCCGCTGCTTGCGCACAGGCGACAACTCATGATCAAAAAACGCACACAAATCCATGATCGGCAGCAACCGCCCCCGCAGGTTGGCCACACCCTTGACCCAAGGCTTTACCCCAGGCAATACGGAGTAACGCGGCTCATGCAGGATCTCGCTGATCTCCCCCATGGGCGCCACGTAACACTGATCGCCCATGCGAAAACCGATCCCGCTCCAGTCTTGCAGTCGCGTCTCCTGCAAAGGCAGACCGGCCGCGAGAGAGCGACAGCGCTGATCGATTTCAAGGAGCAACTGGAAGGCGGTTTGCGACTCAGCCATGAGTGCGGACCGTCAGCCGGCCAATACCGCATTCAGGGTTTTCATCAGGGTTTCTTCGTCCACCGGCTTGGTCAGATAATCACGCGCGCCCTGGCGCTTGCCCCAGACTTTATCGGTTTCCTGATCCTTGGTCGTGATGATGATCACCGGAATCATGTTGGTGTCAGCGTCTTTAGTCAGCTGGCGCGTGGCCTGGAAACCATTGAGACCGGGCATCACGATATCCATGAGCACCGCGTCGGGTTTTTCCTGACGGGCCAGGGCAACGCCATCAGCGCCGTTTTCGGCTTTCAAGACGTGATGACCGTGCTTTTCCAGCATGCCGGTCAACTTGTACATTTCAGTCGGCGAATCATCAACGATCAGAATTCGAGCCATGGTATTCCCCATACGCAATGGATGCTCTCGACCCGCCAGGGTCACAGGGCATCAAGATACTTGTTGTTCTACTGCAACGAACTCCGGCACATGGGCCTTGATCGCGTTCAGTAGTTCTTCCTTGCTGAAAGGCTTGGTCAGAAACTGGTCTGAGCCGACTATCCGGCCCTTGGCCTTGTCGAACAGGCCATCCCTGGAGGACAGCATGATCACCGGCGTTGACTTGAATGCCCGGTTATTCTTGATCAGTGCACAGGTCTGATAGCCATCCAGGCGCGGCATCATGATGTCGACGAAAATGATTCGCGGGTGATTGTCGGCGATCTTCGCCAGCGCATCGAACCCGTCTATCGCGGTGATGACTTCGCAACCGACGTTCTTCAATAACGTCTCTGCGGTGCGGCGAATCGTCTTCGAATCGTCGATGATCATCACTTTCAAAGCTGTGGAATGCTGTTCCATGTTTGCTCTACCATCGCCGCGGCGAGTCGATTTGCTGCGTTGTGCCCGGCGTCTTCAGGCTGACATGGAGCTACCATGAGCCCCCAGCCCCTTAATTAACGGGGCCCAAGGCCAAGTGCCGAGCCTTTTTAGCACACTCTCCAGACGCAATCCATAAAGCCCGACGCTGCGCGCTTGCCTCTTGACCCAGCGCATGCACGGCGCCACCCTGACGCCTATTTTCAGGCCCAAGCGGCCCTTACCGACAGAGGATATTGCCCATGAGCGTTCGCCTAGGGATTGTCATGGACCCCATCGAGGACATCTCCTATAAAAAGGACAGCTCGCTGGCCATGCTCCTTGCCGCCCAGGATCGCGGTTGGTCGCTGTTCTATATGGAACAGCACGATTTGTACCAAAACGCCGGCCAGGCACGCGCCCGGATGAAACCACTGAAAGTCTTCGCCGACCCCGAACACTGGTTCGAACTGGGAGCCGAAATCGACAGCGGCCTGGACGACCTCGACGTGATCCTGATGCGTAAGGATCCGCCGTTCAATATGGAGTTCGTGTACTCCACGTACCTGCTCGAACAAGCTGAACGCGCCGGCGTACTGGTGGTCAACCGCCCACAGAGCCTGCGTGACTGCAACGAGAAGCTATTTGCCACGCTGTTCCCGCAATGCACGCCGCCGACTCTGGTCAGCCGCCGTATGGACATCTTGCGCGAATTCGCCGAACTGCATGGCGATGTGATTCTCAAACCGCTGGACGGCATGGGCGGCACATCCATCTTCCGCCACCGCGAGGGCGATCCAAACCTGTCGGTGACCCTCGAAATCCTGACGGCCAATGGCACGCAGCAGATTATGGCCCAAGGTTACCTGCCAGCGATCAAGGACGGCGACAAACGCATCCTGATGATTGACGGCGAGCCCGTGCCTTACTGCCTCGCACGTATCCCGGCCGCTGGCGAAACCCGTGGCAACCTGGCCGCCGGTGGTCGTGGCGAAGCCCGCCCCTTGACCCCGCATGACCGCTGGATCGCGGCCGAAGTCGGCCCGACACTGCGTGAAAGAGGCCTGCTATTCGTAGGCATCGATATCATCGGCGAGCACCTCACCGAAATCAACGTCACCAGCCCGACGTGCATTCGTGAAATCGACAATGCCTTCGGCACCAACATTGCGTCCATGCTGATGGATGCCATCGAGAAGAAGCTCAAGGCCAGGTAAACGCTATCCCCGGCCTGATCCCCGTGCGGGTTGCACAGGAATGAGGCCGATCCGGCCTGCTCCAGACCAGCGCACACCGCAGTATTTGCGACAGTGCGCTATCATGCGCGGCTTGTGAAAATGTTGGACTGATGATGAACGCTTTGGCCGACGATCTGCCCCCTGAACTCGCCCGTGCTGGCGTGCGCCCGGCTGATCGGCTTGGGTTTACCCTGATGATTGCAGCGCTGATCCACGTAGCACTGATCCTCGGTGTGGGCTTCGCTTACGTCAAACCGCCAGACATCAGCAAAACCCTGGAAATCACCCTCGCCACCTTCAAAAGCGAAGCCCCGCCGAAAAAAGCCGATTTTCTCGCCCAGGATAATCAGCAGGGCAGTGGCACGCTGGACAAGAAGGCGATCCCCAAGACTACCGAGCTGGCGCCATTTCAGGACACCAAGATCAACAAGGTGACGCCACCCCCTGCCGCCAAGCCGGTGGAAAAGCAGGTAGCACCGAAAACGGCGGTCGCGACCACCGCGCAGAAAACCCAGAAAACCGTGACCAAGCGCGAAGAGATCAAGCAAGAACCCGCCGTCAAGGCCGCGCCGACCTTTGACAGCTCGCAGCTGACCAGCGAAATTTCCAGCCTGGAAGCCGAGCTCTCCAACGAACAACAGCTGTACGCCAAGCGCCCTAAGATCCATCGCCTCAGCGCTGCGTCGACCATGCGCGACAAAGGCGCCTGGTATAAAGAAGACTGGCGTAAAAAAATCGAACGGATAGGCAATCTCAACTATCCGGAAGAAGCGCGGCGCAACCAGGTGTACGGTAATTTGCGGATGATGGTGTCGATCAACCGCGATGGCTCCCTGTTCGAAATATTAGTGCTGGAGTCGTCCGGCCAGCCGCTGCTCGATCAAGCTGCGCAACGTATTGTGCGATTGGCGGCGCCTTTTGCGCCGTTCACCGGCGATCTGGCTGACATCGACCGACTGGAGATCATTCGCACCTGGCGTTTCGCCCGTGGCGATAAGCTGTCCAGCAACTGAAGACCTGAACACCTATCACATTAGCCAGTTGTCAGGCCCGTCGGGCAGCGCCACACTAGGGCTCATGAAAAACGTCCCCGCAAGCTACCTCAAGCATCACTTCCTGATTGCCATGCCGCACATGGCCGATCCGAACTTTGCGCACACCTTGACCTACATCGTCGAGCACAACGCAAATGGCGCCATGGGCCTGGTGATCAACCGTCCACAGGGCCTGACGCTGGCGGACATTCTTGAGCAACTGCGCCCCGAAACCGAACCGCCATTGCGCTGCCAGCACATCCCGATTCATACCGGTGGCCCAGTGCAAACCGATCGCGGCTTTGTCCTGCACCCGAGCGGACCGCAGTTTCAGGCAACGGTCGAACTCGGCGGCCTCGCGCTGTCGACGTCTCAGGATGTGCTGTTCTCTATCGCTGACGGCTACGGCCCGGATCAACATGTGATCACCCTCGGGTATGCGGGCTGGGAAGCCGGGCAACTGGACGCCGAGCTGGCCGCCAACATCTGGCTGACCTGCCCGTTCGATCCGGCCATCCTGTTCGATATCCCGAGTGAGCATCGCCTCCACGCGGCGGCGGCCGGCCTGGGCGTCAATCTCAGCTTGCTGACCAGTCAGGCGGGCCACGCCTGATGGCTTTACGTCTTTTGCTGGGCTTCGATTACGGCACCAAACAGATCGGCGTTGCCGTTGGTCAGGTGATTACCGGCCAGGCCCGCGAGCTGTGCATCTTGAAAGCGCAGAACGGTATCCCGGACTGGGACAAGGTCGAAGCATTGATCCGAGAATGGAAGCCCGACGCCATTGTCGTCGGCCTGCCGCTAAACATGGACGGCACGCCGAGCGACATGAGTGCCCGTGCTGAAAAATTCTCGCGTCGACTCAACGGCCGCTACAACCTGCCGGTGTATACCCACGACGAGCGCCTGACCACCTTTGAAGCCAAGGGCGAGCGTCTGTCCCGTGGCGGGCAGAAAGGCAGCTATCGCGACAACCCGGTGGATGCCATTGCTGCCGCGCTGTTGTTACAGGGCTGGCTGGATGCCAACGGCGCCCTGTTTGACGCGTGATCGCTTTATCGATCTCTTTATTGAAAGAATAGACATCCAGTTTTCAGCCTGAGCAACCTGCGTGAAAGACGCTCAGGCCCCTGAAGGAGCAACCATGAGTCTGCCCAATCCCGCCGCACTGATCAGCCAGATGGCCATTGATCTGAAGGCCTATCTGAGCCAGCGCAACATCACTGAACCGCGTTATATCGGCATTCGCACGGGCGGCATCTGGGTCGCACAGGCGTTGCTTGAAGCGCTGGGCAGCCAGTCGCCGTTGGGCACACTGGACGTGTCCTTCTACCGCGACGATTTCAGCCAGAGCGGCCTGCACCCGCAAGTGCGTCCCTCGGCCCTGCCGTTCGAGATCGAAGGCCAGCACTTGGTACTGATCGATGACGTGCTGATGAGCGGCCGGACCATCCGCGCTGCGCTCAACGAACTGTTCGATTACGGCCGTCCGGCCAGCGTGACCCTGGTCTGCCTGCTCGATCTTAACGCCGGGGAACTGCCGATTAGCCCCGACGTGGTCGGCGCCACCCTGTCGCTGGCGCCCGATGAGCGGGTAAAATTGCTCGGCCCCGCGCCGCTCGCACTTGAATACCAGAACCTCTCTGCCGCCGCCCTCTAGCCCCTAATAAAGAGTCCTTGCGATGACGCCTATCGACGCCAAGCGCCCACTGCAGCTCAATCATCAGGGCCAGCTGCGCCACTTTCTCTCGCTCGACGGTTTGCCCCGCGAGTTACTCACCGAAATTCTCGACACCGCCGATTCCTTTCTGGAAGTCGGCGCCCGGGCGGTAAAGAAAGTCCCGCTGCTGCGCGGCAAGACGGTGTGCAACGTGTTCTTCGAGAACTCGACCCGCACCCGCACCACATTCGAACTGGCTGCCCAACGGCTGTCGGCCGACGTGATCACCCTGAATGTCTCGACCTCGTCCACCAGTAAGGGCGAAACGCTGTTCGACACCCTGCGCAACCTTGAAGCGATGGCCGCCGACATGTTCGTCGTGCGTCATGGCGACTCGGGCGCCGCGCACTTCATCGCCGAACATGTCTGCCCGGAGGTCGCGATCATCAACGGTGGCGACGGCCGCCATGCGCACCCGACTCAGGGCATGCTCGACATGCTCACCATTCGTCGGCACAAGGGTGGTTTCGAAAACCTCTCCGTGGCCATCGTTGGTGACATCCTGCACTCGCGGGTGGCGCGCTCGAACATGATTGCGCTCAAAGCCCTCGGCTGCCCGGACATCCGCGTAGTCGCGCCGAAAACCTTGTTGCCGGTGGGCGTCGAGCAGTACGGGGTCAAGGTCTACACCGACCTGGCTGCCGGCCTCAAAGACGTCGACGTGGTGATCATGCTGCGCCTGCAGCGCGAACGCATGCAGGGCGGTCTGTTGCCCAGCGAAGGTGAGTTCTACCGCCTGTTCGGCCTGACCACCGCTCGTCTGGCCGGCGCCAAACCGGACGTCATTGTCATGCACCCAGGCCCGATCAACCGCGGCGTGGAGATCGAGTCGGCAGTGGCCGACGGCGCCCATTCGGTAATCCTCAACCAGGTCACCTACGGCATCGCAATACGCATGGCTGTGCTGTCCATGGCCATGAGCGGGCAAACCGCACAACGTCAATTCGAGCAGGAGAACGCCCAGTGAAGCTCAGCATCCTCGGCGCTCGCGTCATCGACCCCACCAGCGGTCTGGACACCGTCATTGATCTGCACCTGGAAGCCGGCAAGATTATCGCCCTCGGCGAGGCGCCAGCAGGTTTCGTTGCCAGCCAGACGATTGAGGCCAAGGGCCTGGTCGCCGCACCCGGCCTGGTCGACCTCAACGTAGCCCTGCGCGAACCGGGCTACAGCCGTAAAGGCACAATCGCCAGTGAGACCCAAGCCGCAGCAGCCGGCGGCGTCACCAGCCTGTGCTGCCCGCCACGGACCAAACCGGTGCTCGACACCTCCGCCGTGGCCGAGCTGATCATCGACCGCGCCCGCGAAGCCGGCAATTGCAAAGTGTTCCCCATCGGCGCCTTCAGCAAGGGTCTGGAAGGTGAACAACTGGCCGAGCTGATTGCCTTGCGCGATGCGGGCTGCGTCGCCTTCGGCAATGGTCTGGACAGCTTTCGCAATACCCGGACGTTGTGCCGGGCACTGGAATACGCCGCGACATTCGACCTGACGGTGATTTTCCATTCTCAGGACCGCGATCTGGCTGAAGGGGGCCTGGCCCATGAAGGCCCTACTGCCAGCTTCCTCGGCTTGCCGGGCATCCCGGAAACCGCCGAAACCGTGGCCTTGGCTCGGGATCTGCTGCTGGTGGAACAAAGCGGCGTGCGCGCGCACTTCAGCCAATTGACCAGTGCACGCGGTGTGGAACTGATCGCTCAGGCGCAGGCCCGTGGGCTGCCGGTCACCGCCGACGTGGCGATGTATCAGCTTATCCTCATCGATGAAGCGCTGATCGACTTCTCCAGCCTGTACCACGTCCAGCCGCCGCTACGCACCCGCGCCGACCGCGATGGCCTGCGTGCAGCGGTTAAGTCCGGGGTGGTTCAAGCCATCTCCAGCCATCACCAACCCCATGAACGCGACGCCAAGCTGGCCCCGTTCGGGGCGACCGAGCCGGGCATCAGCAGCGTTGAGCTGCTATTGCCGCTGGCGATGACGTTGGTCGCAGACGGCCTGCTCGACCTGCCAACCCTGCTGGCACGCCTCAGCGCTGGCCCTGCGGCGGCCTTGCGCCTGCCTGCCGGTCAATTGCGTGTCGGTGCGCCAGCGGATCTGGTGCTGTTCGACCCGACGGCTTCTACTGTTGTTGGCGAGAAATGGCTGTCCAAAGGCGAAAACTGCCCGTTCCTTGGCCACTGCCTGCCAGGGGCCGTGCGGTACACCCTGGTGGATGGACGGATCAGCTACAGCAGCTGATTGGGTCTTGATCGCGGTGCGTCAGATGCACCGCTTAAACTGCTTCGCAGCGGGACACGTAGTCTTGCAACTATGCGTCCCGCTGCGAAGCAGTCATCAACTCACCCCGCTACCCAACGCTCCCTTCACCTGATCCAACAACCCCATCTTCGATTCGTCAGGCAACCGGTCGAGCAGATCCTTGACCTTCGCTAAAGCCTTCGCCGCCTCCGTGGCCTTGAGCAGTTTTTGCAGCTCGGGCGTGGTCGCGGTTTCTGCGCTGAGGGCTGGCGGTGTGGGCAAGGCTTTCGCCAGCTTCAGCATATCGCCGGGGTCTTTGCTGAACGCCCGAATGTTGTCGAGATTGTCCAGCATCGGCAGGGCGATGCCCGTGACAGAATCAAATGCGCTGACTTGCGGAAAGCCCACCTTGCCGCGAAACACGGGAATGCCCAGCGATGGAATCAGCAGACCCACCAGGTAACGCGGGTCGTGGCGCTTGATGCTCAAACCGACACTGGCCACCGCAATACCCACCCCGATCACTTGCCCGGCCCTCGCCACCGGCGACAGGGACTTGTTGGATTCGTTGTCGAAAAAGATGCAGCGGTAGCGGAAGTAATCACTGAACACTTCGCGCTCGCCCAAGCGAGTAGAGTTCATGAACCAGGCGCGGGAATCGTGGACCTGGTCGTCGAAAAAGTCGGTGAGCGTGCGAGCAGTATCCGTCAGGGGCTCGGCGGTTTTTAAGTCATACAGCGCCAGGTAAGCCTGGTTACCAGAGGTGCGCAGGTCACGGTATTCCTGGGCTTCATCCTGCTCGTTGGTCAGGTATATCAACCCCCCGAACAGCAGATGAGGAATGGTCGCCCAACTGATGGCGTCACCGGCCAACGCCAGCGACCAGTTGCTTGGGTCATAGTCACGACCGAATTCGATCATGGCCCTGTCCATCTGGCGCTGATCGAGCGTGGGCTCAAAGGCTTTATGGGTATTAAAGTCGATGGGTTGTGCCGCGCCGACGCGTTGTTCATAACCCTGTTTGAGCGCCCGATATTCCTGATGCGTTGCCAGCGTGCTGCCTGACAACTCCTTGAGCGGTTGGCCCTCATGGTTGGCCTTGTTCTCGGCGAGCTGTCGCTCATGCAGCGCTTTAAGGGCATCCCACTCTTCCTGGGTCATGTCCTTGCCTGTGACATGCTGGTAAGCGGAGGTTGTCCTGAAGTGAAAACTGCCATACCGATTGATCCGCCACCCCGTCAGCAGCGCCTGCTCACCGGCCAAGGCGCCTTCCAGCGGGCCGGTTTTGTGGTGGGCGAGCCAGGTGTTGAAGCGGAGGGTGAGGGTTTCGGAGATGTCGAAGGCTTCATGGACTTCTTCAGCCATTTCCAGCCATGGCTCGTCTTGTTTCTGTTCGTCACTGAGCGCATTGGGAGGCGCCTGCAACGGCGCACCCACGGCATAGGCCTCCGCATACATATGGTGCAGCGGAATTTGTGACATCACGTCCTGAGTGCCGCCCAGCGACTTGCCCTGATCGCCCGGCGAATACCCACCCCCGACATCGGAGTGCATGCCGGGGTACAGGTATTCGACCGTGTTAGTGCGGTAGGTCGAAGGGTCATCGGGGTCGTTCTTGCGCCGGATCGAGTCCACCGGGAAACAGGTGCGTTGCTCGTGGGCGGCGACCAGATGCACGCAGCGCTCCAGAAACGTCTCCGAGTCCGACAGGCGCATGGAGTCATCGGCCCACCCCATATGGCCCTCGGCGAACGGCATCGCGTAGGCCATGCCGGTGGAGGCCACGGTGTCGAACAGGCCCAGGAAGGCAATGCAGATCGGCAGGCCGGCAAACAGGTAACAGGTCTCACCCTCGATTTCGACCTGGGTCAGGCTCTCCAGCCAGGTAGCAAAGGCCCGGGCTTCGGCGGCGCCCCGGGAAAAGCCGTACACGTACAGGCGCAGGCCGATGATCCGCGGTTTGGTCTTGCGCGCATGCACGTAGTCGACCTTTTTTTGCAGCGCCAGCAACGGCGCGTGCAGGGCCTCTCGCCGACGGCTGTCACCACTCTTGAGCAACGTCGCGCCGAGCATCTCTTCAGTGAACGAGGTGCCCATTTTTTGCACCAGCTCGTAGGCTGCATCCACGGTTAGCGGGTCTTCGCCGCAGGCCCGACCCACAGCATCCAGCAGGCGCGTAATGCCCCAATTGATCCGGTTCTCACCGCCGACCGCGCCGATCAGCCCCAGATCTCGTGGTTCGAACTCACCGATTTCCTTGAACTCGGTGCCGACCCCTTGCATGTAATAACGATAGAAACCCATCTGGTTCGCCCGGCTCTGCTCTGTGCCCTGGTTGGCACCGACGCTGGCGTGGTAAAGCCGCGCGACGTTGCTGGTGCTCGGGGGTTGACCGAGTTTGTCCGAGGGTTCGTGGTTGTTGGTGCCGTCGAAACACAGGGTGATGTTCAGCACATTGATGCACGGCGCGCCGGAATAGGTTTCACCCGCCGCTTTGGCGGCCCGTTTAGCCGCATAGGCCGCCAGCAGCTTGGGCCGATACTGTGTGCGGTAGTTAAGCGCCACATCCTCGGACGTGCGTGGCAGCAGCCCCTCTTTTGGGAACGGCGGGGTCGGCGTTAAAGGCGCCGGGGCCGGGCGTTGAGAGCCTGAATTCAAGGTAATGGACATTTGGCAGGAACTTCCATCTTGAGAGGATAGTTGTAGGGGTGATTGGGGCGACCGTGGTAGCTGGGACTGGCGGCGACCTTGACTTGATCGCAAGGCAGAAAGTGCACATTGACCAGCCCGAGTTGCTCATACGGTGCCACCTCCACGACGGCGCGATGGCGGGTGTATTTGGATCGGTGTTCTTTCATTCGTGCACGCCACGCATCAGAAAACGGGGGGACACCCCAATACCGTGACGCACCGACATTCGGATCCTTCTCCCACTCCACCACCACGGTCAGGCCGGGGTGCCACTTGCGGGGCAGGCTCACGCAGCAGTTCTGGCTGCCGCCCCCGCCGTAAGGCCCGATGTTCGGCCCGCCGTTGCCGTTGACCATGAAGTAGTTGATCGCCGCCGAGGTGTGGCTGTACCCCTCGATGGGCGCGCCGAGCCGGTCGGGCAATGATTGGCTGCACGCTTGCAGCGCAAGGCAGGCGAGCGCAGCCGCCACCCAAAGCGCTGGCCTTCGGCGTGGGGTGCCAGGTTTTAGGGTGCGGGACATACGGCAGGCTCTTCCATTTTCATAGGATAGTTGTAGGGATGATTGGGGCGACCGTGGTAGCTAGGACTGGCGGCGACCTTGACTTGATCGCAAGGCAGAAAATGCACATTGACCAGGCCAAGTTGCTCATACGGCGCCACCTCCACGACGGCGCGATGGCGGGTGTTTTTAGACTCGTGTTCCTGCATTCGCTTGTTCCAAGCATCGCTGAACGGGCGCTCAGGCCATTTGCCGTAGGCGTGCGGCGTCGGATCCTTCTCCCACTCCACCACCACGGTCAGGCCGGGGTGCCACTGGCGGGGCAGGCTCACGCAGCAGTTCTGGCTACCGCCCCCGCCGTAAGGGCCGATGTTCGGACCGCCGTTGCCGTTGACCATGAAGTAATTGATCGCCGCCGAGGTGTGGCTGTACCCCTCGATGGGCGCGCCGAGTCGGTCGGGCAATGATTGGCTGCAGGCTTGCAGCGCAAGGCAGGTCAGCAGGCAAAGCGCGAGCGGGCGCCTCATGCCCAACCACCGGTCTGCGGCAGGTCTTCGGGTAGGTGTCGGGCCAGCCACTCGATCATAAATGCCCGGTGCTCCTCGCCCTCAAGGTGGAGGTCACTGGCGGCGAGGTGCCCCAAATAAAGCAGGGAGACTCGTTGTTCCTTGCCGACCCGGTAGTTTCGTTTCGACAGACCGTGGGTTTTCTCCCATTGCTCGGCATCACTCCACATGCACACGGACTCGACCTGAAACGCGTCCATCATCAAGGCCGTACTGGGGCGGGTAAATTCGTGAAAGGGGAGGTTATAGCCACCGATGATCTGCGCTTTGTGATCGCGATCGGTCCAGTGCCAACTGATGACGGGGGCATGGAAGTCGCGAGCCGCGTCTTCGATAAACACGCCACTGATGTGCTTGAACAACCGGTTGTCGTAGTAACGCAGGATGCCGCTCTTGGCGCCTTTGTCCCAATGCGCCTGGGTGTAATAACGCAGGTGCTCACTCAACGCGTCGAACGGCCAGGGGCTTAACAGCGACAGCACGCGGGACTCGCGTTCGAACGCCCTGACAAACGTCCCCAGCCAGTTCACCTGGGCCGCATGTGCCCAGAACACACGAACATGCACAGGGCCTTGTGCGGCCAGTGCGTGTTCCGGCGTGCCCTCAAGCAGCGGTGTGTGCAAGGGCGGCGGGTCGAGTTCGGCCAGCCGTTGCAGCAAGGGGTAATCCAGCAACGTGGCGTTGATGATCATGTCGAGGTGGTCGAGGCTTGCTGCGTCTGCGTGTTGTTTCAGGTCGCGCAGACACGCGGGGATTTCAAAGCCCATGGCGGGCTGATGAGTCAGTTTCGGCATTCCGCTGCCCTGCCTTTTGTAAGGAAAGTTGTCCAAGGCATAGTCAGCGAAAGGTTTTTTATCGTCTGTAGGCCAAATCAGTCCCGTGTTGCAGGAAAGGTCTGAAAGGTTGGCCCGCAAAAAAACCGCCGTTCGTGAGAAAGGCGGTTAGGGGGTATCAGGGGGGTATTTGAAGGAAATGGAAATAACAAATGTGTGCGGGCATTCGATAGCGATACCACGTTGCACGAGTAAGGCGCGGTCGTTCCACGGACGGTAGAAAATCTCTATCAGTTACAGCTAGCTTGATGGGAGCATTACTGGCTTTACCCCCGCCGCGCATTCTTGACAGAAATCTGGTCGTTCAGGGTCCAGAAGTCATACAACACGCCCAGCAGAAAAAATCCGCCGGTGAATAGATAGATGATCCCGGTGATCCATTTGCCTTGATACATCCGGTGCACGCCGAACACGCCAAGAAATGTCAGCAGGATCCAGGCGATGCTGTAATCAATGGAACCTGCGTTGAAGCGCAAATCTGCCTCGCGATCCATGCTCGGGATCAAAAACAGGTCGATCAGCCAACCGATACCCAGCAGACCCAACGTAAAAAACCAGATCGTACCGGTCACTGGCTTGCCGTAATAAAAGCGATGCGATCCGGTAAAACCGACAATCCATAGCAGGTAGCCGAGAATTTTGCTGTGGGTGTCCTGAGGTTGGACGTCCTGACGATAGCTGTTCATTCACTGCCTCTTTTAAGCTGATAGAAAAAAATATCCGTAAATTTTGTGACTTTAATGTGGCGCTCCGACGTATGGCAAAAACCTTAAAAGCCTGGCGCAAGCCCTTGTAATTAAGGGCTTTGCCAAAATCCATGTGACACATTACCGCAATAATGGGCACATTCGTTCCGCATTTGTTTCGACCAGCGGGGTCAGAACGACGCAAAAAGCTGTTATAAAGTTGCGCGCTGACCAATAAGAGCCCTGCCTAATGCGTCCAATTTTCAAGACATGGCTAACTATTTGCCTACTTATGCCGCTGGCCGCCCACGCCACCAACCGTGAGCAACAGTTACCGCCAAGCTTCAATGGTTTCACCGCAAAATCCCATTCTTCACCAACACCCGCTTTCACCGCAGCCACCGCCTCCATCGAGCCAACAGCTCCAACCCGGACAAGTCACCGTCCCGCTCACGAAAAATCCCTGAGCAAAACCGCAGCCAAAACCAAGAACAAAGGCAAAACCGGCACCGTCGCACAAATGCCGGTCAAGCAGAGCAGCGCCGTATTGAGCCGTGCAGTTAATGTGCTGGGTACTCCTTATCGTTGGGGCGGTAGCAGCCCAAGTAAAGGGTTCGATTGCAGCGGACTGGTCAAATATGCCTTC
This sequence comes from Pseudomonas sp. MH9.2, assembly GCF_034353875.1. Classification (NCBI taxonomy): domain Bacteria; kingdom Pseudomonadati; phylum Pseudomonadota; class Gammaproteobacteria; order Pseudomonadales; family Pseudomonadaceae; genus Pseudomonas; species Pseudomonas sp. MH9.2. The sequence goes on from NZ_CP133784.1 coordinate 2,848,310, forward strand.
CGCGACGTGAACGAAGCCGATTTACCGCGCACCTCGAATGCCATGGCCGCAGGTCACGGGCAGAAAGTTGAACGCAAGGATCTGAAGCCGGGCGATTTGCTGTTCTTCACGATAAAGAGCAGCAAGGTCAATCATGTTGCCATTTACCTGGGCAATGACCGCTTCATCCATGCCCCTCGTCGCGGCAAAGCAGTGTCGATCGATACGCTGAAGAAGCCTTATTGGGACGACCATTACGTGCTCGCCAAGCGGGTCCTGCCAAAGAACGATCCCGTCCTGCGCATCTCTCAGCGTTGACGGTATAGCCTGCGTTCGCGCAGGCAATGCGCCGGAGTGTCCTTCGGCGCATCCTTCCCTCCCCCCCGCAAATAGCCCGCGCTTAGAAGTTGTCTGGTGTCTTGGCCTTCTCCCTAGCACCTTCGCGGGTGATCAGGCCTCTGGTCACCAACTCTTTCAAGCTCATGTCCAGCGTCTGCATGCCCAACGAACCTCCCGTCTGGATCGATGAGTACATCTGCGCGACCTTGTCCTCGCGAATAAGGTTACGGATCGCCGGTGTACCAATCATGATTTCGTGTGCGGCGACCCGCCCGCCACCGACTTTCTTGACCAGCGTTTGCGAGATAACGGCCTGCAACGACTCGGACAGCATCGAGCGCACCATCGATTTCTCTTGCGCCGGGAACACATCGACAACCCGGTCGATGGTTTTCGCCGCCGACGTGGTGTGCAGCGTGCCGAACACCAAATGTCCGGTTTCCGCAGCGGTCAGCGCCAGGCGGATGGTTTCAAGGTCACGCATTTCACCCACCAGAATGATGTCCGGGTCTTCCCGCAAGGCCGAACGCAAGGCCTCAGAGAAGCCCAACGTGTCTCGATGGACTTCGCGCTGGTTGACCAGGCACTTCTTCGACTCGTGGACGAACTCGATCGGGTCTTCAATCGTCAGAATGTGGTGATGCTTGTTACTGTTCAGGTAATCGATCATCGCCGCCAGGGTGGTGGACTTCCCTGAACCGGTCGGGCCGGTAACCAATACCAGCCCGCGCGGCACGTCGGTAATCTTGCGAAACACTTCTCCCATGCCGAGATCGTCCATGGTCAGGACTTTCGACGGAATAGTCCGAAACACCGCACCGGCACCCCGATTCTGGTTGAAAGCGTTCACCCGGAACCGCGCAATACCAGGCACCTCGAAGGAAAAGTCAGTCTCCAAAAACTCCTCGAAGTCCTTGCGCTGCTTGTCGTTCATGATGTCGTAGATCAGTTCCTGAACCTGTTTGTGGTCCAGCGCCGGCAGGTTGATCCGCCGTACATCGCCATCGACTCGAATCATCGGTGGCAGCCCGGCGGAGAGATGCAAGTCCGACGCGCCCTGCTTGGCACTGAAGGCCAGCAGCTCGGTAATATCCATAGGGCTCCCCAATCACATAGAATGCCGCAGACCTTAGCCCTGCTGGCGCAAATCAATGTCCACGATAGCAGACAACGTTTCCCAAGTTGATGAGCGAATTCGCGCAGCAGCCCTTGCGGCGCAACGCGACCCATCGACCATCCACTTGCTGGCCGTAAGCAAGACCAAACCTGCCGCTGCTTTGCGCGAGGCGTTTGCCGCCGGACTGCGTGACTTCGGCGAAAACTACTTGCAGGAAGCCTTGAGCAAACAGCTTGAATTAGCTGACCTGCCCTTGTGTTGGCATTTCATCGGCCCCATTCAGTCAAACAAGACTCGCGCTATCGCCGAGCACTTTGCCTGGGTGCACTCTGTGGATCGCTTGAAAATCGCTCAACGCCTGTCCGAGCAACGCCCCGCAGAGCTCCCGCCGCTCAACATCTGCATTCAGGTCAACGTCAGTGGCGAAGCGAGCAAGTCTGGTTGCACGCCGGCCGACCTGCCCGCCTTGGCCGCCGCGATCAGCGCATTGCCGCGCTTGAAGTTGCGCGGGCTGATGGCGATTCCCGAACCCACCGATGACAGCGCGGAACAAAACGCTGCTTTTGCGACGGTACGCCGCCTGCAAGACAGCCTGAACCTGCCGCTGGACACACTGTCCATGGGCATGAGCCACGACCTGGAAGCCGCCATTGCACAAGGCGCAACCTGGGTTCGAATCGGAACGGCTCTTTTTGGTGCCCGCGATTACGGCCAGCCATAAATCCATTTTGCTAACAGGAACTCAGTCATGAGCAACACTCGTATTGCCTTTATCGGTGCCGGAAACATGGCCACCAGCCTGATCGGCGGGTTGCGCGCCCAAGGCGTGGACGCGGCACTGATTCGTGCCAGCGATCCCGGCGCCGAGCAACGCGCCAAAGTCGCCGCCGAGCATGGCATTGAGCTGTTCGCCGATAACGCCCAGGCCATCGAAGGCGCGGACGTCGTGCTGATCGCGGTAAAACCACAAATGATGAAGGCCGTGTGCGAAGCATTGCGCCCAAGCCTCAAGCCCGGCCAACTGGTCGTGTCCATCGCCGCCGGTATCACCTGCGCCAGCATGAACAAGTGGCTGGGTGAACACCCGATCGTGCGCTGCATGCCCAATACTCCGGCACTCCTGCGCCAGGGCGTGAGCGGCCTGTACGCCACCGCCAGTGTTTCCAGCGAACAACGCGAGCAGGCCGGGCAACTCCTGTCGGCCGTCGGCATTGTGCTGTGGCTGGACGATGAAAAGCAGCTGGACGCTGTCACCGCAGTGTCCGGCAGTGGTCCGGCGTATTTTTTCCTGTTGATCGAAGCCATGACCGCCGCAGGCGAAAAACTCGGCCTGCCGCGCGAGACCGCTGCTCAACTAACCCTGCAGACCGCCTTGGGCGCGGCACTGATGGCCACTGGCAGCGATGTTGATGCCGCTGAGCTGCGCCGCCGTGTAACCTCCCCTGCGGGTACCACGGAAGCGGCTATCAAATCTTTCCAGGCTGGCGGCTTTGAAGCCCTGGTCGAAACAGCACTCACTGCTGCCGCGCATCGTTCGGCAGAAATGGCCGAACAGCTGGGCCAGTAACTTTTTAGGCCATTGAGGAGCAGACCGATGATCGGACTGAACACCGCTGCAATTTATGTTCTGCAAACCGTCGGCAGCTTATACCTGCTGATCATTCTGCTGCGCTTCGTGCTGCAACTGGTTCGCGCAGACTTCTACAACCCTCTGAGCCAGTTCGCCGTGCGTGCCACCCAGCCGCTGCTCAAACCACTGCGGCGGATCATTCCGAGCATGTTCGGGCTGGACATGTCCTCGCTGGTTCTGGCGATCATCGTGCAGTTTTTGCTGTTCGCCCTGATCTTCCTGCTGGCTGTAGGGTACATAAACAACCCGCTGCTGCTGTTGGTCTGGTCGCTGATTGCGGTCACCTCACTGTTCCTGAAGATTTTCTTCTACGCCCTGATCATCAGCGTGATCCTGTCCTGGGTCGCACCGGGCAGCCATAATCCAGGGGCAGAACTGGTCAACCAGATTTGCGAGCCTGCTCTGGCGCCGTTCCGCAAGATTCTGCCGAACCTGGGCGGCCTGGATATTTCGCCGATCCTGGCGTTCATGGCACTCAAGCTGCTGGACATGCTGGTGATCAACAACCTCGCCGCCATGACCTATATGCCTGAAGCCCTGCGTCTGCTGATCTAAGCCTCACTCCGCCACATGCAGGCACCGGCAGGTCCGGTGTTTGCTTGCTGCTAAGGGCCGCGGTCTTTAGACTTACGCCTCATTTATGCGAGAGCAGGGTCGATGCCCACGGTCTTTCCCCACGATTCTGTTGGTCTGGTCACGCCGCAACTGGTGCATTTCAGCGAGCCGCTAGCGTTGGCGTGCGGTCGTTCGCTGCCTGCCTACGACCTGATTTACGAAACCTACGGCGAGCTCAATGCTGCCGCCAGCAACGCCGTGCTGATCTGCCATGCACTCTCCGGGCACCATCATGCGGCCGGCTTCCATAGCGTCGATGAGCGCAAGCCCGGTTGGTGGGACAGCTGCATCGGTCCCGGCAAGCCTATCGACACCAACACGTTCTTTGTCGTCAGCCTGAACAACCTTGGCGGCTGCAATGGCTCGACCGGCCCCAGCAGCATCAATCCCGAGACCGGCAAGCCTTTCGGCGCCGATTTCCCGGTGCTGACCGTGGAAGACTGGGTCAACAGTCAGGCACGCCTGGCCGACACCCTGGGCATCCAGCAATGGGCGGCCGTGGTCGGTGGCAGCCTGGGCGGCATGCAGGCGTTGCAGTGGACCATCAGCTACCCGGACCGGGTCCGCCACTGCCTGGCCATCGCATCGGCGCCCAAGTTGTCGGCGCAGAACATCGCCTTCAATGAAGTGGCGCGACAGGCGATCCTGTCCGACCCGGACTTTCATGGCGGTTATTTCCAGGAATACGGTGTGATCCCCAAGCGCGGCCTGATGCTGGCGCGCATGGTCGGGCACATCACGTACCTGTCCGATGACTCGATGGGCGAGAAATTCGGGCGTGGCCTGAAGAGCGAAAAACTCAACTACGACTTCCACAGCGTCGAGTTCCAGGTTGAAAGCTACCTGCGCTATCAGGGCGAAGAGTTCTCCGGGCGCTTCGATGCCAACACCTACCTGCTGATGACCAAGGCGCTGGACTACTTCGACCCGGCCGCCAATCACGGCGACAACCTGGCACTGACCTTTGCCGGGGCCAAGGCTGATTTCTGCGTGATCTCCTTCACCACCGACTGGCGCTTCTCGCCAGCCCGTTCGCGGGAGCTGGTGGATGCGCTGATGGCGGCGAAAAAGAACGTCTGCTACCTGGAAATCGATGCTCCGCAAGGCCATGACGCCTTTCTGATTCCGATCCCGCGCTACTTGCAGGCCTTCACCAGCTACATGAACCGAATTGCACTCTGAGGACACCATGAGAGCCGACCTGGAAATTATCCAAGACTGGATCCCTGCCGGCAGCCGGGTGCTCGACCTCGGCTGCGGCGATGGCGAACTGCTGGCCTGGCTGCGCGATCACAAGCAAGTCACGGGTTACGGCCTGGAAAACGACGCCGATAACATCGCTCACTGCGTCGCCAAGGGCGTTAACGTCATCGAGCAGGATCTGGACAAAGGTCTCGGCAACTTCGCCAGCAACAGCTTCGATGTCGTAGTCATGACCCAGGCCCTGCAAGCCGTGCACTACCCCGACCGGATTCTCGACGAGATGCTGCGGGTCGGTCGCCAGTGCATCATCACCTTCCCCAACTTCGGTCACTGGCGCTGCCGTTGGTACCTGGCCAGCAAGGGCCGGATGCCGGTGTCCGACTTTCTGCCGTATACCTGGTACAACACGCCGAACATACACTTCTGTACGTTCGGCGACTTCGAAGAGCTGTGCCGTGGCCGCAAAGCGCGCGTCATCAACCGGCTGGCCGTCGATCAGCAACATCGACATGGCTGGGCCAGCAAGCTATGGCCTAATCTGTTAGGTGAGATCGGGATCTACCGCGTCAGCAGCCCTGGCCTGCAAGATCACCGGATCGCGATTTGAATCACTGCCCAAGGAGAACGATCATGCGTCGCTTAGCTCTGTTTCTATGTGCTCTATGCCTGGCCCTGCCGGCCATGGCCGCGGATTACGCCAAGCCCGAACGCCTGGAAAAATTTGGCGATGTGACGGTGCACTACAGCGCCTTCACGTCCAGCTTCCTGCAGCCTGACATTGCCAAGGCCTCCGGCCTCGTGCGCAGCAAGAATCAGGGGGTCATGAACATCGCCGTGCTCAAGGCCGACAAGCCCAGTGCCGCCAGCGTCACCGGCACGGTCAAAGACCTGACCGGTCGCAGCACCACCCTGACGTTCAAGCAAATCACCGATCAGGGCGCGGTGTATTACATTGCGCAATTCCCGATCGTGCAGCAAGAAACCCTCACTTTCACTATCAATGTTCAGGCTGGTGGCGCGACCAACAGCTTCAGCTTTAACCAGGAACTGTTTCCAGGCGAATGATGACGTTCACGCAACTTGTTCTGGCCAGCCATAACGCTGGCAAGCTGAAAGAACTCCAGGCCATGCTTGGTGACTCCGTGCACCTGCGTTCCATCGGTGAGTTCAGCAGTGTCGAGCCGGAAGAGACCGGCCTGTCATTCGTCGAAAACGCGATCCTCAAGGCGCGCAATGCCGCCCGGATTTCCGGACTGCCGGCGCTGGCCGACGACTCCGGGTTGGCCGTGGACTTTCTGGGTGGTGCGCCAGGCATTTATTCGGCCCGGTACGCCGACGGCCAGGGCGATGCGGCGAACAACGCCAAGCTGCTGGAGGCGTTGAAGGATGTACCCGCCGACCAGCGTGGCGCGCAATTCGTCTGTGTTCTGGCACTGGTGCGGCACGCAGATGATCCGCTGCCGATCATCTGCGAAGGCCTGTGGCACGGGCGCATCCTGAGCGCTGCAAGCGGTGCACACGGTTTCGGCTACGACCCTTTGTTCTGGGTGCCCGAGCGTGACTGTTCGAGCGCAGAGCTCAGCCCCGTGGAAAAAAACCAGCTTAGCCACCGCGCCCGCGCCATGGCGTTGCTGCGTCAGCGCTTGAGCCTGCAATGACACCGGATACGCCCGTACAACCGCTGTTTCTGGGTGAGACCGGTTTTTCCTCGGCCGCTCCTTCCACCCAGAGCCCGAGGGCAGGCTTGCCACACCTGCCACCCTTGGCGCTGTACATCCATATCCCGTGGTGCGTGCGCAAATGCCCGTACTGCGACTTCAACTCGCACACGGCCAGCCCGGTATTGCCCGAACAGGAATACGTCGACGCATTGCTGGCGGACCTTGATCAAGACCTGCGGCACGTTCATGGCCGCGAGCTGAGCTCGATTTTCTTCGGCGGCGGCACGCCCAGCCTGTTCAGCGCCAACGCGCTGGGCCGTCTGCTCAAGGGCGTGGAACAGCGCATCCGTTTTGCCGGCGACATCGAAATCACCCTTGAAGCCAACCCCGGCACTTTTGAGCAAGCCAAATTCAGCGCGTATCGCGGGCTTGGCATCAATCGGCTGTCGATTGGTATTCAGAGTTTCCAGGAAGAGAAGCTCAAAGCGCTGGGCCGCATCCACAATGGCGATGAAGCCATTCGCGCAGCCGACATGGCGCGCCAGGCTGGTTTCGATAACTTCAACCTGGACTTGATGCACGGTTTGCCGGATCAGTCGCAGGAAGACGCACTAAACGATTTGCGCCAGGCCATCGCGTTAGCGCCGACGCATCTGTCGTGGTACCAACTGACGCTGGAACCGAACACGGTGTTCTGGAACCAGCCGCCGAGCCTGCCGGAGGACGACATCCTGTGGGACATTCAAGAAGCCGGACAGGCGTTGCTCGCCGAGCACGGTTATGCGCAATACGAAGTGTCGGCCTACGCCCAACCCGGCAGACCTGCGCGGCATAACCTCAATTACTGGAGCTTCGGCGACTTCATCGGCATCGGTGCCGGCGCGCATGGCAAGCTCAGCCATCCCGACGGGCGCATCGTACGCACCTGGAAGACCCGCCTGCCCAAGGATTATCTGAACCCGAACAAGGCGTTCAAGGCTGGCGAAAAGCTGCTCAGCAACGAAGAAATGCCCTTCGAATTCCTGATGAATGCCCTGCGCCTGACAAATGGCGTCGACGCGGAGCTATTTCGCGAGCGCACCGGTCTAAGCCTCGACACCCTGGCCAGCGCCCGGCAACAGGCCGAGCAGCGCGGCCTTCTGGACGCCGATCCGACTCGCCTGGTCGCCAGCGCCCGGGGCCAGTTGTTCCTCAATGACTTGCTGCACTATTTTTTGACCTAAGGACTTTGCATGGACCTTGTACTCGACCTGCTCGCCACCGTCTCGCGCTGGAGCCGCAGCAACCTTTCCGAAATCGCCCTGGCGTTGGTCGGTTGTCTATTGGTGTTGTTTGGTGCCGACATCAAAGGCTGGCTGGAAGGACGTATCGGTGGCTTGGCGGGCGCGTTGCGCGTACCCGTCATGGCCCTTTTGTGCACAATCGGCAGCGGCGCGGCACTGATCTACGCCACCCCATGGGTTATCCGCGGGCTGAGCCAGTTCAACAACTACAGCCTTGCGCCTGTGCTGTTGGTGGTGTTGATCTTGATTGGGGTTGTAGCGGATCGCCGCTAAAGAACACCTATAGGAGCGCGCTTACCCGCGATAAGGTCGGCACGACCTTAAGGATGCAAGCCCGCTCCTACAGGTTTTACGCCAGCTTCTCGAACTTCAAATCCCACACGCCATGCCCAAGCCGCTCACCGCGACGTTCAAACTTGGTGATCGGGCGCTCGGTTGGGCGAGGTACGCATTTTCCGTCTTCGGCCTGGTTGCGATAGCCCGGCGCGACGTTCATCACTTCCAGCATGTACTCGGCATAGGGTTCCCAATCGGTGGCCATGTGCAGAATGCCGCCGACCTTGAGCTTGCTGCGCACCAACTCGGCGAACTCCGGCTGAACGATACGGCGCTTGTGGTGACGGCTTTTGTGCCACGGGTCCGGGAAGAACAGCATCAAACGGTCGAGGCTGTTGTCGGCAATGCAACGGTTGAGCACTTCGATGGCATCGCAATCGTAGACGCGCACGTTTGTCAGCCCCTGGGTCAGCACGCCATTCAGCAGCGCGCCCACACCCGGGTGATGCACTTCGACGCCAATGAAATCGTGCTCGAGCGAGGCTGCCGCCATTTCCAGCAGCGAATGGCCCATGCCGAAGCCGATTTCCAGGGTACGTGGCGCCGAGCGACCGAATACCTGATCAAAATCCACGGGCGCATCAGCCAGCGGCAAGACGAACAGCGGCCGGCCTTGATCGAGGCCGCGTTGCTGGCCTTCGGTCATACGTCCGGCGCGCATCACGAAACTCTTGATGCGACGGTGTTGGCGCTCTTCGCCCTGTTCGGGAACAGACGGCTCTGGGTTGGAAACGTGCGAATCAGTCATCAACGGGCTCTTACTTGATCAGACCATCCAGCGGCGAGGAGGCGCTGGCATAGAGTTTCTTGGGCATACGGCCAGCGAGATACGCCAGACGACCGGCGACAATCGCGTGCTTCATGGCTTCGGCCATCATCACCGGATTTTGCGCATGGGCGATGGCCGAGTTCATCAGCACCGCCTCACAGCCCAATTCCATGGCGATGGTGGCATCGGAAGCAGTACCGACGCCCGCATCGACCAGAACCGGCACTTTGGCCTCTTCGAGGATGATCTGCAGGTTGTAGGGATTGCAGATACCCAGACCGGTGCCGATCAGGCCTGCCAGCGGCATGACCGCGATGCAGCCGATTTCCGCCAGTTGGCGCGCAATAATCGGGTCGTCACTGGTGTAGACCATGACGTCGAAACCATCTTTGACCAGAATCTCGGCGGCCTTGAGGGTTTCGATCACGTTCGGGAACAGGGTTTTCTGGTCGGCCAACACTTCCAGCTTGACCAGGTTTTTACCGTCGAGCAGCTCACGGGCCAGACGGCAGGTGCGCACCGCTTCGATAGCGTCGAAACAACCGGCGGTGTTCGGCAGGATGGTGTAGCGATCCGGCGGCAGGATGTCGAGCAGGTTCGGCTCACCCGGGTTCTGCCCAAGGTTGGTCCGACGCACGGCGACGGTGACAATTTCGGCACCCGAGGCTTCAATGGCCAGGCGCGTGGACTCCATGTCCGGGTACTTGCCCGTGCCAACCAGCAGGCGCGACTGGAAAGTACGACCGGCCAGAGTGAAAGGCTTGTCGGTGCGAACGTTGCTCATCGGAAATCCTCTTTAAGGTTGAGGTTCTTGCAGATTTGAATCGAAAGACTGACGACCCGCTGGATCGACTGAAGCGGCCTAGCCGCCACCGATGGCGTGCACCACTTCGACCTGGTCGCCTTCGCGCAGGGCCGTGGAAACGTGCTGGCTGCGCGGGACAATATCCTGATTGAGCTCGACCGCCACTCGACGCCCGGTCAGGTCCAGACGGATAAGTAACCCCGCGACGGTTTCACCGTCGGGCAGTTCAAAGGATTCACCGTTCAACTGAATGTGCATGCGATAAGCAGCCATCATTTTAAGGGCCAGCATTCTAGCCCGATCATTACGTATGACCAAGGCAAAGCCACGCCATTCGTCTCAAGTGGAGCCTAGGGGTCAGGCTCGAATATGTTAGACCGTGCCCAGGCGCCATGCCGCCAGGCCCAGCAGCAGCCAGCCCATCAGGAAGGCCAGCCCACCAAACGGAGTGATGATCCCAAGCCGGGTGACACCGGTCAGGGTCAACAGGTACAGGCTGCCAGAGAACAACACAATACCGACGACAAACGAGATCCCCGCCCACGTCATCAAACGGCCAGGGATCTGCACGGCAAGCAATGCAACGGCTAATAAGGCCAAGGTGTGGACCAGCTGGTACATCACACCTGTATGGAAAATCGCCAGATACTCCGCGCTCAGGCGATTTTTCAGGCCGTGAGCGGCAAACGCACCCAGGGCTACGCCGGTAAAACCGAAAAAGGCAGCAAGCATCAAGAAGCCACGAAACATCTCAAACTCCAGTCAACGATCATTCAATTGCGCAGGGTCTGTATAATGGCCCGCTCGACTGCTCCGGCCAAGCCATCTCTTATGCTGCGTTTCCTCTTCAACCGTGTCGTCAAAGCCCTGTTCTGGTTCGCAGCAGCCAGCGTTGTGCTGGTATTGATCTTTCGTTGGGTGCCGCCACCCGGTACCGCGCTGATGGTCGAGCGCAAGATCGAGTCCTGGACCGACGGCCAGCCTATCGACCTGCAACGCACCTGGCAGCCCTGGGACAAAATCTCCAACGACCTGAAAGTGGCGGTGATCGCGGGTGAAGACCAGAAATTCGCCGAGCACTGGGGGTTCGATGTCGACGCGATTCAGGCTGCGCTGGCCCATAACGAACTCGGTGGCTCGGTACGCGGCGCCAGTACGCTGAGCCAGCAGGTATCGAAGAACCTGTTCCTGTGGTCGGGCCGTAGCTGGCTGCGCAAAGGGTTGGAGGCCTGGTTCACCGGGTTGATCGAGGTGTTCTGGTCCAAGCAGCGAATTCTCGAGGTTTACCTCAACAGCGTCGAGTGGGACGACGGCGTGTTTGGCGCCGAAGCGGCTGCGCGGCATCACTTCGGCGTGAGCGCTGGCGGGCTCTCGATGCAGCAGGCCAGCTACCTCGCCGCCGTGCTGCCCAATCCCCGCCAGTGGAGCGCCAGCCACCCCAATAGCTACGTGGCGCGCCGTGCCGGCTGGATTCGCCAGCAGATGCGCCAGTTGGGTGGGGATGAATATCTGGTGGGCTTGAACCACAGCCGGAAGTTTTAATTCAGCATCGTTGGTGTCTGGACTGACGCCTTCGCGCTTATCTGACACAACAAAAAACGCCCCGATCACATGATCGGGGCGTTTTTTTGTGTCGAGCAGCTGTTTACGCAGCGATCGACAATTTGAGCTTGTTCATCGCGCTCTTTTCCAGCTGACGAATACGCTCGGCGGAGACGTTGTACTTCTGCGCCAGGTCATGCAACGTGGCCTTCTCCTCAGACAACCAGCGCTGATAAAGAATGTCACGGCTACGGTCATCAAGGACATCCAGCGCCTGGTGCAGATTGGCAGTGGAGTTATCGGTCCAGTCGGAATCTTCCAACTGCCGGGCCGGGTCGTAACGGTGGTCTTCCAGGTAATTGGCAGGCGACTGGAAGGCGCTGTCATCGTCCGCTTCGGCAGCCGGATCGAATGCCATGTCGTGGCCCGTCAGGCGGCTTTCCATTTCGCGCACTTCGCGCGGCTCTACACCGAGGCTTTCCGCCACACGATGGACTTCTTCATTGTTCAGCCACGCCAGACGTTTTTTCTGGCTGCGCAGATTGAAGAACAGCTTGCGCTGCGCCTTGGTCGTGGCGACTTTGACGATGCGCCAGTTGCGCAGAATGAATTCATGAATTTCAGCTTTGATCCAGTGCACAGCGAACGACACCAGGCGCACACCCATTTCCGGGTTGAAGCGTTTGACGGCCTTCATCAGGCCAACGTTACCTTCCTGGATCAGGTCAGCCTGTGCCAGGCCATAACCGGAATAACTGCGTGCGATATGCACCACAAAACGCAGGTGGGCGAGCACCATCTGCCGAGCCGCCCCTAGATCCTGCTCATAATAGAGACTCTCGGCCAGTTCACGCTCCTGCTCGGGCGTCAGCAATGGAATGCTGTTGACCGTGTGCACGTAGGCCTCCAGGTTTGCGCCTGGGGCCGCTAATGCATAAACAGGTTGCAAAGAAGTGGTCATACGAAAAAAACCTCCGACTCACATAACTCGTGCAGTTCAGCACTGCGAAATTGACCGGGAACCACTAGACAAGTTCCCTAAACCGCTGAAAACGTCAATATTAAAAAATAATTCTAACGAGGCGCCAGCTCTCTCAAGTGGCGTGCTACTGCAATCCAAGCACCGATATACCCTAACAATACCGCTCCAAGCAAGAGCGAAAAGCCATCAGCAAGCGGCACACCCGCCAAAGAGAAGTCGCTCCCGTACAGACCCGCCAACCCAACTACGGCATCGTTGAGCCAGTCTAGACCAAAAGCGAGCACGCCCCAGGACAGAAAACCGGCCCCCAGGCCATACAGCGCGCCCATATACAGAAAAGGCCGACGCACGTAGGCGTCAGTACCGCCTACCAGTTTGATCACCTCGATCTCGACGCGGCGGTTCTCGATATGCAGACGTATCGTGTTACCAATTACCAGCAGCAGCGCGAGCACCAGCAGGACGGTCAGACCAAAAACAAAACGGTCGCCCAGCTTGAGGATCGCAGCCAGACGCTCAACCCATACTAGATCAAGCTGAGCCTGCTGCACCTTCGGCAACTCTGCCAGACGCGTGCGCAGTGCTTCCAAAGCAGGCTTATCCACTTCATTCGGCGTCACCAGTACAACGCCCGGAAGCGGGTTCTGTGGCAACTCCTTCAACGCTTCGCCAAGCCCGGATTGCTGCTGAAACTCAACCAGAGCCTGATCCTTGCTGATGTATTCGGCCTCTGCCACGCCGGGCATCCGCTTGATCTGCTCGCTCAGGGCGTTGCCCTCACTGGCGCTGGCGTTCAGCTCCAGGTAAAGCGAAATCTGTGCTGCACGCTGCCACGAACCGCCCAATCGCTCGACGTTGTTCAACAGCAGCGATAAACCCATGGGCAGGCTCAAGGCGATGGCCATCACCAGACAGGTAAAGAAGCTGCCAATCGGCTGTTTGCCCAAACGGCGCACGCTGTCGAGCACGCTGGAGCGGTGCGCTTCCAGCCAGGCATGCAGCAAGGTGCTGAAGTCTGGACCGTCATCGTCGTCACCAGGCTTTTTCTTTTTCTGCGGTTGCGGTTCGGCCGCCTTGGGCGCGACACGCTCCGACACTTTAGGGCTGCGTGTCGCGCTCATACGGCCTCCCCGTCGCCAATCAAGCGACCACGCTGGAGCGTCAGCATGCGATGACGCATGCGCGCAATCAACGCCAGGTCATGGCTGGCGATCAGCACACTGGTGCCCAAACGGTTGATATCTTCGAATACACCCATGATTTCCGCTGCCAGACGTGGGTCAAGGTTACCGGTGGGTTCATCCGCCAGCAGTAACGCCGGACGGTGGACGATGGCCCGAGCGATGCCGACCCGCTGTTGCTGGCCTGTGGATAAGTCACCGGGGTACAGATCGGTTTTATCCGAGAGCGCCACGCGCTCCAGGGCCGAATCGACGCGCTTGGTGATTTCCGCCTTGGACAAGCCAAGAATCTGCAGTGGCAAGGCGATGTTATTGAACACCGTACGGTCGAACAGTAGCTGGTGATTCTGGAACACCACGCCTATCTGACGACGCAGAAACGGGATTTGCGAGGTACTGATCTGGCCCAGATCCTGACCGGCCAGCAACAATTTGCCGGTGGTCGGGCGTTCCATGGCCAGGAGCAAGCGCAACAGAGTGCTTTTGCCGGCGCCAGAATGGCCGGTGACAAACAAAAACTCGCCACGACGTACTCGAAAGCTCAGCTCATGCAAGCCGACGTGTCCGTTCGGATAGCGTTTACCGACCTGTTCGAAACGAATCATGTGCGCTCCCGCTCGGCGAACAGAGCTTGAACAAAGGGTTCAGCTTCAAAAGTACGCAAATCGTCGATGCCTTCACCCACGCCGATATACCGAATCGGCAGACCAAACTGCTTGGCCAGGGCGAAGATCACACCCCCTTTGGCGGTACCGTCGAGTTTGGTCAGGGCCAGACCGGTCAAGGTCACGGTCTGATTGAACTGCTTGGCCTGATTGATTGCGTTCTGCCCAGTGCCCGCGTCCAGCACCAACAGCACTTCATGCGGCGCGTCGGCGTCGAGCTTGCCGATGACCCGGCGAACTTTTTTCAGTTCTTCCATCAGGTTGTCTTTGGTGTGGAGCCGACCCGCGGTGTCGGCGATCAGCACATCAATGCCGCGAGCCTTGGCCGCCTGCACCGCGTCAAAGATCACCGAAGCCGAATCCGCGCCGGTGTGCTGGGCGATGACTGGAATGTGATTGCGCTCACCCCAGACCTGCAGCTGCTCCACCGCTGCCGCGCGGAAGGTGTCACCGGCGGCGAGCATGACTTTTTTACCTTCGAGCTGGAGCTTTTTCGCCAGCTTGCCGATGGTCGTTGTTTTGCCTGCGCCATTGACGCCCACCACTAGGATCACGAACGGCTTGTTCTGCCCGGCGATGACCAATGGCTTCTCGACGGGCTTGAGCAAGGCCGTCAGTTCAGCCTGCAACGACTTATACAGAGCGTCGCTGTCGGTCAGCTGCTTGCGCGCGACCTTCTGGGTCAGGCTTTGAATAATCACCGCTGTCGCATCGACGCCCACATCGGCGGTCAGCAGCCGGGTTTCGATCTCTTCGAGCAGGTCATCGTCGATCAGCTTCTTGCCGAGGAACAGGCTGGCCATGCCCTCGCCCAGACTGGCGCTGGTTTTCGACAAACCTTGCTTGAGACGAGCGAAAAAGCCGGCTTTACTGGCTTCTGTGGCTGTCGGGGTGACCGGAGCAGGCACGGAAACGGGAGCAGGAGCAACTTCAGCCACTCGCGCGACCGACTGGGGTGCCGGTGCCGAAACGGGCACTGGCACGACAATCAGCTCAGGCACAGCCACAGCCACAGGCGCCAGCTCGGCGGGCATCGGCTGCACATCCGGCACGCTGTGCGCCGGAATCGGCGGCGTCACGTGAGGCTCAAGCTCATCGATCAGCGCCACGGACTCTTCGGCCACCGGTAATATCAGCCAAGGCTGAGGCTCTGGAGCCGATTGCGGCGCGAGTTGTGGCTCAACAGCGACTGGCGCGTGGTCGATGACCACCTCAGGCGCTGCTGTGGGTAGGTTTTGTGGCTGCTCGGCAACGGTTTCCTGCGGCTTTTTGCGCAGCCATCCGAACAGGCCTTTTTTCTCTGCAGCCGGAGCTGGGGTCTTCTTGTCGTCGTTGGAACCAAACATGGAGGACGGCTATCTCAAGGTAGCGACGCGCCAAAGCGGCGCCTCAGGAAAATTCTGTCAATGCAAAACAGACTGCTTTTGACCCGGCTTGTTCATCCGCAGCCCCGAAATTGTAGGCGTTCACCGGTACAAAAACGTCATTTCAGCCCGTTTCAACCGTGCCAGACCAGGACCAATAGTTCATGTAACCATTCTAGCCGTGGCCGCCGGCCACACGGACCCGTATCCTAACACCCCCGCGCCCGCCGACGCTAAGTTCAAGCAGGCCGCCTAACAGGTTCAAAACGAATGAATGCTCTAGCCCGCCGTGCCGCAGGCCTGCTACTCAGCACAGTGTGTCTGCCACTGTCAGCATTGGCTGCAGACCCGCAACCTACTCACGAATTCACCCTGGACAATGGCCTGAAAATCATCGTCCGCGAAGACCATCGCGCGCCCGTGGTGGTTTCGCAGGTCTGGTACAAAGTCGGTTCCAGCTATGAAACCCCTGGCCAGACCGGTTTGTCCCATGCCCTGGAACACATGATGTTCAAAGGCAGCAAAAACGTGGGGCCAGGCCAGGCTTCACTGATTTTGCGTGATCTGGGCGCTGAAGAAAACGCGTTCACCAGCGACGACTACACCGCGTATTACCAGGTTTTGGCCCGTGATCGCCTGGGAGTAGCCTTCGAGCTGGAAGCCGATCGCATGGCCAGCCTGCTTCTGCCCCCTGAAGAATTCAGCCGCGAAATTGAAGTCATCAAGGAAGAACGCCGCCTGCGCACTGACGACAAGCCCAGCGCCAAAGCCTATGAGCGCTTCCAGGCCATGGCCTACCCCGCCAGCGGTTACCACACGCCGACCATCGGCTGGATGGCAGACCTGGACCGGATGAAGGTTGAGGAGCTTCGTCATTGGTACGAAGCCTGGTACGTGCCGAACAACGCCACCTTGGTGGTGGTCGGCGACGTGCAGCCCGACGACGTAAAAGCCCTGGCGCAACGTTATTTCGGGCCGATCCAGCGGCGCGACGTACCACCGTCGAAAGCCCCGCTGGAGCTGGCTGAGCCCGGCGAACGCAAAATCACCCTGCACGTACAGACTCAATTGCCGAGCCTTATGTACGGTTTCAACGTACCCAGCCTGTCCACCGCTGCGGATCCACGCTCGGTCAATGCGCTGCGCCTGATTTCCGCCCTGCTTGACGGCGGCTACAGCGCACGCATTCCGACCCGTCTGGAGCGAGGCGAAGAGCTGGTTTCAGGCGCCTCGTCGAGTTACGACGCCTACAGCCGTGGCGATAGCCTGTTCATGCTCAGCGCAACCCCTAACACGCAGAAGAAAAAAAACCTGGCCGATGTTGAAGCCGGTATCTGGCGCCTGTTGAATGAGCTGAAAACCACGCCGCCGTCCAATGAAGAGTTGGAACGGGTTCGGGCGCAAGTGATTGCCAGCCTGGTCTACCAGCGCGATTCGATTACCAGCCAGGCCAGCACGATCGGCGAACTGGAAACCGTCGGCTTGTCGTGGAAGCTGATGGACGAAGAACTGGACGCACTTAAAAGCGTGACCCCGGCCGATATCCAGAAAGCCGCCCGCACCTATTTCATCCGCGAACGTCTCAGCGTTGCGCACGTTTTGCCCGAGGAGACTGCACATGAGTGAGCACAAGGGTCCACGTTATGGGCTACTTGGCCTGGGAGCCTTGGGGCTGGTGGTCATGCTCGGCGCCTTTATCGCTCCCCAGGCCGAGGCTGAAAGCATCGCACCTGACAGCACCACGCTGAAGGACACCGTCCAGGCTCTCCCTGACAACAACCTGCAATCGCTCAAAGAACTCGACGGCAAACCGCCAGCACGGCGCACCTTGAACATCCAGACCTGGAAAACTGCCGAAGGCGCCAAGGTGATGTTCGTCGAAGCGCGTGAATTACCGATGTTCAACTTGCGCCTGACCTACGCCGCCGGCAGCAGTCAGGATCGAAGCACCCCCGGCATCGCCGTACTGACCAACGCCATGCTCAATGAAGGCGTGGCCGGGAAGAATGTGGGCGCCATCGCCGAGGGCTTCGAAGGCTTGGGCGCTGATTTCAGCAACGGCGCTTACCGCGACATGGCAGTGACCTCCCTGCGCAGCCTGAGCGCCGTGGACAAGCGCGAGCCGGCGCTGAAGCTATTTGCCCAAGTCGTCGGTAAACCGACATTCCCTGCCGACTCACTGGCGCGGATCAAGAACCAGTTGCTGGCCGGCTTCGAATACCAGAAACAAAACCCCGGCAAACTCGCGGGCAATGAGTTGTTCAAGCGTCTCTATGGCGACCACCCTTATGCGCACCCGAGCGAAGGGACGGCCAAAAGCATTTCACCTATTAGCATCGCGCAGCTCAAGGCCTTCCACGCCAAAGCCTATGCCGCAGGCAATGCGGTGATCGCATTGGTCGGCGACCTGTCCCGATCCGAAGCAGAAGCGATTGCTGCCCAGGTTTCCTCTGCCCTGCCTAAAGGCCCGGCGCTGCCGAAAATCGAACAACCGGTCGATCCTAAAGCCGGTGAAACCCACATCGAGTTCGCGTCCAAGCAAACGCACTTGATGCTCGCGCAACTGGGGATCGAACGTAACGACCCGGATTTCGTCGCGCTGACACTCGGCAACTCGGTACTCGGCGGTGGCGGCTTCGGCAGTCGTTTGATGACGGAAGTGCGGGAAAAACGTGGCCTGACCTATGGCGTTTCATCGGGTTTCACCCCGATGCAGGTGCCAGGCCCGTTCATGATCACCCTGCAAACCCGCGCCGAACTCAGCGAAAATACCCTGAAGCTGGTTCAGGACATCGTGCGTGACTTCCTCATCACAGGCCCGACCCAGAAAGAACTGGACGACGCCAAGCGTGAATTGTCCGGCAGCTTCCCCCTGTCCACGGCCAGCAACGCCGATATCGTTGGTCAGCTAGGTGCGATTGGTTTCTACGACCTGCCGCTGACGTACCTGGAAGACTTTATGCAACAGGCGCAAAACGTGACGGTCGAGCAAGTCAAAGCTGCCATGAACAAGCACCTGAGCGCGGATAAGATGGTGATCGTCACCGCGGGCCCGACGGTGCCGCAAAAGCCGTTGCCACCCCCTACTGACAAACCTACTCAGCAACCTCTCGGGGTCCCGGAGCACTAATGGCCAATCCAAGACCAAAGGGCCATAACGGCCTGGGTCAACTGCGCATCATCGGTGGCGAATGGGGTAGCCGTCGCCTGACCTTCCCCGACGCTCCAGGCCTGCGTCCAACGCCGGACCGCGTGCGCGAAACGCTGTTTAACTGGCTCGCAACGCACATCGAAGGCGCGCACGTACTCGACGTATTCACCGGCAGCGGCGCGCTTTACCTGGAAGCCCTGTCGCGCGGCGCGGGCATGGCCCTGGCGCTGGACAATAACGCAGAGGCCCTCGCCAGCCTGCGACGGAACCTGGACATGCTCGGGTGCACGGTTGGCCAGGTATCACATACCGACAGCCTGCGTTATCTGGAAACCCAGACGCCTGCCCAGTTCGATCTGGTCTTTCTCGACCCGCCCTTCCACCAGAACCTGCTGCCTGCCGCCTGCGCCCTTCTTGAAGAGCGTCATTGGCTGGCTGACAACGCCTGGATTTACACGGAAAGCGAAATCCCGCCGTCGTCTGTCGGTTTGCCAGGCAACTGGCGCCTGCACCGGGAGAAGAAAGCCGGGCAGGTGTATTACGCGCTATGGCAGCGGAGTACCGAGGTAGACGCCTGATCGCGGTGCCAGCCATATGCATTCACTCCCGCAGAACCCGCAAGGTCTGCGTGGGGTGGATTCATTGGCGAAGGCGTCATGAGTGACACACAGTAGGCTTCAACCCTACCGCTGAAGAAAAACTCCGGCACGCCTGTCCGCAGTTGTGGCAACGTAGCGTTTATGCAGTAAACGTGAATTGCCGACGAGTTCGAACGTGCCTATCCAACTTGCTACGACCACGCTTCCAGACCCGTTCATTCCCGCTTTAGGACTGGCTAACCCGCACCTGCAAACGCTGTGGGGCCCCTTGTGGCGAAAAAAAGCAAAGCTTGAACGCCCGCGTGAACGTATTTGGTTGGCCGACGGCGACTTTCTGGATATGGACTGGCACGGCCCGCATGAGGCAGACACGCCTTTGGTCCTGGTGTTGCACGGTCTGACCGGCTCGTCGAACTCGCCTTACGTGGTGGGTTTGCAGCAGGCTCTGGCCCTCCAAGGCTGGGCCAGCGTGGCGTTGAACTGGCGTGGTTGCTCTGGCGAACCCAATCTTTTGCCACGCAGCTACCACTCCGGCGCCAGTGAAGACCTCGCCAGCGTCATTGCCCATCTGCGCACCCTGCGACCCTTGGCGCCGTTGTATGCGGTGGGCTATTCGCTGGGCGGCAATGTGCTGCTCAAGCACTTGGGCGAAGTGGGCAGCAACAGCTTGCTGCAAGGAGCCGTTGCCGTGTCGGTGCCGTTCCGTCTGGACCAGTGTGCCGACCGCATTGGCCAAGGCTTCTCCAAGGTATACCAAGCACATTTCATGCGTGAAATGCTGGTGTACATCAAAGACAAGCAGCGGCGCTTTCAGCACGAAGGACTCAGCGAAGGCCTCGCGGAACTGGCGGCACTCGGCTCGCTGGAGAACATGCGCACCTTCTGGGATTTTGATGGCCGGGTCACCGCGCCCTTGAATGGTTTTGCCGACGCCGAGGATTATTACCGTCGCGCTTCCAGCCGGTACTTCCTGGGTGAGATTCGTACGCCCACGCTGATCATCCACGCCGCCGACGATCCTTTCGTATTCCCCCACAGCCTGCCAGAAGCCGACGAGCTGTCGTCCAGCACCCACTTCGAACTGCAAGCCCGAGGCGGTCACGTCGGGTTCGTTGACGGGTCGCTGAAAAACCCGAGCTATTACCTAGAGCGGCGCATTCCACTGTGGTTGAGCACTGCCCATCGTTCGGCCACCGCTTTGGGGTAAGTGACAGACTTCAGCGACATTGCACAATCCTTCAAGACAGTCTCTCCCTGACTATTTAAGATGCGGACTCAAGGAGAGACTCATGTCCCGCTATCAGCTTTATACCCGTGGCATACGCGACAGCGTGCCCATGTTGGTCGGCATCGCACCCTTCGGCATTATTTTCGGCACGCTGGCAGGCGCGGGCGGTTTGTCGTTGTGGCAAGCGCTCGGCATGTCGATGTTCGTGTACGCCGGCTCCGCGCAATTTATCGTCGTCAGTCTGATGGGCGCTGGCGCCAGTGCGGTGGTGATTCTGCTGACCACCTTTATCGTCAATCTGCGCCATGTGCTGTACAGCGCCACGCTGCAACCCCAGGTGAGTGCACTGCCTCAACGCTGGCGGGTGCTGCTGGCGTTCTGGCTGACCGACGAGACGTTCGCCGTGGTTCAACGCTTTTATATCGTGCACGGGCGTTCGCCGCTTGGGCATTGGTATTGGGTCGGTGTCGCCAGCGCGTTGTATGCCTGCTGGGTCAGCAGTTCGGTGGTGGGCGTGCTGTTTGGCCAGGCGGTGCCTGATCTGGCGGGCTGGGGGCTGGAGTTCGCCATGCTCGCGACCTTTATCGGAATCGTCGTGCCTTTACTGCGCAATCAACCGCAAATCGCGGCGGCACTCGCCGCTGGCGCGGTGGCCTTGATGACGCATACCTGGCCTTACAAACTGGGCCTGATGGCGGCGGCATTCAGCGGGATCGCCGTGGGCGTCTTGCTTGAGCGTCGACGCTCTGGCGCCAGCGACGAAGCGTCGAGTCACGAGGTGCGATCATGAGTTACTGGTGGCTGATTGGCGGCATGACCGCTATTACGTTCCTGATGCGCTACAGCCTGTTCGCCTGGCCGCATTTGCGCTTTCCGCCCGTGGTACGCCAAGGGCTGCACTATGTGCCCACGGCCGTGCTGACCGCGATTGTGGTGCCGGGCATGCTGCTGCCCGATGGCGAGCATTGGCAATTGAACGCAAGTAACGCCTACTTGCTGGCCGGCCTCGCAGCCATCGCCATCGCCGCCTTCAGCCGCAACCTGCTGGCGACCATTGGCGGCGGCTTGCTGGTGTTCTTCCTGCTGCGCTGGGCGCTGGGGCAGATTTAGGGTTGAGACCGGTGTGTTTCTGGCTGACCTCAGGCGCCAGTGGCGACAGCGCGATTCGGATCGGTGATCCATTCGCTCCACGACCCGGCGTACAGCGAACCCAGTGGATACCCCGCCAGGCACAGCGCGAACAGGTTATGGCAGGCCGTGACGCCTGAGCCGCAGTAGGCCACCAGATGATTTGGCGAACGATCACCCAGCGTTGCCGCAAAGCGTTGTTTGAGCTGGTCTGCTGGCAGAAAGCGGCCGTCGGCACTCAGGTTTTCGTTGAACGCAACACACTGCGCACCCGGAATATGGCCGGCGACCGGATCGATCGGCTCCACCTCACCACGGAAACGCGGCGCGGCGCGGGCATCGAGCAGCGTCATGTCTGGTTGGCCCAGACGCGCTTGCAGCGCCTGGGCGCTGAGCAGCAACGAATCATCCGGCTCACCGGTGAAGGTCCCTTTCTTGTTTTGCGGCGCGTCCAGACTCAACGGCAAACCCGCCGCGTGCCAGGCTTTGAGGCCGCCATCCAGCAAGTACACGCCGTCACGCTTGCCCAGCCACGCCAGCAACCACCATCCGCGAGCAGCAAACGCGCCGGGGCCGTCGTCGTACAGCACAACATCGCTGTCCTGGCTGATGCCCCACTCCTGCAATCGCTGAATCAGCACGTCCGGTTTTGGCAACGGATGACGGCCTGTCACGCCCTTGATCACCTTGTCGCTGAAATCACGCTCCAGATCAGCGAACCTGGCGCCCGCGATATGCCCTTCGGCATAACTGCGCTGGCCATAGTCAGGGTCTTCCAGGGCAAAGCGACAATCGAGAATCACTAGCCCTGGGTGCTGTTGGCGAGCGGCCAGTTGTTCCGGGCTGATCAGTTGCGCGATGGACATGGCAAGTTCCTGTGAGAAAAATTCAGATCAATGTTATGACAAAAAAAACGTCAGGGCGTTTCCTCTAACGCCCGCCCCAACGGCACATAAAATTCTTCACACAGCGCATTCACCGCGTCCCGTGCCTCTGGCGTGACGTAACCCAGTTCCAGCATCAGCACCTGGTACACGCCTCGGCGCATGGCGTCTTCACTGAGTCGCGTGGCGTCTTCCAGCGTGGTGCACAAAAACCGCACCCACGACGTAAGGATAATCCACACATTGAGGGTCAACGACTCAATCTGCACCTTATCCATGCGCAAGATACCGGCCTCGACGAAGCCACTGTAGATGGCCATGCCCTGAATCAGACAGTGCTGGGAAAACCGTCGGTAACGCGCAGCCAGTTCTGGATCGGCGTCGAGCAGATGCTCCAGATCGCGATGCAGGAAACGGTAGCGCCACATGCCGTCGAGCAGCTCCATCAAATAGAAGCGCTTGTCCTCGACACTCGGCAGACGCCCCTTGGGCGGACGCAGAAAGCTCTCCACCAAGGCTTCGTACTCGGTGAACAGCTCGGCGATGATCGCCTGCTTATTGGGGAAGTGGTAATACAGATTGCCCGGCGACATTTCCATGTGCGCAGCAATGTGATTGGTGCTGACGCTGCGCTCACCCTGCTGATTGAACAGCTCCAGGCTGTTTTGCACGATGCGTTCGCGGGTTTTGATGCGTGGTGCCATGTTCAGCTCGACCGCTTAAACGTGTGGAGAATATGCCGCATCTTAGCGCAGGCAATGTCAGGTATACCGCCTTCGCATTGCCCCCCATTTTGAGGGAGCGACTTCATTCGCGAAGAAGACCGCTCGGTTCTGGATTTGACTTTATAGAGCAATGACTCTAAAAGTACAGCATAACGCTAATACGAGCCACGACCATGCCCGCCGAAATCGCCTGTCAGCAAGAGTCCGAGCAAGCCTTCAATGAGCTTGAGCAGCTGTTCAACAATCAGCGACGGGCCTTCGCGGCCAATCCTATGCCGCTCGCCGGCCAGCGTCTGCAATGGCTCAAGACCTTGCGCACGCTATTGAGCGATGAACGGCAGGCGTTGGTCGACGCCATCAACAGCGATTTTAGCCACCGCAGCGCCGATGAAACCCTGCTGGCTGAGTTGATGCCAAGCCTGTTGGGCATCCAGTACGCCAGCAAACATCTGAAAAAATGGATGAAGCCTTCGCGCCGACACGTTGGTATGGCGTTTCAACCGGCGTCGGCCAAAGTGATCTATCAACCATTGGGCGTGGTCGGGGTGATCGTGCCGTGGAATTACCCGCTATTTCTCGCCATCGGCCCACTGGTCGGCGCACTGTCTGCGGGTAATCGGGTGATGCTCAAGCTCAGCGAATCGACGCCAACCACCGGTCAGTTGCTCAAGCGCCTGTTCGCCCAAGTGTTCCCTGAAGATTTGGTCACGGTTGTGCTGGGTGAAGCCGAGGTCGGCATGGCCTTCTCAACATTGCCTTTTGATCATTTATTGTTCACCGGGGCCAGCAGCATCGGTAAGCACGTAATGCGCGCCGCAGCCGAGAACCTGACCCCGGTCACCCTGGAGCTGGGCGGAAAATCCCCGGCCATCGTGTCCAGCGATGTGCCGCTCGAGGATGCCGCCGAACGCATCGCTTTCGGCAAAACCCTGAATGCCGGACAAACCTGCGTCGCGCCCGACTACGTGTTAGTGCCCGAAGACCGGGTCGACGGGTTTGTCGACGCCTACCGAAAAGCGGTACAGAAGTTTTATCCGACACTGATCGACAACCCGGACTACACCGCGATCATCAACGACCGACAGTTGGCCCGACTCAATCGCTACCTCGACGACGCCAGCAGCAAAGGCGCGCGAGTGATTCCGCTGTTCGAGCAGGGCCAGGGACGGCGCATGCCGTTCAGTCTGCTGCTGAATGTCAGTGATGACATGACCGTGATGCAGGACGAAATCTTCGGCCCGCTGCTGCCCATTGTTCCCTACAGCCGCATTGATCAGGCGTTTGCCTACATCAATCAGCGCCCGCGCCCATTGGCGTTGTACTACTTTGGCTACAACAAGGCCGAGCAGCAGCGCGTACTGGAACAGACCCACTCCGGCGGCGTGTGCCTGAACGACACGCTAATGCATGTCGCCCAGGATGACATGCCGTTCGGCGGCGTCGGCCCCTCCGGCATGGGCCACTACCATGGCCATGAAGGCTTTCTGACCTTCAGCAAGGCCAAGGGTGTCTTCATCAAGCAACGCTTCAATGCAGCCCGGTTGATTTACCCGCCGTACGGCAAGGCGATCCAGCGGCTGGTCTACAAGCTGTTCATTCGTTAGCCCTGACTGACAACCGCCGTCCAACAAATCCATAAGAACAGGACCACAAAAACAATGAACAACAGCCTGTCTGAAAGCCCCAACCTATCACGTCGGGGCGTGCTGAAAATCGGCCTGTGCGCCAGCGCCTTCCTGTCCACTGCCGGGCTCGCGGCGAGCCTGAGCGGTTGCTCGGCCAGCACGCCTGCCAGCGGCTTTGCCGTATTACGCAGCAGTGATCTGCCATTCCTGCGCGCACTGATTCCAGTGATGCTCAAAGGCAGTCTGGGTGAGATTGCGCTACCGAACGCCATCGCGGGCACCCTGCAAAGCATCGACGCCAGCCTTGATCGACTGTCGCCGGAGATGCTCAAACTGACGCAGCAACTGTTCGATGTACTGGCGCTGCCCGTCACCCGAGGTCCATTGACCGGTGTCTGGGGCGGCTGGGAAAATGCCAGCCCGTTGCAGATGACGGCCTTCCTCAATCGCTGGGAAAACAGCGCATTGAGCCTGTTACGCATGGGCCATGGCGCCTTGCTGAAGCTGGTGACGATGGCTTGGTACAGCCGCCCGGAATCGTGGGCGCATTGCGGTTATCCCGGCCCGCCGACTGTTTGAACCACACATGCCCCACCCCCCAATAAAAATAAATAGATCGAGGCCCTATGCCGGTTCCTGATGTGTTTCGAGAAGGCCTTGCCCGTGGCTGGAAAACCTACAGCGGCGCGCAATTGACCCATGACCTGACGCTGGAGGCGGATGTCGCGATCATCGGCAGCGGCGCTGGCGGTGGCACCACGGCAGAAATCCTCAGCGCGGCTGGCTATAAGGTATTGCTGATCGAAGAAGGCCCGTTGAAAACCAGCAGCGACTTCAAGATGCTCGAAGATCAGGCTTATTCCAGCCTTTATCAGGAAGGCATCGGCCGCATGAGCAAGGATGGCGCGATTACCATCCTCCAGGGACGAGCCGTCGGCGGCACCACGCTGATCAACTGGACGTCGAGCTTTCGCACCCCCGAACCAACCCTGGAACACTGGGCCAAAGAACACGCGGTCAAAGGCCACAGCGCAGCCGAAATGGCGCCGTGGTTCGCCAAAATGGAACAGCGTCTGGGCGTTGCCCCGTGGGTCATGCCACCCAACGCCAACAACGATGTGATCCGCAACGGATGCGAGCAGTTGGGTTACAGCTGGAAAGTCATCCCGCGCAATGTACGCGGCTGCTGGAACCTAGGGTATTGCGGCATGGGCTGCCCGACCAATGCCAAACAATCGATGCTGGTCACGACCATCCCCGCGACTCTGGATAAGGGCGGCGAGCTGCTGTACCTGGCCCGCGCAGAACGGCTGGTGATCAAAGGTGACAAGGTTGTCGGCCTGCAATGCGTGGGCATGGATGAGCGCTGTGTGGCGCCCAACGGTCGCAGTATCACAGTCAAGGCAAAGCACTACGTACTGGCCGGTGGCGGTATCAACAGCCCTGCCTTACTGATGCGCTCCGACGCCCCGGACCCGGACAAGCGCGTGGGCAAGCGCACGTTTCTGCACCTGACGAGTTTTTCCGCAGCGTTGTTCGACCGGGTGATTAATCCGTTTTACGGCGCACCGCAGTCGATTTATTCCGACCATTTCCAATGGACCGACGGTGCCACAGGGCAGATGTCTTACAAGCTCGAAGTACCGCCCCTGCAACCGGCGCTGGCCAGCACGCTGCTCGGCGGCTTCGGCCAGGAAAACGCAGAGCGCATGGCCCAACTGCCTAATACCCACATGATGCTGGCCTTGATGCGTGACGGTTTTCACCCGGGCAGCCCGGGCGGCAGCGTGGAACTGCGCGGCGACGGCACGCCAGTGCTCGATTATCAGGTGTCGTCTTACGCCTGGGATGGCATTCGCCGGGCTTATCACAGCATGGCCGAGATCCAGTTTGCTGGCGGAGCTAAGGCGGTGATGCCGGTACACGAAGACGCTGGCTACGTGAAAAGCCTGGCCGAGGCACGATCAGTCATCGACGGTTTGAGCATGGAAACGTACCGCACCCGACTGGGCAGCGCCCATGTGATGGGCGGTTGTGCCATGGGTGAAGAGCCAAAAACCGCTGTATGCGATAGCCTTGGCCGGCATCATCAGTTGAGCAATCTGTCGATCCATGACGGCTCGTTATTTCCCACCAGTATCGGTGCCAACCCGCAACTTTCGGTCTATGGACTGACCGCGCAACTGGCGACTTTGCTGGGTGAAAGGCTAAGATCTGCTTAGATGCGTAGCACCGGAAGGCGCTGTAAAAGCGGCGGAAACGCCTCATTTGCCAAAGCAATAATGCCCCTGCTATCCATAAGCCGACTTGGCCCACCGGGATTGCTGCGCTACCATCCGACTCCCCAACGGACTCCGACCAGGACGACGCGATGAACCGAGTGTTGTACCCAGGCACCTTCGACCCTATCACCAAGGGCCATGGCGATCTGGTCGAACGCGCCTCGCGCCTGTTCGACCAAGTGGTCATCGCGGTTGCTGCCAGCCCGAAGAAAAACCCGCTGTTTCCCCTGGAACAGCGCGTGGCGCTGGCCCGAGAGGTCACTAAACACCTGCCCAATGTCGAGGTGGTAGGTTTCTCCACCTTGCTGGCGCACTTCGCCAAAGAGCAGCACGCCAACGTGTTCCTGCGCGGGTTGCGGGCGGTATCGGATTTCGAATACGAGTTCCAGCTGGCCAACATGAACCGCCAATTGGCCCCGGACGTGGAAAGCCTGTTCCTTACACCGTCCGAGCGTTATTCGTTCATTTCCTCAACGCTGGTCCGTGAAATCGCGGCACTGGGCGGCGATATCACCAAGTTTGTACACCCGGCGGTAGCTGAGGCGTTGACCGAACGGTTCAAACGCTAAGGTGCATCGGACGAACTAATGCGGCACAATTCGCCGCATTAGTTTTCAT
Source organism: Pseudomonas sp. MH9.2 (assembly GCF_034353875.1). Lineage (NCBI taxonomy): Bacteria > Pseudomonadati > Pseudomonadota > Gammaproteobacteria > Pseudomonadales > Pseudomonadaceae > Pseudomonas > Pseudomonas sp. MH9.2. The sequence goes on from NZ_CP133784.1 coordinate 2,876,021, forward strand.
ATGCCCCGGCGCTGCCCGTGGCAGGAGTACTTCATGTCCCTGATCATCACCGACGACTGCATCAATTGCGACGTCTGCGAACCCGAGTGCCCGAACGAGGCAATTTCTCAAGGTGAGGAGATCTACGTGATCAATCCGAACCTGTGCACCGAATGCGTTGGCCATTACGACGAACCGCAGTGCCAGCAAGTCTGCCCCGTGGATTGCATCCCGCTGGATGAAACCCACGTCGAGAGCAAAGACGAACTGATGGCCAAATACCTGATTTTGACCCACAAAGCCTAGCCCCTTCGACGCTCCTGCACTCGCCAGCCGGGCTGCACTGCCTGTCGACAAAAGCGAGTTCCGGATGACCCGTACGCTGAATCGTCTCCCCTCCCTGCTCGGCGCCCTGCTCCTGCTGTGCGCCCTTGCCGCTCAGGCCAAGGCACCGCAACAGGCCGCCATCGCCAGCCCCCATCCGCAAGCCACAGCCGCCGGTCGAGAAATATTGTTCATCGGCGGCAACGCGTTCGACGCTGCCGTGGCGGTCAGTGCCGCGCTGGCGGTGGTCGAGCCTTATGCTTCCGGGCTGGGCGGTGGCGGGTTCTTCCTGCTGCGGCAAAGCGCTGAGCCGATTCGCTATCAGTTCCTTGATGCCCGCGAACGCGCACCACTCCAGGCCAACCAGAGCATGTATCGCCGCGACGGCAAGGTACAACCCACGCTGTCGCTCAACGGCCCACTGGCCGCCGCCATTCCGGGCTTGCCAGCGGCGCTGGTCGAACTGGCCGAGCATTACGGTAAACTGCCGCTGAAAACCTCGCTGGCCCCGGCCATCCGCTTGGCGTATCAGGGGTTTGCCGTCGATCCTGTTTACCGGGAGCGCGCTGGCTGGCGTTTGTCCGCCTTGCGCGACGACCCGGAGAGCACCCGGCTGTTTCTGCGCCACGGGAACATCCCGGCGCTGGGCGAGATCATCAAACAACCGGAACTGGGGCTGACCCTTGATCGCTTTGCCGACAAGGGGCGCGCCGGTTTCTACGAAGGCCTGACCGGTCAGGCGCTGGTCAAAGGGGTCAGGTCCGCTGGCGGCATCTGGACAGACGACGATCTGCAGCGCTATCGAGTGGTTGCCCGGGCGCCGCTACGCTTCCCATTAGCCGATAATCGCGAGTTGATCAGCGCCCCGCCACCCTCCGCAGGCGGCATCGCGCTGGCCCAGAGCCTGACGATGTTGCAGCAGTTGCCGTGGCGTGAGGCCGACAAGGTGCAGCGTGCCCACTACGTGGTCGAAGTGCTGCGCCGGGCTTACCGCGACCGAGGCTTGCTGGGCGATCCGGATTTCGTCAGCAACCCATTGGCCCATGTACTTGATCGCGACTACCTAAAGCAGCTGGCTCGCGACATCGACCCACACGACGCGACGCCCAGCGCCAGCCTGCCGCCTGCGCCTAAATGGCGTGAGGGCGATCACACCACTCATTTCGCCATCCTCGACAGCGAGGGCAATGCGGTCGCTGCGACGCTTTCGGTGAATCTGCCGTTCGGGTCAGCCTTCAGCGTGCCCGGTACTGGCGTGGTATTGAATAACGAAATGGACGACTTTGCCGCCGACCCGCAAGGCAGCAACGCTTACGGTCTGGCCGGCAGCCAAGCGAACGCCATCGCGGCGGGCAAGCGGCCGCTGTCGAGCATGAGCCCAAGCTTTATTGAAAGTCCAACCGAGTTCAGCGCCTTCGGCACACCGGGCGGCAGCCGTATTCCGAGCATGGTGCTGCTGTCGATCCTGCAATACCTGGACGGACAACCCGTTGCGACATGGCCTGCCGTGCCGCGCTATCACCACCAGTATTTGCCGGATGTTATCGAGTACGAACCCGACGCCTTTTCTCCAGAGCAACTGACTGAGCTGCAAGCACGCGGCTACAGCCTCAAGGACACCAAGCGCGCCTATGGCAATCAGCAGGTGCTGTTCTGGAACAAGGACAACGCCAAGGTCGAAGCCGCGAGCGATCCTCGCGGGCTTGGGATTCCAGCAGTGTTCGACCCGACAGTCAGGCAAGCCGCGCCTTAGCGTTTATCGCGACGCCGGTTATTCGCGTTTGTTGTAGCCATCGCCCGTACAACCCAGGCAGCGGACGAACGCGGACTTACCAGGGTCCACCACCAACGCCTTGCCCGCGTCGCCAATGCCACCGCCAGTTGCGGTAAACGGCAGCGCCACCACGAACAGTACGGCACCCACCAGAGTTGCCGCGATCAGCAAAGGCCGGGCAATCAACAGGTCGCCGATCATGGCGTAGGCCGGCGGCGCTTCGAGGGAGTAGGTTGGATCTCCGCTCCCGTGTGACTCTGCTTGAGCCTGTGCAGGCAGCACCTGCAATCCGAACAGCAAGGCCAAGGCAACAGCGAGGGTACGAAACGGACTCATGGCGTGATCCTTCAAGCTCAACGGTAGTAATGATCGTCACTATAAACAGCGGCGCTGGTTACGCAAGGTTTGCAGCTGTCAGATGCCATTTCAGGCAGGCGCGGGCAAGGCCGCGATTACAGGATATCTATGTCTGGCAACGCGGGCAGTACACGCTGGTACGTTGACCGAGTTTTACTTCGCGCAACTCGGTACCGCAGACTTTGCACGGCTGATGGCCGCGACCGTAAACGAACAGCTCCTGCTGAAAGTAGCCGGGCTGACCATCGCCGCCGATAAAATCCTTGAGGGTGGTGCCGCCGCGCTCGATGGCGTGGATAAGAATGCGCTTGATCTCGATCGCCAGCTTCATATAACGCGCCCGGGAGATGCTCTTAGCCTCGCGACGCGGGTCGATACCGGCGGCAAACAAGGCTTCAGTCGCGTAAATATTACCGACTCCGACCACCACCGCGTTGTCCATGATGAAAGGTTTGACCGCCATTGAGCGTCCCCGGGAACGTTCGAACAGACGTTCCCCATCGAACAGCTCGGTCAACGGCTCCGGCCCGAGACGAATCAGCAATTCGTGATTGAGCGGGTCAAGGCTCCAGAGCATCGCACCAAAACGGCGCGGGTCGGTGTAGCGCAGGGCCATGCCCGACTCCAGCTCGATATCCACATGCTCATGCTTGGCCGCAGGCAATCCGGCGTCGACCAGACGCAAATTACCCGACATGCCCAAATGACTGATCAACGTTCCGACCTCGGCATTGATCAACAGGTACTTGGCGCGACGCGCCACCGATACAATCCGCTGCCCGGACAGGCGCACGTCCAGGTCCTCGGGGATCGGCCAGCGCAAACGCCGGTCACGAACGATCACGCGACTGACGCGCTGACCTTCCAGATACGGCGCGATGCCCCGGCGGGTGGTTTCGACTTCAGGTAATTCAGGCATTGGCGACCCGGACAAAGGAACGAGTGATCGGGCTAGCGGACGCCCAACTCGTGAATGGATTCTTTGAGGTTCTCAAAATCGTAATCGGAAAGCCCCACGTAATCCAGAATCAGATGACCGATGCTGTTCCACTCATGGTCTTCACCCTGATTGCCCAGCACCCGATAGGACGCACAGACATGTTCGGCCATTTTCAGGATCGCCAGCAAGTTCTTCAGTTGGCTGTTGTGACCCGACTCGTCCTGGAAGATCGCCAACGCATTGTGATGGTTGGCAATAGCGTTGCTGACATGCTCCGGCAAACGCCAGGACTTGGCGGTGAAATAACCGACCACGGCATGGTTGGTATTGAATGTATGGTTCTCTGTGTCCACCACACGACAGGTCGGGCTCGCCTTGGCGTAAGCGTCTTCCAACACACTCATGTAGTTGGGGAAGCGCTTGAGCATCAGCGGAATGCCACAGTCATGGAACAGCCCCAGCGCATAGGCCTCGTCCACCGCCTGTGAGCCGGTGCGTTTGGCCAGCGTCAGGCTGGTCATCGCCACATCCTGCGCGGAGTCCCAGAAACGGTTGAGGGTAACGATGGTTTCGTCGGTCATCTCGCCCTTGATCGACTGCGCGTTGATCAGGTTGATGATCGAGGCACTGCCCAGCAGATTTACCGCGCGCTCAATCGAGGCGATTTTATTGGTCAGGCCGTAATACGGTGAATTAACGATTTTCAACAATGCGCCGGACAAGCCCGGATCCTGCGCGATCAACCGGGCAATCGCCCCCAGGTCCGGATCAGGCATGTATTGCTCCATCTGCAAATCCACCATGATCTGCGGCTGTGGCGGCACACTGATGCCTTGCAAGGCCTGCTGAATCTGCTCGGTGGTTAGCGCTTGGGACATAAATACACACTCAGGACTAGGCGGCAATTTTAACCTTTGTGGAGGGGCATCCGACAACACTCAGAACGATGCAATAGACTCCGCCAGTGGTTTATTCCAGTGATCAGGGCCCCGAGCGTGGATGACGCGTTATAATCTCGCTCTTTTTTCCGGAGCGACGTCATGTCCCTGCCTAGCTTGCGCCTCAAAGCCAATGCCGACCGTCGCTTGCGCGCCGGCCACTTGTGGGTCTACAGCAACGAAATCGATGTAGCCGCCACCCCGCTCAACGGCTTTGCTGCGGGCGATCAAGCCATTCTGGAAGCTGCCGGCGGCAAGCCGTTGGGCATTGTGGCAATGAGCCCCAACAACCTGATCTGCGCACGCCTGCTGTCCCGCGACATCAAAGTGCCGCTGGATAAATCGTTGCTGGTACACCGCCTGAACGTCGCGCTGTCGTTGCGCGAACGCCTGTTCGACAAGCCTTATTACCGCCTGGTGTTCGGCGACTCCGACCTGCTGCCGGGTCTGGTGGTCGATCGTTTTGGCGACATCCTAGTGGTGCAACTGGCTTCCGCCACCATGGAAAACCACAAGGACGACCTGCTCGCGGCCTTGATTCAAGTAATCAAGCCGAGCGGTATCCTGTTCAAGAACGACTCCGCCGCACGCGATGCCGAAGGCCTCAACCGTTACGTCGAGACCGCCTTCGGCCTAGTGCCTGAGTGGGTTGCGCTGGAAGAGAACGGGGTGAAATTCGAAGCGCCGGTCATGGCCGGACAGAAAACCGGCTGGTTCTATGACCACCGCATGAACCGCGCGCGCATGGCACCGTACGTCAAAGGCAAACGCGTCCTGGACCTGTTCAGCTACATCGGCGGCTGGGGCGTGCAAGCGGCCGCTTTCGGTGCCAGCGATGTCACCTGCGTCGACGCATCTTCCTTCGCGCTGGACGGCGTTGAACGTAACGCGGCACTCAACGGTTTCACCGACAAAGTGGCGTGCATCGAAGGCGACGTGTTCGAAGCATTGAAGGAGCTGAAAAACGGCGAAGAGCGTTTCGACGTGATCGTTGCTGATCCACCGGCCTTCATCAAACGCAAAAAAGACCTGAAAAACGGCGAAGGCGCTTACCGCCGTCTCAACGAACAGGCCATGCGCCTGCTCAGCAAAGACGGGATTCTGATCAGCGCTTCCTGCTCGATGCACCTGCCGGAGGACGACCTGCAAAACATCCTCCTGACCAGCGCCCGCCATCTGGACCGCAACATGCAGTTGCTGGAACGCGGCGGCCAAGGCCCGGACCACCCGGTGCACCCGGCGATTGCCGAAACGCGCTATATCAAAAGCATGACCTGCCGGTTGCTGCCAAACAGCTGATCACTGCTTCTCGGCCAATCGCGGGCAAGCCCGCTCCTACTGTAGGAGCGGGTTTGCCCGCGATTAAGGTCGGAACGACCTTCGGCATTCCTTCCTGACGCCGCAGGTGTAGAATCGCCTTTATTCATCGCCAGTCATCCCCGGCGGGTTTATGAGCTCAGGCCGAGCGCGCGGCGATCCCGTGGCGTCATCGGTTCACCGCAGCATCCGGTCACTGCCGGGTGTCTGTGTCGTCAATAGAAGCTCTCTCCCTTTCCTGATACCTGATTTGCCGCCAGGAGCGCTCCATGCCTGATTACCGCTCGAAAACGTCTACCCACGGCCGCAATATGGCCGGCGCTCGCGCTTTGTGGCGCGCCACCGGGATGAAAGACGCCGACTTCAAAAAACCGATCATTGCCATCGCCAACTCGTTCACCCAGTTCGTGCCCGGCCATGTGCACCTCAAAGACATGGGCCAACTGGTCGCTCGCGAAATCGAACGCGCCGGTGGCGTGGCCAAGGAATTCAACACCATTGCCGTGGATGACGGCATCGCCATGGGTCACGACGGCATGCTGTATTCGCTGCCGAGCCGCGAGATCATCGCCGACTCCGTGGAATACATGGTCAACGCCCACTGCGCCGACGCCATCGTCTGCATTTCCAACTGCGACAAAATCACCCCCGGTATGTTGATGGCCGCCTTGCGCCTGAATATCCCGGTGATCTTCGTGTCCGGCGGCCCGATGGAAGCTGGCAAGACCAAACTGGCCAGCCACGGTCTGGACCTGGTCGACGCGATGGTGATCGCCGCTGACTCCGAAGCCAGCGATGAAAAAGTCGCCGAATACGAGCGCAGTGCGTGCCCGACATGCGGCTCTTGCTCCGGCATGTTCACCGCCAACTCGATGAACTGCCTGACAGAAGCCCTGGGCCTTGCGCTGCCGGGCAACGGTTCGCAACTGGCGACCCACAGCGACCGCGAGCAACTGTTCCTGCAGGCTGGCCGCACCATCGTCGACCTGTGCCGCCAGTACTACACCGAGAACGATGAGTCGGTACTGCCACGTAATATCGCCAACTTCAAAGCCTTCGAAAACGCCATGACCCTGGACATCGCCATGGGTGGCTCGACCAATACCATCCTGCATTTGCTGGCGTCGGCACAGGAAGGTGAAATCGATTTCGACTTGAAGGACATCGACCGTCTGTCACGCAAAGTGCCGCAACTGTGCAAGGTCGCGCCGAATATCCAGAAGTACCACATGGAAGACGTGCACCGTGCCGGCGGGATTTTCAGCATCCTCGGCGAACTGGCTCGCGGTGGCCTGCTGCACACCGATCTGCCGACCGTCCACAGCAAGACCATGGCCGAAGGCATCGCCAAATGGGACATCACCCAGACTGACGACGAAGCGGTACACACCTTCTTCAAGGCTGGTCCTGCGGGCATTCCGACCCAGACTGCATTCAGTCAGTCGACTCGTTGGGAAACCCTGGATGACGACCGTGAGAACGGCTGTATCCGCAGCGTGGAACACGCGTATTCGCAAGAAGGCGGCCTGGCCGTGCTGTACGGCAACATCGCGCTGGACGGCTGCGTGGTGAAAACCGCAGGTGTCGATGAGTCGATCCATGTCTTTGAAGGCAACGCGAAGATCTTCGAAAGCCAGGACAGCGCCGTACGCGGCATCCTCGCCGACGAAGTGAAGGCTGGCGACATCGTGATCATCCGTTACGAAGGTCCGAAAGGCGGCCCGGGCATGCAGGAAATGCTCTACCCGACGTCGTACCTGAAATCCAAAGGCCTGGGCAAAGCCTGCGCCTTGCTCACCGACGGTCGCTTCTCCGGCGGCACCTCGGGCCTGTCCATCGGCCACGCATCGCCAGAAGCAGCAGCGGGCGGTGCGATTGGTCTGGTGCGCGATGGCGACAAAGTGCTGATCGACATTCCGAACCGCTCGATCAACCTGTTGATCAGCGATGAAGAAATGGCCGGACGCCGTGCCGAGCAAGATGCCAAAGGCTGGAAGCCGGTCGAGAAGCGCCCGCGCAAAGTGACCACCGCTCTGAAGGCCTACGCCCTGCTGGCGACCAGCGCCGACAAAGGCGCGGTGCGTGACAAGGCGATGCTTGATAAGTTGATGCCGTAATAAGTAGCCAGAACGTCCATTAGCCCGGCATTGATGCCGGGCTTTTTATTGGGGCTCATTCAGCCATGAAGACACTTAACCCTGTCATTTCTGACAGCTATTTCTTTGTTACGAGGCGATTTAGAGTAGGACCTAAGCCAAGAAATATCTGATTACAAGGAACTAAATCACGATAGAAAGGAAGCTTATTATGAAAACGAAACTACTTATCTGTGCGGCTGCAATGCTCCTGTCTACATACCTATATGCATTGGCGCCAAGTGACCAAACAGAAGACGCAAAAACAGCGGCAGTTGTGGTGGACACAACCATTGAAGTCAGAAATAACTCGACCTTTACAATTTACGTAACCCAGAAAGGTCTTAAACAAGAGGTCTTGCCGAAAGCGACTGCCCAGATTCAGAATTACTCAACACAGCCCGTAGGCGTCACGCCTGTCAGTGGAACTGCTGCCATCAAATACGTGACGGTGACTGGAAAGGTGGGGGCTTGTCAGGCTGTAACGTGCGTTATCGTGCAATAGCTGGAAGCGAAGGCTCTTTAGGAGCAACTGCGGCGCGCAGCCTTTTTGGCGAAGGGCTAATGCGGTGTGCCAGGCACACCGCTTCGCCAATAAGTTGGCTTCTACAGGTTGTACATCCTTCGCCTTACTGAATTTCCTCTGGTTTCACGATCACCCAATTCTTGTCCGCCGTGACGGCCAGGCCTTCTTTGGCTTGGGCAGCCGCGTTTGTGGTCATCATGCCGTTGAGCTGAGTCATGTACTTGTCTTTGCGGTTGACCCACAAATGGACACCGCCCTTACTGACGTCGACGCTGTGAAACAGCATGTAGCCGTCACTGGTTGGGGTGTCGCCACCCACCAGCACCGGTTTTTTCCACTGGTCGATGTACGTCAGGATTGCCGCTTGTTTACCTGCCATCCAGGTTGCAGGCGTCCACAGGTACGGCGTCAGCTCCAGACCCAGGTTGCTCTTCTCATCGTATTTGCCCGCTGTGATCTGCTTGCGCGCAGTCGTCAGTTCGCCTGTCGTGCGATTTTTCAGTAGCGTGGTCACGCCAATCACGTTCTGCGGTTTGACGTTGTAGCCGTACTTGGGATCAGCCGCGACCATACGCACCAACTCCTCTGAAGCAGCGGTCATCACGTAGACCTCGATGCCGTTCTCCATCAGCTTGTTGTACAGCTCGGCCTGCCCGGTGAAAACCTTGGGTGGCTGGACGTCGATATTTTTGACCGTATCGCCATCGTAATACGTGCTCGGCACCGGTTTGCCCGACGCCATCAGCTCATCGACGTAACCTTTGAGTTCCGCGAGCGTGAACCCGGAGAACACCTGAGCCACCCATGGGTAGCACACCATGTCGTCGATTTCACACAGACGGTAGTAGTAGCTGAACAGGCTTTCCTTGTGGTCGGCCGTGTCCTTGAACGGGATCAATTTAAGAGAGGGATCGAGGCTTTCGCGGGTGATCAGGCCCTTGTTTTCCATGAACGGCAGCAGCGACTCTTCCAGATCGTAGCGGTAGCTGGTGTTGTCCATGTCGAACACGGCGAAGTTACCCTTGTTGGCGTTGGCTTCGATCATGGCATTGAGCTGCTTGGCCGCAGGTGCGGGCCAATGGGTCAATTCGGTGGCAAACGTCTGGCTGGCGAGCGCTACGCTCAGTCCCAACGTCAGCACGGCGGCAAACAGTTTTGGCGCGAGATTCATAACGGGGTCCCTCCTCAAGGTTGAAGACTGACCGTAGCAAAATCTCGTGACATCTCTAGCGCATCAACGACCGCCCGTGTCGTGAAGACGTCATGCTGATAACGATTCGCGACACGCGCGTCAAAAACGACAAGGCCCACAAGGGATCTGTGCCTGGGTTTACATTTTTTCCCACACTTCAAAGCTGTAAGCCGGCTTGTCGTCCTGCGCCGGGTTAGGGGTGTTGGACACCAGCCTCCACTGCGCGGTATCGAACTCGGGGAACCAGGCATCGCCTTCAGGGCTGAGCGCCACGCGGGTCAGGTACAGGCGGTCTGCCTGCGCCAGGCCTTGCGCATACAACTGCGCCCCGCCAATCAGCATCACTTCATCGACGCCCTGCTCCCGCGCCCATTGCTCGGCACGAACCACAGCGGCGTCGAGTGAGGTAAACACTTCCGCGCCTTCGAGCTGCAGATCGGCCTGGCGACTGACCACCAGGTTCAACCGCCCCGGCAAGGGCCTGCCCAGCGAATCCCAGGTCTTGCGGCCCATGATGATCGGCTTGCCGAGGGTCGTCGCCTTGAAGTATTTGAAGTCCCCCGGCAAATGCCAGGGCATGGAATTGTCGACACCGATCACACGGTTTTCACCGAGGGCGGCAATCAGGCTGAGGGGGAGATGAGTTTTCATGGGCGCGAGGATAGCAGAAGCGAGTGTTTGCCCCGAGCCCGGCCACAGAGGTTATGCTCACGGCTGACTTTATCGACGAGACGCCGCGTGACTGCTCTGACCCCTCTGGATAGCCTCTGGCTGACTGAAGCCGTGCGCCTGCGCGAAGAACACGCGGGCCCTCTGGAAGACCTGGAGGCCAATCGCCGCGCGCGCACCACCGCAGGCGACTTGCCGACACGCATTCAGAACCGCGCCCTATGGCTGGCCGAGCGCGATGGTTTGCTAAACGCTCTGCATCACTGGAAACAAGGCGCGCGACTGGCATTGATTGTCCTGGCCATTATGGTGGTGATCACCGGGGCCGGCCTGGCATTTGCGGCACTGGGCAACGGGCAAGCGCCGGTCAATGTGTTCTGGGCCTTGGGCAGTCTGCTGGGGCTCAACCTGATCCTGCTGCTCAGTTGGGCGCTAAGCATGCTGTTCGCCGGGGAAAGCACGGCCAGCCTTGGTCGGCTGTGGTTATGGCTGAGTGAAAAGCTCGCCCGCGATGCCCAGGCGGCGCAACTGGCGCCCGCGCTGGTCTTATTGTTGCAACGTCAACGGCTGAACCGTTGGGCGTTGGGCATGGTGGTCAACGGCGCGTGGCTGCTGGCGCTGCTCAGCGCGCTGGTGATTCTGCTGATGCTGATGGCGACCCGGCGCTATGGGTTTGTCTGGGAAACCACTATTTTGCGGGGGGATACGTTCGTCACCGTCACCCAGGCCCTCGGCGCGCTGCCCGCGTTGCTGGGGTTTAGCGTACCGACTGAAACCATGATCCGCGCCAGCGGCGACACGGCATTGAGCATCGAAAGCGCGCGCCAGGCGTGGGCGGGCTGGTTGGTCGGCGTATTGCTGGTCTATGGGATCGTCCCACGCCTGCTGTTGGCCCTGGTCTGCCTGTGGCATTGGCGACGTGGCCGTGCCGCCCTCAGCCTCGATCTGAACATGCCCGGTTACAGCCAGCTTCGCGAACGCCTGATGCCCAGCAGTGAGCGCCTGGGTATCAGCGATGCCGCGCCCGAGCAACTGCACAGCACGCAATCAGGCACGGTAGCGCTCGACAGCGACGGCGCGTTGCTGGTCGCCATCGAGCTTGACGATCAGCGCCCATGGCCGCCGAGTCTGCCGAAGAGCGTCATAGACGCGGGGATTCTCGACAGCCGCGAATCCCGACAAAAGCTGCTCGATCAACTGACCCGCTTTCCACCTGCGCGCCTGACCATCGCGTGCGACCCGCGCCGCTCGCCGGACCGTGGCAGCCTGGCGCTGATTGCAGAACTGGCCCGTTGTGCCGGGGCAACGCGGATCTGGCTGCTGCAAGCACCGCCCGGCCAGGCACTGGACGCAGAGCGTTTGGGCGACTGGCATTCAGCCCTGCAAAAGCTCGACATCACTTACGCCGACAGCGCGCCGCTGAAGTGGCTGGAGACCGGCCATGACTAAAGCGCTCAAGCTGGCGGTGGTTGGCCACACCAATGTCGGCAAAACCTCGTTGCTGCGCACCCTGACCCGCGATGTCGGTTTCGGTGACGTCTCACACCGCCCCAGCACCACGCGGCACGTGGAAGGCGCTCGGTTGTCGGTAGACGGCGAGGCCCTGCTGGAGCTTTACGACACGCCCGGCCTGGAAGATGCCATCGCCCTGCTCGACTATCTAGAGCGCCTGGACCGTCCCGGCGAGCGTCTGGATGGACCGGCACGCTTGGCGCGTTTTCTCGACGGCAGCGAAGCTCGCCAGCGCTTCGAGCAGGAAGCCAAGGTGCTGCGCCAGTTGCTGGCCTCGGATGCCGGCTTGTATGTGATCGACGCACGCGAACCGGTGCTGGCCAAATACCGTGATGAATTGGCGGTGCTGGCCAGTTGCGGCAAACCGCTGCTGCCGGTGCTGAATTTTGTCAGCAGTGCCGAACACCGCGAAGCGGACTGGCGCGAAGCCCTGGCGCGTCTGGGCCTGCATGCGCTGGTGCGATTCGACAGCGTTGCGCCACCGGAAGATGGCGAGCGTCGACTGTACGAAAGCCTCGCCCTGCTGCTGGAAAATTCCCGTGAGCAACTGCAACGGCTGATTATCGACCAGCAAGCGCAACGTCTGGCGCGCCAGCAAAGCGCGGCTCGCCTGATCGCTGAACTGCTGCTGGATTGTGCCGCTTGCCGTCGCAGCGTGGCCACCGGATCAGGTCAGGAACAAATCGCCATCGACGCGCTGCGCAAGGCCACTCGCCTGCGCGAACAACGCTGCGTCGAAGCCCTGCTCAAGCTGTACGCCTTCCGCCCGCAAGATGCTGCCGCCACTGACCTGCCGCTGCTGGACGGGCGTTGGGGCGACGATTTATTCAACCCGGAAACCCTCAAGCTGCTGGGCGTACGCCTGGGCGGAGGGATCGCCGCGGGCGCCGCAGCCGGAGCGGGTGTGGATTTGCTGGTGGGCGGGATTACTTTGGGCGCCGCAGCATTGGTCGGGGCGATTGCCGGTGGCGCGCTGCAAACAGCCCGCAGCTACGGCTCACGCCTGCTTGGCAAGCTCAAGGGCCAGCGCGAGCTGACGGTCGACGACGCAGTGTTGCGCCTCCTCGCCCTGCGCCAACGGCAATTACTCCAGGCCCTTGACGTACGCGGTCATGCCGCCATGGATAGGATCACCCTGAGCGCCCCGCAGGACAAAGCCTGGCGTGAAGGGAAACTCCCCGACAGCCTGCAAAAAGCCCGCGCCCACCCGCAATGGTCATCCCTCAACCCGCATCCGCGCCTGACCCAGGCCGAGCGGCAGGAGCAGATTGAAGCGCTGGCCAAGTTGCTGACAGAGGCCTGATACCATCCACTTGAACGGTGCCGACAGTCGTATAGGTAATTTTTACTTACGCGAATTCCGCCAGCCCCGGTATCATCCCGCGCCCGATACACCCGGAACCTGAGCACATGAAGCCCAACCTGATCGCCGCCGCAGAAATCGACCGAATCGATACCTGGGCCAAATACTCCAGCACCATGTGCGGTGGCTGCGTATCCAGCTGTTGCACCTTGCCGGTGGAAGTGAAGATCAAGGATTTGATCCGCATCGGCATCGTCGACGAATTCGAGCGCGGCGAACCGGCGAAGAACATTGCCAAGCGCCTGCAAAAGGAAGGGATCGTCGAGCGCTATAACCAGAAGTCGGAAATATTCACCCTGCAGCGCATGAGCAACAACGATTGCCTGTACCTGGATCGCAAAAGCCGACTGTGCACGATCTACGAAAAACGTCCCGACACCTGCCGCAACCATCCAAAGATCGGTCCGCGACCAGGGTATTGTGCCTACGTGCCAAAAACTCCTGAGCGTAAGGTCGCCGACAACACACTGTACATTTTTTGACCTGATCGTCTTTCCCGGTCAGATGGCCTGCGTCTGAGACGTCTACCCGGCCATCGCCCCTTGTGCCCACGCTCGCACCTGCGCGTAAGGGTAATTCTCGAGCGCGGCAAAACCCTTGATGCCGCGTGCTTTGAGTTTGGTGAACAGCGGCACGCTGATCCCACAGAGAAACCGGGTCAGGCATTCGGCACTGGGGGCGCTGCCACTGTAGTCCTGGTGCCTGTGCACGAACTCGTCGCATAGCCCATGAAAACTGTCTCCAACCAAGGCCGGCAATGCCGGCGGCTCAGGCAAGCGAGCGATATGGCCGTGGCACACTGAACAGTGTCCGCACTGTTCAGGCGCCTGATAATCGCCAAAATAAAGAGCCAGGCGATAACTCAAGCACTGCTCGGTCGCAAACAGGTCGAGCATGGCGTGGATACGGGCGATTTCCGTGACTTCGTGCTGCTTGAAATAGTCGTGCAGCTCAAGGGCTAGCGCTTGAGGGTCGAAGTCGCAGATGAGCAGGCTATACACCTCGGTCATCTGCTTGCTTTCCAGCTCGATCCAGCCTTTCTCCTGGAAATAATCCAGTGCGGTAACCACCCTGCTCCGTTCGGCCTGGTGCTGCTGATACAACGCCTCGAAACTTACCGTCGCCCACGTCCGCGCCCGACTCGAGGTCTCGATAATCGCCTCGACGAACTGCTTCCGCTCGCCTTCGAAGCGCTGCAATAACACCTCGGGTTCGATCAGAAACTTGAAACGGTATTCAGCAAAATAAGAAAAACGCGGCGCGATAATCTCGCGCAATTCCAGTTGCACCAACAAGGTTTTCAGCGGCAGTTGACGGATATTGCTTTGATCGGCCAAGGGCCCCAGGAGCAATTCCCATTGCCCGTCCACGCTCGCCGTCAGCAGCTCATCGAGGACGTTACGAATGCCCGCGTACTCCGGCGTATCGCCGTAAACAAAGTTCTCCAGCACGTTAAGGCTGTCGCGGTTGGCCAACACCAGACAGTCAGACGGCTGACCGTCACGCCCCGCCCGGCCAATCTCCTGGCTGTAATTCTCGATCGATTTCGGCAGATCGAAATGCACGACATTGCGGATATCGCTCTTGTCGATGCCCATCCCGAAAGCGATGGTTGCCACGATGCAGTTCAACCGCCCCGCCATGAATTGCTGCTGGATCGACTCACGTTGATCATGGGGCAAACCGGCGTGATACGCGCTGGCCGCAATGCCGTTCTGGCTCAGGTGCGCGGCGATCTGTTCGGCAGTCTTCTGCAGGGTCACGTAAACGATGGTCGGCTGACCGCCCCGCTCGCCTAACCACTCCACCAGCCGCCGACGTTTGTCGCGGCCACTCACCGGCTCCACCAGCAGATTGAGATTGGGACGGTAGAAACCGGTGGTCACCACATCGTCCGGCGCGATGGCGAACTTGGCCTGCATGTCGGCGATCACCTGGGGCGTGGCTGTCGCAGTCAGCAACAATGCCTGCGGAATCTTGAACTGACGCTGGTAGTCCGGCAGCTTGAGGTAGTCCGGGCGAAAGTTATGGCCCCACTCGGAAATGCAGTGCGCTTCGTCCACCACCAACAACGAAATCGGCACCTGCGCGATGAAATGACGAAAACGCTCGTTTTTCAGGCGCTCCACGGAAATCATCAGAATTTTCAATTCACCTGAGCGGGCACGCGCCATCACCTGCGCCACCTCATCGCGACTTTGCGCCGAATCGATACTCGCCGCCGCAATGCCATGGCGCTGTAAAAACGCCAGCTGATCCTGGATCAACGCCAGCAAGGGCGACACCACCAGTGTCAGGTGCGGTAACAACAACGCCGGCAACTGATAGCACAACGACTTGCCCGAGCCCGTCGGAAAAATAGCCGCCGCCGAACGCCCCGCCAGCACCGCCACAATCGCCGCTTCCTGCCCAGGACGAAACTGTGGATAGCCGAAAACCTGTTCAAGACTTTTATACATAAGCTGCCACTCCATTGACCGCCGGGAAGGTGTTAGACCTTAACGCGAAGCGGTTGATTGCACACGCATGAGGGCGCACCTGGATCGTCTCGGGAAATTTCATCCTATTCTCTTGGTAAGCAGTGCTGGCAAACTGATATCAGTCGGTTTAACCTTCCCGCAAGAACATTGCAGGGGTCAGGCTGTCGTCGAAAAGCAGAGCACACCGTGCTAGACGGCTCGCCCAACAAGCGAAAATGGATATTATGAAACAACCGGATGATGACGGCCTCACGCGTATTCAACGCTTAAGCCCTGAGCACTTCGATGTCGTACTCGGTGCCCACCCCGGCAAGCGTAAAGCCGCAGACCCACCAGCACCCAAATCCTTTACCCGACTGGCGATGTATCTCATCATTCTGGTGATCGGCACCTACCTGCTCGCCACCCAACTTCACACCAGCAAAACGAGCGTTAACGCAGCACCGGCCAAGGTCGTTCACGAGTAGCCGTCGCCGCGAACATCTGCGCCACACCCACGGAACGACGAACGGATGCCATGAAACGCCATAATCAGGACGATTTCACCCCTCACGACGACTTCAGTGCCGACTATAACGACGCCCCGCCCGGGCTTCGTCGTAAAAAGAACATCACCGCCTCGACCCTGTACCGAAACGTCTTCGCCCTGCTCGCCTTATTCACAGTCGTTATCTACCTTCTGACCCACCGCTCTGACTTCGGCCTACCACTCACCGCAAGGTCAGTCGACGTTCAGGTCCCCATTGCGCAGCCGCCAACGGCACCTGACGACATCGCGTCAGTCACCCCCACCTTTCAAACCATCAACGTCCCAGCCCGCGCCCCGCAAGCCCTCACCGACTGCATCAAGCCCGGGAACGTCATCGACGCAAGCGTTGTCACCTGTCGCTACGGCGAATTCCCACAACCTAGCCAGAAACAGCATGCGCAAGGCATGGTCTCTGCCGAGTACCTGGCGCAATACGAGACCGACAAAATCAACCGTCGAAACCGTCCCGGCCGCAACATCGATCAAGGCATCAACCAGGCATGGGTCCACCAATGGGACGGACGCGGCAGCTATCTCGCTCAATGGACAACCTACGGCAACCGCATCGACGGCAGCAGCGTCTGCGGCAACCATCGACGCGGTTCAATCGAATATCGGGAATGTCGCAAGGGCGCAAAGGTGTACTTCAAAGAGGAATGCAGAGCGTGGAGCAAGCGCTGGGAGAGTGGTCGAGCGGACTTGAGCAAGGCGATGGAGGAACGGTATTGCAGTGCGGCTAACGGGTTTAGCCCTATGGGGTGAACCCTGCTATAGGCGAAATCCTGAAAACTCAGTCAAAAAAAACCGCCCCTAAAGGCGGTTTTTTATTCATCCAGCAACCATCACATCAAAGCTGAGGACCGGCATTTTTGATCGCGTCTGAAACATCAAACTTCTTGAAGTTCTCAACGAACAAACCTGCAAGTGCTTTAGCCGATTCGTCGTAGGCCGCTTTGTCTGCCCAGGTGTTGCGTGGGTTGAGCAATGCGGTGTCTACGCCTGGGACCAACTTCGGTACGTCGAGGTTGATGATGCCCAGGTGTTCGGTTTCTACGCCGATCAGTGCGCCACTCTGGATGGCTGCGATGACGCCACGGGTGGTCGGGATGTTGAAGCGTTTGCCAACGCCGTAGCCGCCGCCGGTCCAGCCGGTGTTGACCAGATAGACCTTCGAGCCGAAGCCGCGGATGCGCTTGATCAACAGTTCAGCGTATTCGCCAGCTGGGCGCGGGAAGAACGGTGCGCCGAAGCAGGTAGAGAAGGTCGACTTGATGCCGCTGCCCGAACCCATTTCAGTGGAACCAACCAGTGCGGTGTAACCCGACAGGAAGTGGTAGGCCGCTTGTTCTTCGCTGAGGATCGACACTGGCGGCAGAACGCCGGTCAGGTCGCAGGTCAGGAAGATCACTGCGTTTGGCTCGCCACCGAGGTTCAGCGGTGCGCGTTTTTCGATCAGTTCACGCGGGTAAGCGGCGCGGCTGTTCTGGGTCAGGCTGTCGTCGGCGTAGTCGGCTTTCTTGGTGGCTGGGTCGAGTACGACGTTTTCCAGCACGGCGCCGTGCTGGATGGCTTTCCAGATAACCGGCTCGTTCTTCTCGGAGAGGTCGATGCACTTGGCATAGCAACCGCCTTCGATGTTGAACACAACGCCAACGCCCCAGCCGTGCTCGTCGTCGCCGATCAGGTAACGGCTTTCGTCAGCGGACAGGGTGGTTTTACCGGTGCCGGACAGGCCGAAGAACAACGTTACGTCACCCTCTTCGCCCATGTTGGCAGCACAATGCATCGGCAGAACGTCGACTGCTGGCAGCAGGAAGTTTTGTACCGAGAACAGGGCTTTTTTCATTTCGCCGGCATAACGCATGCCCGCGAGCAGGACTTTCTTGGCCGCGAAGTTGATCATCACGGTGCCGTCGGAGTTGGTGCCATCACGCTCAGGCTCACAGACGAAGGCCGGGGCATTGATGACCTGCCATTCGGTGTGGCCGGACGGGTTGTACTGTTCAGGGTTGATGAACAGGCTCCGGCCGAACAGGTTGTGCCATGCTGTCTCGGTGGTCATTTTGACCGCGAGGTAGTGCGCGGGGTCAGAACCTACATGAACGTGGGACACAAAACGCTCGCGCTCGCCCAGATAGGCTTCAACGCGGTTCCACAGGGCATCGAACTTGTCGGCCGGGAACTTGCGATTGATCGGGCCCCAGGCGATGGCAGCCTGAGTGGTTGGCTCTTCAACGATGTAACGATCAATCGGCGAACGGCCGGTACGGTGACCGGTTTGCACGACCAGCGCGCCAGTATCGGCAAGTACGCCTTCACCGCGATTCAGGGCTTCTTTAACCAGATCATCGATGCACAGATCGGTGTAAACGGCGTTATTAGCTTGCGTCATGAGGTTCCCCGTCGGCCACTGGCCGAGTGCTCCAAACGTTTTGTAGTAGAAATTCCCACACTACTACAGCGGAAAAAGTGGGCCGGATTATGCCAGAAACACCGAAAATAAGGTAGGACCCTCCTGTCAGAACAGCTGCGAAGCGTCCCGTACGGCGTTTCAAGGCGTATTAGCCTATGTTTAATGGCGCGTATCAGATGGCGAATCCACGCCCCCGCCAGAGAACAACTGCGCAACATCAGTGGCATCGAACAAATAGCGTTGATTGCAGAACTGACAGTCGATTTCGATGCTGCCGTTATGCTCGATCACCAGTTGTTGCGCGTCTTCCAGGCCCAGACTGACCAGGGCATTGCCCGAGCGCTCTCGCGAGCAGCTGCAGCGGAACTGTATCGGCTGAATATCGAACATGCGTACCGCGTCTTCGTTGAAGAGGCGATGCAGCACGGTTTCATTGTCCAGGCTGAGTAACTCTTCGCCGGTCAGGGTGCTGGCCAGCGTCGTGACATGCTGCCAACTGGCGGCGCGGTCTTCCGGGTCGGTCAGGCGGTCGGCGGGCAGTTGCTGCAACAGCAAGCCACGGGCGCGCGTGCCGTCGGCGTTGAGCCAGAAACGCGTTTGCAATTGTTCCGACAGGGCAAAGTACGACGTCAGGCTTTCCGACAGGTCAGCGCCGTCCAAAGCAACGACACCTTGATAGCGCTTACCCTGACGAGGATCGACGGTCAGGGTCAGGGTGCCGTCGGGCATCAAGTCTCGCAGTCCCGCGTCAGGGGCTATCTGCTCAGCGTCGTAACGCGCAATGCCGCGTATTTCACGGTCGCTGGAGCATTCCACCATTAGCAACGACACCGGCCCGCTAGAGTTCGCCTGAAGTACCAGCAACCCGTCGAATTTAAGGGTGCCTACCAGCAAAGCCGCAGCAGCGAGCAGCTCACCGAGCAACTGGGCGACCGGCTCGGGGTAGTCATGTTTGGCCAGCACCCCAGCGTAACTACGCTCCAGCGCGACCAGCTCGCCGCGCACATCGCTTTCTTCAAAAATGAAACGCTGGGTGTAATCGTTGTCCGGAAAATCAGGCATAAGAAAAGGTATCTAAAGTGATGACAAAATAAGGAAAAGCGCTGACTAAACGCTATTTAGCACCTGATAACCGGGTGCTGTAAGCCATGCCGACGGAAGGCATTTTATGAACAATCCCGAATTCTTCCAAGACAGATCGAATGCCGTCGGGATGACGGCGTTTTAAAGGTGACGCCGGGTTCAATCGTCACTGCCCGTGTCGCGAAACTGATGAAGCTGCCGACGCTGCTTCTTGGTCGGTCGCCCTTCAGTGCTGATGCCTAAACCGCCCGCTTTGCGCATGGCCGCAGCGTTTTCACGCTTGGCGATGCTTTCGGCTGTCTCGGCATAAAGCGCCTGCGCTTCTGGCGCACCACGGCGTGTGGTCGATAATGCCTGAACCACCACCGTGCGCTCATCAAAACCTGCACGAATCTGAAACTCGTCGCCGATGCGCGGCTCCTTGCCGGGCTTGCAGCGCTCTCCCCGCCAATGGACCTTGCCGCTTTCTATAGCCGCCTTGGCCAAGGCGCGAGTTTTGAAGAATCTCGCCGCCCAAAGCCATTTGTCCAGGCGAACTTTGTCGTCCTCTTCTGGTTTTTGTGCCATCAGAATTCCTCAATCGTGCAATAGTCGGAACTGTACTACGTCACGTCGAGCAGGCGGCAAACCAATCCCTGGATTAATATGCCGCCTATGTTGAAGGTCCCTTTCGCACCGGAGTGCTACGTGACTGATTTCCCAAGCTCGTTGACCTCTCCTAAAGTGGGTTGCCAAGGATGCCAAAGCAGCCCCGCCCTGGATTTTACCTTTGCGTTTGCCTATCAACCGATTGTCGATCTACGCGACCGCTCGGTGTTCGCCCATGAAGCACTGGTGCGTGGCACCAACGGCGAAGGGGCGTTGTCGATCCTCAGCCAGGTCAACGAGCAGAATCGCTACCGTTTCGACCAACGTTGCCGCACACAGGCGATTCAGGGGGCCGCACAGCTCGGCATGAAAGAAAATCTGTCGATCAACTTTATGCCCAGTGCTGTCTATCGTCCCGAGCTGTGTATCCGCAGCACACTGGAAGCAGCCAAGGAACATGATTTCCCGCTAAACCGGCTGATTTTCGAGACCCTGGAAAGCGATCATTTAGATAACAATCGCCATTTGACCAATATTCTGCGTGAATACCGCGAATTCGGCTTCAAGACAGCCATCGACGATTTTGGCGCGGGGTATTCCGGGCTTAATTTGCTGGCCGACTTTCAGCCAGATCTGATCAAACTCGACATGGCGCTGATCCGCGATATCGATCACGATCGCGTTCGGCAGATTATCGTTCGTGGGGTTGTCACAATCTGTGAAGAGTTAGGCGTTACAGTCATCGCCGAAGGCATCGAAACGCCTGGGGAGCGAGACTTTCTGGCTGACTGCGGGATTTTCCTGATGCAAGGCTTCTGGTTCGCCAAACCTGCATTTAAAGCCTTGGCCCAGATAGATCCTGGTGCTTGGCGGACTGTTTGAGGCGTACGGAATCGTTTTGAAAACATTTGATCATTTAACGGTCGTTGGCCTTCGCGAGTGGGTGGCGCTGCCTGATTTAGGGGTGGCTGGCCTGCGCGCGAAAATCGATACCGGGGCGAGCACGTCAAGCCTGCACGCGACCGAGATCGAGCCGTTCGAACGCGATGGGGAAAAGTGGGTGCGCTTCAACGCGCACCTCGGCACGGTGGTGCAACTGCGCCATCGCCGTTGCGAAGCGCAACTGGTCGCGATGAAAACCATAAAAAGCTCCAATGGCCAGGCACAGGTCCGCTACGTCATCCGCACCACCCTGGCGTTGGGTGATCGGGTCTGGCCGGTGGAGTTCACACTGGCCTGCCGTAAAGCCATGCGCTATCGGCTGCTGCTCGGCTCAAACGCTTTGATCGACGGCCAGTTGGTAGTCAATCCAGGCATTACATACGTTCAGGACAAGCCGGCATTCCCGGCCTCTACTACCTCTACCAAAGGTGCTGCATGAAGATCGCTGTGCTGTCGCGTAACCCGCGTCTGTATTCCACCCGTCGCCTGGTCGAAGCGGGCATCGAGCGTGGCCATGAGATGGTGGTGATCGACACCTTGCGCGCTTATATGAACATCGCCAGTCATAAGCCGCAGATCCACTACCGCGGCAAGCCGCTGGAAGGTTTTGATGCGGTGATCCCGCGGATTGGTGCTTCGGTGACGTTCTATGGCTGCGCCGTGCTGCGTCAGTTTGAAATGATGGACGTCTTCCCGCTCAACGAGTCGGTCGCTATCGCGCGCTCCAGGGACAAGCTTCGCTCGCTGCAATTGCTTTCCCGCCGTGGCGTCGGCCTGCCGGTCACCGGTTTCGCGCACTCCCCGGACGACATCCCCGACCTGATCCAGATGGTCAACGGCGCCCCCTTGGTGATCAAGGTGCTGGAAGGGACTCAAGGCATTGGTGTGGTGCTGTGCGAAACGGCCACTGCCGCCGAATCGGTGATCGAGGCTTTCATGGGCCTGAAGCAGGACATCATGGTTCAGGAGTACATCAAGGAAGCCGGCGGTGCGGATATTCGCTGCTTCGTGGTCGGCGACAAGGTCATCGCCTCAATGAAGCGTCAGGCAAAACCGGGGGAGTTTCGCTCGAACCTGCACCGTGGCGGCAGCGCCAGCCTGATCAAAATCACACCCGAAGAGCGCATGACGGCCATCCGCGCCGCCAAGGTCATGGGGCTGAGCGTGGCGGGCGTGGATATCCTGCGCTCCAATCACGGACCGTTGGTGATGGAAGTGAACTCGTCACCGGGCCTTGAGGGTATCGAAACCACCACCAACAAGGACGTTGCCGGGATGATCATTGAATACCTGGAGAAAAACAGCGGCCCGAACATGACACGGACCAAAGGCAAGGGCTGACAGAACGGATAAAACACAAGACCTGTCCGGAGTGTCAGGTCTTGTTGAGCAGGAAGAGTAACAAAGAGTCTTCGCGAGTGAATTCGCTTCCACAATGGATGGATCGGGAGCGAAGTCAGCGCATAACGTTTAAACCGCATCCCTCGGCAACATCAGCCCCAATGGCAAGCGCACTCGCGCTTCCAGGCCGCCCCCAGAACGATTTCGCAGCTCGACATTGCCACCATGCATGGCCGCAATACGCTTGACGATGGCCAGGCCCAGACCGGTGCCTTTGCCGCTACGCGCACGGTCGCCACGGATGAAGGGGTTGAAGATACCCTCCAGCTCCGACGGATCGATCCCGGCGCCCCGGTCGAGCACACTCAGCACCACATAGGGTGCATTGGCGTCACCTGACACATAAGCAGCGACTTCAATGCCGTTACCGGCATGGTGCATGGCGTTGCCGATCAGGTTGTTCAGCAAGCGCTTCATCGAAACCCGACGCAACGGGAAAGGTGGAATCGGCTCCAGACACAACCGAATCTGCTCGGTCGGATGGTTGAACGGCGCCACCACTTCACGCACCAGATCGCTCAGGTCGACGTCTTCGACTTCCTCATCACGCCCGTCGCGAATAAACGCCAGGAATTGATCAAGGATTGCATCCATGTCTTCGATATCGCGGACCATGCCATCGGTCAGTTCATTCTCTTGCGTCATCAACTCAAGGGACAAACGCAAGCGGGTCAAGGGGGTTCGCAAGTCGTGGGAGACCCCCGCCAACATCAATTCCCGCTCCTGCCCGGCCTGCTCGACATCCTCGGCCATCTGGTTGAAGGCGCGGTATACCTCGGCCATTTCGCTGGGCGTGTCGCTGATCGGCAATCGGACACTGCGCCCTTGCCCCAACTGGCGGGCAGCAAAGACCAGACGCTTAAGCGGCTGATTAAGCTGTCGAACGAAGATCCACGCAGAGGCTGTGGACAACAAGCCAATGGCGAGGAACCAGCCCAGCACACTCCAGATTTTCTGGCCGCGCAGTGGGTGCGGGTACAACGGTACTTTCAGCCAACCGTCACCCAGGCTTGGGGCCCGCACCCACAAGGCTGGCGGCGCATGCACCCGCAGACGCACTTCGGTGTCCGCACCCAACTCGGCTTGCATCTGACGCTGATAAATCTCGCTGTACGGCCAATGTTGCTCGCCTTCGGGCACGCCGCCGCCGACCACCCGAATCAACCCGGCAGCCTCGGCAATCGCCGAGCGATCATGCTCATCCGCCGCCCAATAGGCGCGTAAGGTCAACGCAACACCGTGACTGTATTGCCTGTCGACCAGCACGTCCTCGTTCATCAATAGATAAACCAGGGTCAGTGCCTTGGAGAACAGCACGACAATCAACACCAGCCACAGAGTGCGAGAGAAGAAGCTTTGCGGGAACCAGAGCGGGGTTTTCATTGCAGTCGCTACACACTTTGCAGGCGCGAGCCAGGCTCGCAAAAATGGCGAAGCGCGATTGGTATCCGTCGCGTAAACGCCTCGACCCAAAACGTCGATAGCCCTGAACAGGGCTATCGAGTGTGTCAGTCAGGACTCAGCGGTCCTGGTTGGCGCCTACACAGCGCCAATCACTTGGTTCCGGCACCATCGGGAACAAACACATAACCCACGCCCCAGACAGTCTGGATGTAGCGCGGTTTGGAAGGGTCCGGCTCGATCAAGCGACGCAGTCGCGAAATCTGTACATCGATGGAACGCTCCAACGCATCCCACTCGCGTCCACGGGCCAGGTTCATCAACTTGTCGCGGGTCAACGGCTCGCGGGCATGCATCACCAACGCTTTGAGCACCGCGAATTCGCCAGTGGTCAGCATGTGCACTTCATCGCCACGCTTGAGCTCACGGGTTGCCAGCGACAGTTCATAGTCACCGAATGTCACGGACTCATCTTCACTGCCTGGCGCACCGGGAACAGGCACCGCCTGACGACGCAATACGGCTTTGACCCGTGCCACCAGTTCATCGGGGTTGAACGGCTTGGACAGGTAATCGTCAGCACCCAACTCCAGACCACGAATTCGGCTCAGCTCATCGCCTTTGGCGGTCAGCATGATGATAGGCACCTGATTGTTCGCAGCACGCAAGCGGCGGCAAGCGGACAGCCCGTCTTCACCCGGCAGCATCAAATCGAGGACAACGAGGTGGAAAACCTCGCGTGCGAGCAGGCGATCCATTTGCTCGACGTTGGCCACGGCGCGCGCGCGATAGCCTTTGCTGGTGAAAAAACGCTCTAACAGGCTGCTTAATCCTGGGTCGTCGTCAACGATGAGGATTTTTTCGCCTTCAGCAGGTTGTGCAGTACTGCTCATTAGATGCTCCTTTGATCTCGGTGCGCATTATGGCGTAGCTGCCGGTTTACGTACTGTGTGCATTGTTAGCAGATTTTTCCTGAGTCGCCAGCAACGGTTGTTGGTAGCCCTCGTGAAAGGGCGCAATCCCCCTATTCAGAGATCGCTGGGTATAATGCGCCGCCTTGAAGTCAGGTAGCGCCTGACAATGGCCAATCGCGTTTTATTTGCTCACAATTTGCCAGGTGGTTTTATGGACAGCATCAACAGCCGCATCGCCGAGGAACTCGGTGTCCGCCCACAGCAGGTCGCAGCGGCCGTCGCTCTGCTGGATGAAGGCTCAACCGTGCCGTTCATCTCCCGTTACCGTAAAGAAGTGACCGGCAGCCTTGATGACACCCAGTTACGCCACCTGGAAGAGCGCCTGCGCTACCTGCGCGAACTCGACGAGCGGCGCATCAGCATCCTTGCGAGCATCGAAGAGCAAGGCAAGCTGACCCCGGAGCTGGCGCGCGACATCAAACTCGCCGACACCAAAACCCGCCTCGAAGATTTGTACCTGCCCTACAAACAAAAGCGCCGCACCAAGGGCCAGATTGCCCTGGAAGCTGGCCTGGGCGAGTTGGCCGACGGTCTGTTCAACGACCCGACCCTGAACCCGGAAAGCGAGGCAGCACGGTTTGTCGACGCGGAAAAAGGCGTGGCCGATGTGAAAGCCGCCCTCGAAGGCGCCAAATACATCCTGATGGAGCGCTTCGCCGAAGACGCCAACCTCCTGGAGAAACTGCGCAGCTTCCTCAAACACGAGGCTGTTCTCAGCGCCCGCGTGGTAGCTGGCAAGGAAGAAGCCGGCGCCAAGTTCCGCGATTACTTCGAACACGACGAACCCCTGAAAAGCATGCCATCGCACCGCGCCCTGGCCATTTTTCGCGGTCGTAACGAAGGTTTTCTCAGCTCATCCCTGAAAGTTGGCGAAGAGCTGCCTGGCGCCATGCACCCGTGTGAAATGATGATCAGCGAGCGTTTCGGCCTGCAAAACCAGAATCGCCCCGCCGATAAATGGCTGGCCGAAGTGGTCCGCTGGACCTGGAAGGTCAAGCTCTACACCCATTTGGAAACCGACTTGTTGGGCGAACTGCGCGACGGCGCGGAAACCGAAGCGATCAATGTGTTCGCGCACAATCTGCATGATCTGCTGCTGGCGGCACCGGCTGGCCCTCGCGCCACCTTGGGCCTGGACCCTGGTCTGCGCACCGGGTGCAAAGTGGCGGTGGTCGACGCGACCGGCAAGCTGCTCGATTACGCGACGGTTTATCCGCACGTACCCAAGAATCAGTGGGACCAGACCATCGCCGTGTTGGCCGCACTGTGCGCCAAGCATTCGGTGGACCTGATCGCTATCGGCAACGGCACTGCCAGCCGCGAGACCGATAAACTGGCCGCCGAACTGATCAAAAAATACCCAGGTCTGAAAATGACCAAAGTGATGGTGTCCGAAGCCGGTGCCTCTGTGTACTCGGCTTCCGAGCTGGCTGCCAAGGAATTCCCGGAGCTGGACGTGACGATCCGTGGCGCGGTGTCGATTGCCCGCCGCCTGCAAGACCCGTTGGCCGAACTGGTGAAAATCGATCCGAAATCTATCGGTGTCGGTCAGTACCAGCACGACGTTTCGCAGCTGAAACTGGCGCGAGGCCTGGATGCGGTGGTCGAGGACTGCGTGAACGCTGTTGGCGTCGATGTGAATACCGCATCGGTTGCCTTGCTCGCCCGCATCTCTGGCCTGAACACCACGCTGGCGCAAAATATCGTCGCTCACCGCGATGAAAACGGCGCCTTCAAGACCCGTGCTTCGTTGAAGAAAGTCAGTCGCCTCGGCGAAAAGACTTACGAACAGGCTGCCGGCTTCCTGCGTGTAATGAACGGCGACAACCCACTGGATTCCTCGGCAGTTCACCCGGAAGCCTATCCGCTCGTAAAACGCATCGCCGCTGAAACAGACCGTGATATCCGTTCGTTGATTGGCGACGCTAGCTTCCTCAAGCGCCTTGATCCGAAAAAATACACCGATGAAACTTTCGGCCTGCCGACCGTCACCGACATTCTGCAAGAGCTGGAAAAACCGGGCCGCGACCCTCGCCCCGAGTTCAAGACAGCCGAGTTCCAAGACGGCGTCGAAGAGCTCAAGGACCTGGAGTTGGGGATGATCCTCGAAGGCGTGGTCACCAACGTGACCAACTTCGGCGCTTTCGTCGATATCGGCGTGCATCAGGACGGTCTGGTCCATATCTCCGCGCTGTCCGAGAAGTTCATCAAGGACCCGCGTGAAGCGGTCAAGGCCGGTGACGTGGTCAAGGTCAAGGTCATGGAAGTCGATATCCCGCGCAAACGCGTCGGCCTGTCGATGCGCATGAGCGACACCCCAGGCGAGAAAATCGACGGTGCCCGTGGCGCGCGTCCTGGGTCTGCTCCTCGCTCGCAACAACAAACCACGCCCCGCAAGGAAGCCCCGGTAGCCGCAGCACCGACCAATAACGCAATGGCTTCGTTGTTCGCCAACGCCAAACAGTTGAAGAAACGTTGATGGTCATCCCCGAAGGGCTGACCCAGAGCGCTTATTTCAAGATGCTCGGCTGCCAGCTGCAGCGCCTGGACGACGGCGTTGCCGAAGTCAGCCTGGCGCTGGAACCTCACCTGCGCAATCGCGGCAACGTGATGCATGGCGGTGCGATCTTCAGCCTGGTCGATATCGCCATGGGGCTGGCCTGTTCCAGCTCCCACGGTTTCGATCAGCAGAGCGTGACGGTCGAGTGCAAGATCAACTACGTCCGGGCTGTGTCCGAAGGCGAGGTGCTGTGCATCGCTAAGGTGCTGCATGCCGGGCGGCGCACGCTGGTTGTCGAGGCAGAAGTGCTGCAGGGCGACAAACTGGTCGCAAAAGCACAAGGGACGTTCGCAGTCATCTAGCTGTCGCACGTCGATTTGGGTTAATTTCGGCACTGCGAAAACAGTGTCGGAATTTTCTGTTCGGGCTGCGGCCAGACCAAGTAACGGGCATCGGCGTTTCAAACCAAAACCAGGCGACAACGCCAGTTCCTCTCTTCACCCTTGTAGACCGTCATTTCCACCCCCATATTGGGGCGACCGACGCGTGAAGGAATCCAACTTGAGCGAACTTCTCAACCGCCGCCTGGCTCTGCTTAGCGAGCGCACTAACCTCTCCCTGATGGAGCAGTGCCTGCACGGGATTGAGCGTGAATGCCTGCGCGTGACGGGCGAAGCACGCCTGGCGCAGACACCGCACCCGGAACAACTGGGCGCAGCGCTGACCCACGAGCAAATCACGACCGATTACTCCGAGTCGCTGCTTGAGTTCATCACGCCCGCGCTGCCGGACCCGGCCGAAACCCTGTCCAGCCTGGACAAGATCCATCGATTCGCCTACAGCAAGCTCGGCAACGAGTACCTGTGGAGCCCTTCGATGCCGTGTCCGCTGCCAGCCGAAGAAGATATCCCGATTGCCTACTACGGCACCTCGAATATCGGTCAGCTCAAGTACGTCTATCGCAAAGGCCTGGCCTTGCGGTACGGCAAGACCATGCAGTGCATCGCCGGCATTCACTACAACTTCTCCTTGCCGGAAAAAGTCTGGCCGCTGCTCAAGCAGGCCGAAGGCTTTGTCGGCACGGACCGCGACTATCAGTCGGCGTCCTATATCGCCCTGATTCGCAACTTCCGCCGTTACAGCTGGCTACTGATGTACCTGTTCGGCGCCTCGCCGGCACTGGATGCAAGCTTCTTGCGCGGTCGCTCGCATCAGTTGGAGCAATGGGACGCCGACACGCTGTACCTGCCCTACGCCACCAGCCTGCGCATGAGCGATCTGGGCTACCAGAGCAACGCCCAGGCCGGCTTGACCCCGTGCTACAACGACTTGACCAGCTACACCGACAGCCTGCGTAAAGCGGTGGCGACGCCGTATCCGCCGTATGTCGAGATCGGCACCCACAAGGATGGCGAGTGGATTCAGCTCAACACCAACATCCTGCAGATCGAAAACGAGTACTACTCCAACATTCGCCCTAAACGCGTGACCTACTCCGGCGAACGTCCGATTCAGGCGCTGGTGGCCCGTGGCGTGCAATACGTTGAGGTCCGCTGCCTGGACATCAACCCTTTCCTGCCTATGGGTATCGATTTGCAGCAAGCGCGCTTCATCGACGCGTTCGTGCTGTATTGCGCCCTGCAGGACAGCCCGCAACTGGCGAACAACGAATGTACCAACGCAGCCTCGAACTTCCTGACGGTGGTCAAGGAAGGTCGTCGTCCGGGTCTGGAATTGCGGCGTAACGACACCACGATCGACTTGAAAGCCTGGGCCACCGAGTTGCTGGAAAAAATCGCACCGTTGTCGCAGCTACTTGATCAGAGCCACGGCGGCGAAGAACACGTTAAAGCCCTGGCCGCGCAATTGGCCAAGGTCAACGATTCTTCACGGACACCTTCGGCACAAGTGCTGGCAAGCATGACTGAACACAAGGAAGGCTTCACCGCGTTCTCCTTCCGTCAGAGCCAGGTACACGCTGAGTACTTCCGCAGCGAACCGTTGAGCGCTGAAGAACAGTTGCACTTCGAAACCCTGGCCCGCAACTCAATTACCCAACAGGTCGAGCTGGAGCAAACCGAAGAGATTGTCGATTTCGATACGTTTGTCGGTTCGTATCAAGCAAGCATTTTGGCGATCAGTAACTGACGCCATCGCGGCAGGACGTGCAGTTACAAGCACGTTCCGCCGCGATGGACACAGCCCCTACAACGCCTTCTCGAAGATCTTCGAATTGCGCTGATAGTTGTAAAGCGATGCTCGTGCGCTGGGCAGGCGGTCGACGCTGCTCGGCTCAAACCCACGCTCACGGAACCAATGCGCGGTGCGGGTGGTGAGGACGAACAGGGTCTTCAAGCCCTTCGCCCGGGCCCGGGCTTCAATCCTCTCCAACAGTTCATCGCCACGCCGGCCATGGCGGTATTCCGGGCTGACGGCCAGGCAGGCCAACTCGCCAGCATCTGAATCGGCGATCTGGTACAGCGCGGCACAGGCAATGATCAGCCCTTCGCGCTCGACCACGCTGAATTGCTCGATCTCGCGCTCCAATACTTCGCGCGAACGGCGCACCAGAATCCCCTGCTCTTCCAGCGGAGTGATCAAATCCAGCAAACCGCCGACGTCTTCAATCGCCGCCTCACGCACCAGTTCAAACTGCTCTTGCGCGACCAGCGTGCCGCAACCGTCGCGGGTGAACAGCTCGGTCAACAAAGCACCGTCTTCGGCGTAACTGATGATATGGCTGCGACCGACACCGCCACGGCACGCTTGCGCCGCTGCATCGAGCAGTTCGGCCTGATAGTTGCTCCCCAGCCTTAGCATGTGCGCCGGAACTTGTTGTGGACGCAGCTCGCGCACCAACTTGCCCTGGTCATCCAGCAGGCCGCTCTCGGCACCGAACAGCAGCAATTTATCCGCGCCCAGGTCAATGGCGGCGCGGGTGGCGACGTCTTCGCAGGCGATGTTGAACGTCTCCCCCGTCGGCGAATACCCCAGCGGCGACAGCAACACGATGGAGCGCTCGTCGAGCAGGCGGTTGATGCCTTTGCGGTCGACCCGGCGCACTTCGCCTGTGTGGTGATAATCCACGCCTTCGACCACACCAATCGGCCGCGCAGTCACCAGATTGCCACCCGCCACGCGCAAGCGCGAACCCTGCATCGGTGAAGCGGCCATGTCCATGGACAGGCGTGCTTCGATAGCGACACGCAGGGAGCCTACCGCGTCGATGACGCATTCGAGGGTCGCCGCATCGGTGACCCGCAAATTACGATGGAATTGCGGTGTCAGGCCGCGCGCCGCCAGACGGCTTTCAATCTGCGGGCGAGAGCCGTACACCAGCACCAGTCGCACGCCGAGGCTGTGCAACAGCACCAGGTCATGGACGATATTGCCGAAATTCGGATGATCTATACCGTCGCCGGGCAGCATGACAACAAAGGTGCAATCGCGGTGGGCATTGATGTACGGCGAAGCGTGGCGAAGCCAGTTAACGTAGTCGGGCATGACTTGAAGAGCCTGTAAAAGATTGGACGAACGCGTAAGAACACACACAGCACTGTGGTGGTTATCGTCGGAACAGGCTTGGCAACACGCGCATTCTCCTTCTATTTAGAGCCCAACGGCTTCGAAATCACTTGAGCTGACCCGACTCATGCGGGGGTCAGGCAATAATGTTCAACCAACTGACGTAATAGACGCACCGTAGGCTGCAAGCGTGACATTTCAAGGTATTCGCCTGGCTGATGAGCACAGGCAATGTCACCAGGGCCCAAAACCAGGGTTTCGCAGCCCAGGCGCTGAAGATAAGGCGCTTCGGTGCCAAACGCTACTGCCTCGGCGCGATGCCCGGTCAGACGTTCGGCGACGCGCACCAATTCGGCATCGGCGGCCTGTTCGAACGGCGGCACTTCGGGAAACAGCGGCGCATAGTCTATTTGCACCTTATGCAGTTCTGCCAGCGGTTGCAGCTTCTGCCGAATCGCGGCACGCAACACCTGCGGGTCCATGCCCGGCAGGGGCCGCATGTCGAACTCCAGCGAGCATTGACCGCAAATCCGGTTCGGGTTGTCACCGCCATGAAT
This sequence comes from Pseudomonas sp. MH9.2, assembly GCF_034353875.1. Lineage (NCBI taxonomy): Bacteria > Pseudomonadati > Pseudomonadota > Gammaproteobacteria > Pseudomonadales > Pseudomonadaceae > Pseudomonas > Pseudomonas sp. MH9.2. The sequence goes on from NZ_CP133784.1 coordinate 2,907,440, forward strand.
GCACCCGAAGTTCAGGGTCGGCTGTGGCACGCTGAACTGCGGGTTGTGGTATTCGCCTTGCCATTGCTGACGCAGGCCCTTCAATTCGCTGATCGCCGCGTGCATCGCCTCCAGCGCGCTGTGACCCAGACTCGGGTCGGACGAATGGCCGCTGCGGCCGAGAATATTGATGCGCTCCATCATTACGCCCTTGTGCAGGCGAATCGGCTTGAGCCCGGTCGGCTCACCGATCACCGCCGCACGACCCAAAGGACGACCCGCTGCGGCCAACGCTCGAGCGCCGGCCATGGAGCTTTCTTCATCGCAGGTGGCGAGAATCAACAACGGTTGCTTGAACGGTTGATCGAGCAACGGCTGCACTGCTTCGATGACCAAGGCAAAGAAGCCTTTCATGTCGCAACTGCCCAGCCCTACCCAACGCCCATCGACCTCGGTCAGTTTGAGCGGATCGGTTTGCCACAGCGCGCCATCGAACGGCACGGTGTCGCTGTGCCCAGCCAATACCAGACCGCCCGGGCCGCTGCCGAAACTCGCCAACAGGTTGAACTTGCCGGGCGACACCTGCTGAATGTCACAGGCAAACCCCAGATCACCCAGCCAGGTCGCCAGCAGATCGATCACGGCACGGTTGGATTGATCCAGCGCGGGCTGGGTGCAACTCACCGACGGCGCTGCAATCAACGCGGAAAACTGGTCTTTCATGGACGGCAAGGGCATGAGTAATCTCCTCGTTTGAGCACCATCATAGGGCTATCGGCCCCCATGAATAAACATGTCCTGTACACTGTTCGGCCTCAGCAGCCACGTATTTGCAGGCTGCGCTCCCGTTATTAGCGATTAGCGCTTGGATTCCCCGGCCATGCAGAAAGAAACCGAAATCAAACTCCGCGTCAGCCGCGAAACCCTCGCCGCCCTGCGCGACCACCCACTGCTGAAAAAGCGCAACAAAAGTGGCTGGGAACGCCTTGAGCTGTTCAATCAGTATTTCGACACGCCTGAACGCGACCTGGCAAATGCCAAAGTGGCCCTGCGCCTGCGCCGTGATGGCGACGCGATCATTCAGACGTTGAAGACTCGCGGGCAAAGCGTTGCTGGCCTGTCCGAGCGCAATGAATACAATTGGGATCTGCCCAAAGCCAAGCTCGACCTTAAAAAGCTCGATGGCGAATGCTGGCCGGAAGAGCTGGCCGAGCTGGATAAAAAGACCATCAAACCGGCGTTCACCACCGACTTCGTCCGCGAACGTGCGGAAATCGCCTGGGGTCGTGGCAAGGCTAAAGTCGTGATTGAAGCTGCTCTGGACCTAGGCCGGGTAGTTGCTGGCAAGCAGGAAGAAGAAATCTGCGAACTGGAGCTGGAACTGCGCGAAGGTGATCCTTCCGCGCTGCTGGAGCTGGCCGCTGAACTGGCTGCCACGCTGCCGTTGATGCCCTGCGACATCAGCAAAGCCGAGCGTGGCTATCGCCTGTTCGACGCCAATAGCTACTCACTGAGCCTACCGGCACCTGAACTGACCGCAGAAATGCCGCTGGACGACGCCTTCGCCGCGCTGGCCTGGCATTTGTTGGCCAGCAGCCAGCGTCTGGCTGAGCAGTACCGTTTCAACGGCCACTGGCGTTTGTTGCAGGATTGGGTGGCGTTGCTGTCCGAACTGCGCGCGTTGGTTGGCAGCCTGGGTCAGGCCGCGCCACGCACCTCGACCCACGAGTTGCGCGCATCGCTGGACGCCTTGCTCGAAGACTGGCGCCCGCTGGTCCAGGCCGGTCAAGACGACCCCGACGTCCGCACCGAAGCGCCCGCCCAGTTCATCGAAGAGCTTACCGACACCCGTTGGGGCCTGTTCTCCTTGAACACCTCGCGCTGGCTGCTGGCTCGCAGTTGGACCGCTGACCGCAACACCCGCGGCAACCGCCAGGGCGCGGCGCAACTGGCTAACTGGGTACCGCGCCTGCTGGCTGAAGAAGCGACTTCGCTGCAATTGGGTCGCTATCAGCAACAACCGGAAGACCTGGCGGAACAACTGCCGCGCATAGAACGCATTCAGGCCTGGCTGCATTTGGCCCGTGGCGTACTGGATTTGCCAGAGTTGGACCGCTTGTACGGCGAGCTGAACAAACTTGAGCAATTGGCGCTTGAGCCGATCAGCGACGAAATCCTCGACGCGCGCGTGCAACAGACCGTTGTGGTGTTCCAAAGCCGCGCATGGAAGACCTTGCTGCGGTTGTAATACCGACTTCACAAATGAATTCGCCCCACAAGGATTGCATGTTTTCCGGGGGAGCGAATTCAAATGCGAATGGCCTGACGCGGTCCACCTGGCACCCCGTCAGCCCAATATCGGCAAACTCGTGGTGGATTTGATCTCTGACAACGCCACCGTCGAGTTGACCTCCTGAATCCCCGGCACCAGCGATAACTTCTCAAAGAAGAACCGCTCATAAGCCTCGATATCCGCAGTCACAATGCGCAGCAAAAAGTCCACCGACCCCATCAGCACATAACACTCCAGCACCTCCGGAAAACCGCGAATGGCTTCGGTAAACTCCGTGAAGTTGGAGCGGCCATGGGCATTGAGTTTTACCTCGGCGAAAATTTGCGTATTGAGGCCGATTTTCTTGCGGTCCAGCAATGTGACCTGACGTCGGATTACCCCCTCATCCTTGAGACGCTGAATGCGCCGCCAACACGGCGATTGCGACAAGCCGACCTGTTCGGCAATTTGCGCGCTGGAGAGCGAAGCGTCTTCCTGCAGCAACGCCAGAATTTTCCGATCATAGAGGTCCAGCTCGCCTTGCATAAAAATCTCCTATTCACAGATAAACCTGCATTAACAAGTCGCAATAAGGCTAATCCAATCGATCATCGATAAGAAATTTCTTTTTCCGTATGCAAAAATCTCCCTCAGTAGAAACAGGAGAGGCCCGCATGCCAACGTTTGAATTTTCAAGTTCCGCGCCACTGCGCCCTGACGTCTGGTCCTCCAGCAATGCCCATACCCGTGCGTACTATCAAATCCTTGCCGAGGCAGAGCCCGACCTTTTATGCCGGGTGCTGAATCTGTTTGCGATGCAGTATTTGATTCCGCAACAGGTCAGCGTTTTGCAGCAAGATCAGATGCTGATGATTGACGTCCAGCTGGACGGATTAAGCTGGCACCGGGCGCAAGTCATTGGCGAAAAAATGCGTAACTTGATCAATATTTGTTCAGTCACCCTGGAACCCAATCCAATTCAGAACGTCTTACCGCAACAGGTAGTTCTGGCCGTCGGATAATGATTCGGTAAATTTTCGCAACCCTTCACCTCGCTCCGGGTAACACATGCGACGCGCCGGGGACTATTCTTGTCTTGCCATTAGCCGGTCAGAGCAGAACTGTCCCAAGGAGCCCGCATGTCCGTCCTCGCCTCAGTTACCCAAGACCGTTGGCTGGATCTCAACGATCTGCTACACGACTTGGTTGCTCAAGGGTTTACCGATCAAGAAAGTGCTGAATACGCGCTCACTCTGCGCCGTTCAGCTCTGAACATTCAATTGCACCCGCTGGAGTTCATCGCCGCCCAACATCTCGATGATTTAAAGCGGCCTGGCAAGAAGCTCGACCTGGAAAGCCTCACCCTCTGGCTCGCGCAGCAGGTCGGTCAGCCTTACCTGCGCATCGATCCGCTGAAGATCGACGTTGCGGCCATCACGCCGCTGATGTCGTACGCTTTTGCCCAACGACACAAGATCCTCGCGGTGGCCGTGGACCGCGAATCGGTGACCATCGCCAGTGCCCAGCCCTTCGTCAGCGCCTGGGAAGCAGACCTGACGCATGTACTGAAATTGCCGATCAAACGCGTAGTCGCCAATCCGGCAGACATCCAGCGTTTGGCCGTGGAGTTTTTCCGGCTGGCGAAGTCGGTCAGCGGTGCCAATGCCTCTGATCTGAAAATGAGCAATCTGGGCAATTTTGAACAGTTGCTCAAGCTCGGCGCCAGTGACCAGGAACCCGACGCCAACGACGCGCACATCGTCAACATCGTCGATTGGCTGTTCCAATATGCGTTCCAGCAGCGTGCCAGCGATATCCATATCGAGCCCCGCCGTGAACAGGGCACCGTGCGTTTTCGCATCGACGGCGTGCTGCACAACGTCTATCAATTTCCAGCCCAAGTCACCATGGCCATCGTCAGCCGCCTGAAAAGCCTGGGGCGAATGAACGTTGCCGAGAAACGCAAACCGCAGGATGGCCGGGTCAAGACCACCACGCCTGAGGGCGGCGAAGTCGAGCTGCGCCTGTCGACCTTGCCCACCGCATTCGGCGAAAAGATGGTGATGCGGATTTTCGACCCGGAAGTGCTGCTGAAAAACTTCGATCAACTGGGCTTTTCCGGCGATGACCTGCGCCGCTGGCAGGACATGACTCAGCAACCCAACGGCATCATTCTGGTCACGGGCCCAACCGGTTCGGGCAAGACCACGACGCTTTATACAACCCTGAAAAAGCTGGCGACCTCGGAGGTCAATCTCTGCACCATTGAAGACCCCATCGAGATGGTCGAGCCGGCGTTCAACCAGATGCAGGTCCAGCACAACATCGACCTGACGTTTGCCAGCGGCGTGCGCGCACTGATGCGTCAGGACCCGGACATCATCATGATCGGCGAAATTCGTGATCTGGAGACCGCAGAAATGGCGATCCAGGCCGCGCTGACCGGCCACCTCGTGCTGTCCACCCTGCACACCAACGACGCGCCGAGCGCCATTAGCCGCCTACTGGAACTGGGCGTGCCCCATTACCTGCTCAAGGCCACCCTCCTCGGCGTCATGGCCCAACGACTGGTGCGCACTCTCTGCCCGCACTGCAAAGCCCCCATCGAGCTGGAAGAAAGCGACTGGCAAACCCTGACCCGCCCGTGGCAAGCACCTGTCCCGAGCGGTGCTCAACGCGCTGTCGGCTGCGTAGAATGTCGCGACACCGGGTATCGCGGCCGCGCCGGAGTGTACGAAATCATGTTGATGTCCGACAGCGTCAAAGCCCTGATCAGCGCCGACCTCGACCTCACCGCCATACGCCGCCAAGCCTTCAAGGAAGGCATGCGCAGCTTGCGCTTGTCCGGCGCGCAGAAAATATCCGCCGGGCTGACCACGCTCGAAGAGGTGTTGCGGGTAACGCCGCAGAGTGAGCAGCGGTGATGGTTATCCTTGTCTGACACACTGTCATCGCGAATGAATTGGCTCCACACTGGACAGCACATGTCCTGTGGAAGCCAATGTATTCGGCACATTTTGTACAAATCTATTCTGAATTATATCGCCATCACCCTCGTATTTCTGCCTAAATGAGCCGTTCATCACCAGACAATCCATAACCAAAACAGGGAACCGTTATGCAAATCGGTAGTGTGCTTTTACTTTTCGTCGGGCTGGCGATTGCCATTGTGTTCATGGGTTTCAAGGTGGTGCCGCAAGGTTATCAATGGACGGTGGAACGCTTTGGCCGTTATACCAATACCCTGAAACCGGGCCTCAACATCATCGTGCCGGTGATGGACCGTATCGGGCGCAAGATCAATGTGATGGAAAGCGTGCTGGATATCCCGCCGCAGGAAGTCATCACCGCTGACAACGCCACGGTGCAGATTGATGCGGTGTGCTTCTTTCAGGTGGTCAACACCGCGCAGGCCGCGTACGAGGTGAATAACCTCGAGCACGCGATCCGTAACCTGCTGCAAACCAATATCCGTACGGTGCTCGGCTCCATGGAACTGGATGCCATGCTTAGTCAGCGCGACGGCATCAATGAAAAGCTGCTGCGCACTGTCGATGAAGCGACCGCGCCATGGGGAATAAAGATCACCCGGATCGAGATCAAGGACATCAGCCCGCCCGCCGATCTGATGGCTGCAATGTCCGGGCAGATGAAAGCGGAGCGGATCAAGCGCGCGCAGATTCTGGAAGCAGAAGGCCTTCGGGCATCGGCGATTCTCACCGCTGAAGGCAAGAAGCAGGCACAGATCCTCGAAGCCGAAGGCGGTCGTCAGGCGGCGTTCCTTGAATCCGAGGCGCGGGAGCGTCAAGCCGAAGCAGAGGCACGGGCCACCCAAGTGGTGTCCGAAGCGATTGCCAACGGCAACGTGCAGGCGATCAACTATTTTGTCGCACAGAAATACATCGATGCGCTGGGTAAACTCGCGTCAGCCAACAACAGCAAAGTGATCTTGATGCCACTCGAAGCCAGTCAAGTGATTGGTGCCGTGGGCGGTATCGGCGAGATCGTCAAAGCTACCTTCGACACTAAAAAGGGCTGAGGCGCGACCCATGATCTGGGACTACCTGCAACACCTGTCGTTCTGGGACTGGCTGGGGCTGGGCACGGTGTTGCTGATTCTTGAAGTGTTCGGCGCTGGCGGCTATTTGCTGTGGATCGGTGTCGCAGCGGCAGGCGTCGGGGTTATCAGCTTTTTGATCCCCGCGCTGCCATGGACCCTGCAATTTCTGTTGTTCGGTCTGCTTTCGGTCCTGACGGCGTTGTATTGGTGGCGGCGTCAACGCAACGTGGTTCGTCCTTCGGATCAACCGGGTCTGAACATGCGCGGGCAAGAACTGATCGGGCACACGTTTGTGGTCCAGAGTGCGATTGTCGGCGGACGCGGAAAGATCAAAGTGAATGATGGCGTGTGGATGGTAATCGGCCCCGACTTGCCGGTGGGCAGTCAGGTGCGGGTAGTCAGACAGGAAGGCGCTATTTTGAGAGTTGAAGCTATATCCTGAGTCAGGTACGGAACTCCGACGAGGCTTCGACAATCCAATCTTTTAGAACAACCACGTCGGAGTCACCTATCATGCGCCTTAAGCTTGCAGTATTTACATTGGCTTTGCTTTCACTCCCCGTCGGGTCAGCAATGGCAGACGGATTCTTGCGAGACGTGCTTTCATCAGGCGCCACAACAGCTTCCACATACCTGACCTTCAGACATGACCGTAAGCTGATCGTTGCCGCTCAGGATGATGCGGGTAGCTTCGTCGCCAGCGAAGGTGGTATCCGCGGTCCGTTCCTGGAAGCTGCCATGGAACAGGTACGTACCGATAACCCAGGGCTCAAAGCCACGGACATGGAACTGGCGAACGCGATTCTGACAAAGAATCTGGTTGCCGCCGAATGATTCATGACTGACCGCTAGCGCACATTGAAATGCCGCTCATCGAGCGGCATTTTTTATGGCCACTACTTAGCGATATTCATCCACCGGCACGCAGGCGCAGAACAGATTCCGGTCACCGTAAACGTTGTCTACCCGGTTCACCGCGGGCCAATACTTGTGCAGCCGTGTATGCCGAGTGGGCGTGACTGCCTGGGCGATGCTGTACGGGCGTTCCCAGATGCCGGTGATGTCAGCCAGGGTATGCGGTGCGCCCTTCAACGGATTGTTTTCGCCAGGCCAACTGCCGTTTTGCACCTCGGTGATTTCCGCGCGAATACTGAGCATCGCCTCGATAAAGCGATCCAGTTCTGCCTTGGACTCACTTTCAGTGGGCTCGATCATCAAGGTGCCGGGGACAGGGAATGACATGGTCGGCGCGTGAAAACCATAATCCATCAGGCGCTTGGCGACGTCCTCTTCGCTGATCCCCGTTTGCGCCTTGATCGGACGCAAATCAATGATGCACTCGTGCGCGACGCGGTCATTGCGGCCGCTGTAGAGCAGCGGGAACGCGCCACCCAATTGCTGCGCCAGATAATTCGCGCTGAGGATCGCCACTTCACTGGCATCCGCCAATTGCGGGCCCATCATCGCGATGTACATCCAACTGATCGGCAAAATGCTTGCGCTGCCCCAAGGCGCAGCGCTGACAGCCGTATTCTGCGGGTTCGGCCCTTCCAGCGGGACCACCGGGTGGTTGGCCACAAACGGCGCCAAATGGGCGCGCACGCCAATCGGCCCCATGCCTGGACCGCCACCGCCATGCGGGATACAGAACGTTTTGTGCAGGTTCATGTGCGACACATCGGCACCGATGTCTGCTGGCCGGGCCAGCCCGACCTGGGCGTTGAGGTTGGCGCCATCCATGTACACCTGGCCGCCATGGCTGTGAATAATCTCGCAGATATCGCGAATGCCTTCTTCATACACGCCATGGGTAGAGGGATAGGTGACCATCAGGCACGACAACGTGTCCCCCGCTTCTTGCGCCTTGGCTTTCAAGTCAGCAAGGTCAACGTTACCCGCCTTGTCGCACTCAACGATCACCACGTGCATGCCGGCCATCTGAGCCGATGCCGGGTTGGTGCCATGCGCCGACGAAGGGATAAGGCAAATCTCACGCTTATCCTCATGACGGCTCAGGTGGTATTTGTGGATCGCCAGCAGCCCGGCATATTCGCCTTGCGCGCCGGAGTTGGGTTGCATGCAAACAGCGTCGAAACCGGTGATCGCGCACAGCCAGGCTTCGAGTTCGTCAATCATGGCGGTGTAACCGAGCGCCTGTTCACGTGGAACGAAAGGATGCAGATTGGCGAACTCGGGCCAGGTAATAGGGATCATTTCGCTGGTGGCGTTGAGTTTCATGGTGCACGAACCGAGGGGAATCATTGACTGGTCCAGCGCCAGGTCCTTGTTCTCCAGCTGCTTGAGGTAACGCAGCATCTCGGTTTCGCTGTGATGCATGCTGAACACCGGATGGGTCAGGTACGCCGAGGTGCGCAGCAACGCGCCGGGAATACCTGATTCCAGAGTTTCCGCGTCCAGTTCGGCGATGTTAAGCCCATGATCGGCCCCCAGAAATATATCGAACAGGCGCTCTACGGTCGCCTCGCTGCAACGTTCATCCAGGCTCAGCCCCAGCTTGCCGTCCCCAAGAATGCGCAGGTTAATCTGTACATCCCTGGCGCTGTCGAGGATTGCGCTCTGGCTACCGCCGACATCCAGGGTCAAGGTGTCGAAGAACCGTCTGTTGACCCGCTGCAGCCCTTTGCGCGCTAAACCCGCTGCCAGAATGGTGGTCAGCCGGTGAACCCGCTGGGCGATGCGCTTGAGCCCTTCAGGCCCGTGATACACCGCATAGAAGCTGGCGATATTGGCCAGCAAGACTTGCGCGGTGCAGATGTTGGAGTTGGCCTTCTCGCGGCGGATATGCTGTTCACGGGTTTGCAGGGCCATGCGCAAAGCCACGTTGCCACGCGCGTCTTTGGACACACCGATGATCCGCCCCGGCATTGCACGTTTGAACTCATCGCGACAGGCAAAATAGGCCGCGTGCGGGCCGCCATAGCCCATCGGTACGCCAAAACGTTGCGACGAACCAAATACCACGTCGGCGCCCATTTCTCCCGGCGGGGTCAGCAGCAACAGGCTAAGCAGGTCAGCCGACACGCAGGCCAGCGCTTGCTGGACATGCAGTTGCTCGATCAACGGGCGCAGGTCGCGAATTTCTCCGTGGGTATCCGGGTATTGCAGCAGCGCACCAAAGACCTTGTGCCTGGAGAGATTGTCCACCGAATCGATGATCAGTTCGAAGCCGAAACCTTGCGCCCGCGTCTGAACCACGGAAATAGTTTGCGGGTGGCAGTTTTCGTCGACGAAAAACAAGTTGCTTCTGGACTTGGCGACGCGCTTGGCCAGGGCCATGGCCTCGGCGGCAGCGGTGGCTTCGTCGAGCAAGGAGGCGTTGGCCAGTTCCAGACCCGTCAGGTCGATGGTCAGTTGCTGAAAATTCAACAGCGATTCAAGGCGGCCTTGAGCGATCTCGGGCTGATAAGGCGTATAGGCGGTGTACCAGCCAGGATTTTCCAGGACGTTGCGCACAATCACGGTCGGCGTGAGGGTGCCGTGGTAGCCCATGCCGATCAGGCTGGTCCACACCTGATTCTGCTCGGCGTAGCCTTTGAGCTTGGCCAGCGCGGCGTCCTCGTCGAGCGCGGCAGGCAACTCCAGCGCCCGATTGAAGCGGATGGCCGGCGGCACCGTCTGCTCGATCAGTTCCGTTCGGCTGGTCACGCCAAGTGTTTCGAGCATAGCCTGCTGCTCCCTGGCATCCGGGCCAAGGTGGCGCCGCAGGAAGACATTCGGGTCTTGCAACTGGCTCAAGGACGGCAACTGGGACATGACGGCGCTCTCTTATAAGACAAAGCCTCGACAGGTCGAGGCCTATTGAGTCTAGGAAGAGATTGCCATTTGTGTAGAGAAACTATCTATACACTGTTCACGCGGCCCTTCTTTGCGCTAAATCGTTACTCGCCAATCGCGCTTTTATAAGCCGCTGCGTCCAGCAGTTTTTCCATCTCGGCGGTGTTGCCTGGCTTGACCTTGAAGATCCACGCCCCGTATGGGTCGCTGTTCAACAGCTCCGGGGAGCCACCCAGGCCTTCGTTGGTCGCAATCACTTCACCCGACACTGGCGAGTAAATATCCGACGCTGCTTTAACCGACTCGACCACGCCCGCTGTATCGCCAGCGGCAAACACTGTGCCGATTTCCGGCAGTTCGACGTACACGACATCACCCAAGGCTTCCTGAGCGTGGTCGGAGATACCAACGGTTACCGTGCCGTCAGTTTCAAGGCGAGCCCATTCGTGGCTTTCGGCAAAACGCAGATCAGCGGGGATATTGCTCATATAGTCATCCTCTACATCAGGTCAGCGGAAAAACCGCCAGAGAAAGTTAGATCAAGGCTTTGCCATGACGTACGAAATTAGGTTGTACCACGCGAACCGGATACCACTTGCCGCGGATTTCCACCTCGGCCCGGTCAGCGGTCGCCATTGGCACACGCGCCAAGGCAATCGATTTGCTTAGCGTAGGCGAGAAACTACCACTGGTGATCTCTCCTTCGCCAACTTCTGCGATTCGGACGACCTGATGGGCGCGCAATACCCCGCGTTCCTCCAGCACCAGCCCGACCAGCTTGAGCTTCACGCCCGCAGCCCGCTCTTTTTCAACCGCGGTGCGCCCGATGAAATCACGCTCGGCAGGCTCCCAGGCGATGGTCCAGGCCATGTTGGCCGCCAACGGCGATACCTGCTCGTCTATATCCTGGCCATAAAGGTTCATCCCGGCCTCAAGGCGCAACGTATCGCGTGCGCCCAGGCCGATAGGCGAAATACCCGCGCCGACCAGATCGTTGAAAAACCCTGGGGCTTGAGCCGCGGGCAGAATGATTTCCAGGCCGTCTTCACCGGTGTAACCGGTACGGGCGATGAACCAGTCGCCTTCGCTGCGCCCTTCGAAGGGCTGCAGATGCTGGATCAATGCACCGCGTGCGCTGGTCACCAGTTCGGCGATTTTGTGTCGCGCGTGGGGGCCTTGAATCGCTAACATCGCGAGGTCGCTACGCTCGACCAGTTGGACCTCGAAGCCCGCCAGATGCGCGTGCATCCAGGCAAGGTCCTTGGCGCCAGTCGCCGCATTTACCACCAGACGATAACCGCTGTCGGTGAGATAGACGAGCATGTCGTCGATCACACCACCCTCGGTGTTGAGCATTGCACTGTACAGCGCTCGGCCAGGCTCAAGCAGGCGACCGACGTCATTCGCCAGTAAATACTGGAGCCAGGCCTTGGCCTGACTGCCAGCGATGTCGATGACGGTCATATGAGAAACATCGAAAACCCCACAGTCGCGGCGCACTTGATGGTGCTCCTCGACTTGTGAGCCGTAATGCAACGGCATATCCCAACCACCAAAATCGACCATCTTGGCGCCAAGTGCGACGTGCAGGTCAAAGAGGGGCGTACGCTGTCCCATGGGTTTCTCCTTCCGGGCGTGGCGAAGGTGCGGAGAGGCGCGACACCGGGCAAAGCCTCTAAAACAGAGGCTTCCAGCAGGTTTCAACGACCCGACGAGTCTGACAGACCGCACCGATTGCGGCGCATTGTATCCGCATGGTGATGGGCCCGCACCTAGCCGATCTGACGGGCCGAACGCCGGATCAAACCGATGACCGGTAGCAACCCCACCAGAATCAGGGTCAGCGCGGGTAACGCGGCTCTCGCCCACTCGCCTTCACTGGTCATCTCGAAGATTCGTACCGCCAGGGTATCCCACCCAAATGGACGCATCAGCAAGGTTGCCGGCATCTCTTTCAGCACATCGACGAAGACCAGCAGCGCAGCGCTCAAGGCGCCGGGCACCAGTAATGGCAGGTAAACCTTGAAGAACAACCGTGGGCCGCTGACCCCCAGACTGCGCGCGGCTTCTGGAAGCGAAGGCCGGATGCGCGCCAGGCTATTTTCCAGCGGCCCATAGGCCACCGCAATGAACCGCACCAGATAGGCCAGCAGTAATGCCGCCAGACTCCCCAGCAGCAACGGCTTGCCAGCCCCGCCGAGCAAAGTCGACAGCGGGATGACCAACTCGCGATCCAGATAGCTGAACGCCAGCATGATCGACACGGCCAACACCGAACCCGGCAGCGCATAACCCAGATTCGCCAGGCTCACGCCAGAGCGGATCGCCTGGGTCGGCGCCAAACGGCGGGCGAAGGCCAGGATCAGCGCCACACTGACAGTGATCAGTGCTGCCATGCTGCCCAAATACAGGGTGTGCAGGATTAGCCCGGTGTAGCGCTCATCCAGATCGAAGCGGCCGCGCTGCCAGACCCACACGACCAATTGCAGCAGCGGAATCACAAACGCGCAGACAAACACCAAGCCGCACCAGGCACTGGCGGCCAGCGCTTTCAAACCGCGCAGGTGGTACAGCGCCTTGACCCTGGGGCGCTCGTTACTCGGGCGGCTTGCACCACGGGCACGGCGCTCGCCATACAGCACGACCATCACTGCCAGCAGCAACAGGCTCGCCAACTGCGCCGCGCTGGAGAGACTGAAGAAGCCGTACCAGGTTTTGTAGATGGCGGTGGTGAAGGTGTCAAAGTTGAACACGGCCACGGCACCGAAGTCCGCCAGCGTCTCCATCAGCGCCAACGCCACACCTGCGCCTATCGCGGGCCTCGCCATGGGCAACGCCACTCGCCAGAACGCCTGCCAGGGCGATTGGCCGAGCACTCGCGCCGCTTCCATCAAGCCCTTGCCCTGCGCAAGGAACGCCGTGCGCGCCAGCAGATACACATACGGGTAGAACACCAACACCAGGACGATGATCACCCCGCCGGTGGATCGCACGCGCGGCAGGCGCAGGCCGCTGCCAAACACGTCGCGCAGCAGGGTTTGCACCGGCCCGGCGAAATCCAGCAGGCCGACGAAGACGAACGCCAGCACATAGGCCGGAATCGCAAACGGCAACATCAATGCCCAATCCAGCCAGCGACGGCCGGGAAACTCGCACAAGCTGGTCAGCCACGCGAGGCTGACACCGAGCACGGTCACCCCGATACCGACGCCCACGATGAGCTGCAAAGTGTTGCCCAACAGGCGCGGCATCTGGGTTTCCCACAAATGCCCCCAGATTTGCTGATCGATGGTTTGCCAGGACAGCAGCAACACACTCACCGGCAACAGCACCAACGCCGCGATGGCAAAGACCAGCGGGTACCAACGGCGTTGTGCGGAATGGGCCACGGAGGGTTCTCAAAAGAGGGGAAATACGAAAAGTGCCATCGCGGGCAAGCGCGCCTACAGCAGATTGCGACCTGTAGGCGCGCGTTCGCCCGCGATCCAGGCGACAGGGTATGCCTGGCTAACTCAATTCCAGCCAGCGCGATCCATCATGCGGATAGCTTCAGCCTGACGCTTGCCTGCCACTTCGACGGGGATAGTATCCGCCTTGAAGGCGCCCCAGCTGGCGACTTCTGCCGATGGCGCAACGGTTGGGTTAGCAGGGAACTCCTGATTGATGTCCGCAAAGATTTTCTGCGCTTGCGGCTTGGTCATCCACTCGACCAATGCCTTGGCCGCTTCAGGATGCGGTGCGTGCTGGGTCAAGCCGACGCCCGAAAGATTGACGTGAACGCCACGATCCGACTGATTGGGCCAGAACAACTTCACCGCCAGTTTCGGGTTCTGCTTGTGCAGACGACCGTAGTAGTAAGTGTTGACGATGCCGACATCACACTGCCCGGCGTTGATCGCTTCCAGCACAGCGATGTCATCGGAGAACACGTCGGTCGACAGGTTATTGACCCAACCCTTGAGGATATTTTCGGACTGCTCGGCACCGTGGGTTTCGATCAGGGTCGCCGTCAGCGATTGGTTGTAGACCTTCTTCGCCGTACGCAGGCACAGGCGCCCTTCCCAATTTTTGTCCGCCAGCGCTTCGTAGGTGGACAAGTCAGCCGGTTTTACCCGGTCGGTGGAGTAGGCGATGGTCCGCGCGCGCAGGCTCAGACCGGTCCAGCTGTGGGTGGACGAGCGGTATTGTTTAGGAATGTTGGCGTCGATCACGGGTGAGGTAAACGGCTGGAGAATGCCCATTTGCTCGGCTTGCCACAGGTTACCGGCGTCGACCGTGAGCAGCAGGTCCGCCGTGGCGTTCTTGCCCTCGGCCTTGATCCGTTGCATCAGCGGCGCTTCCTTGTCCGTGATGAACTTTATCTTGACCCCGGTTTCAGCGGTGTAAGCGTCGAATACCGGTTTGATCAGCTCATCGATACGCGATGAGTACACCACTACCTCATCGGCGGCCTGGGCGGCGCTGCCGAGCACTGTCAGTGCCAAGGCAGTCAGAATACGCTTGCTTACCTGCATGGGAGTGGTCTCGTGTCAGAAAATTGAGTCGAAATGGTAGTGAATCCCATTTGCCTTCTCAACCAAACTGACAGCGGAGCCGTTACCGGATGTTACGCCGCCCCCTACAACCGGGCCAGTTCAGGCAGGTCACCGGACAATCCCAACGCCTGACGCACGAACATCGCTTTGGCTTCCGGCAGGCTATCGACCCACTTCAGGCCGGTGTTGCGCAACCAGCGCAAGGGCAGTGGATCGGCCTGGAACAGGCGTTCCAAGCCTTCCATTGCCGCCATCAATGCCAGGTTGTGTGGCATGCGGCGGCGCTCAAAACGGCTGAGTACGCGAACATCGGCTAAGCGTTCGCCTCGGCTGGCGGCATGCAGCAACACTTCGGCCAACACTGCGGCATCCAGAAAGCCCAGATTGACGCCCTGCCCGGCCAGCGGGTGAATGGTGTGCGCCGCATCGCCAATCAATGCCAGGCCTTCGGCCACGTAGCGCTTGGCGTGCCGTTGACGCAATGGCACGCACACCCGCGGGTCAGCACTGAGCACGGTGCCGAGACGGCCTTCGAAGGCTTTTTCCAGGTCGCGGCAGAACTCATCATCGCCCAGCGCCATCAAGCGCTGCGCTTCGGTCGGGGTCACCGACCAGACAATCGAGCACCAATGCTCGCCTTCACGTTCCAACGGCAGGAACGCCAGCGGCCCCTCATCGGTAAAGCGCTGCCAAGCGGTGTGCTGATGCGAATCAGCGGTGCGCACGCTGGTGACAATGGCGTGGTGCAGGTAGTCCCACTCCCGGGTCGCGCACCCCGTGAGGCGGCGTACCGCCGAGTTAGCGCCATCAGCGGCGATCACCAGCGGCGCACGCAACACACGACCGTCGGCCAGCGTCAGCAGCCAATCGTCCCCGGAACGGCGCATCTGTTCGAGACGCGCGTTGGCCAGCAGCCCGATGTCACTGTCATGCAAGCGCTCAAGCAGAGCATCTTGAACCACGCGGTTCTCGACGATATGCCCCAGCACGTCGGCGTGCACGCTGGCCGCCGAGAAATGAACCTGCCCGGTGCCGCTGCCGTCCCACACCTGCATCTCGCGATACGGGCTGGCGCGGCGTGCGGCGATGCCGTCCCACACGTTCAAACGATCAAGAATGCGCTGGCTCGCTGCGGACAAGGCACTGACCCGCGGCTCGAACGCTGACTGCGGATCGAAGGGCTTGACGCTCAGCGGACCGCCATCGAGCACCAGAATTTCCAGGCCACTGTCCTTTAACGCCAGCGCAAGTGCGCTACCGACCATTCCAGCCCCGACAATCAGCAGATCTGCGCGCGTTTCCATGCTTTAAATCGTTCTCGCTTGTGGCCTAAGCCGTGTTTTAAGAATCCGCGCGTCACACATCGGATCGAGTTCCCAACCCCATGGCCTGACGGGCAAACCAGCGTTTGGCCGGCGGTAACAGATCCAGTCCCAGCAGGCCCAGATTGCGTCCGGCACCGACCAAGGGCTGGGAGCTGCCGAACAGTCGCGTGACCTGATCGGAGAAGCCCACGGTCAATTGCTGATCCAGTCGCTGACGCTCGCGATAGGCCTGCAACGTGGCGAAATCGCCAGGCATGCTTTGGCTCGCCAGCAGCGCCTCCGCCAGCGCATCGGCATCGCGCAACGACAGGTTGAAACCCTGACCGGCAATCGGGTGCAGGCTATGGGCGGCGTTGCCCAGTACCGCCAGATGCGGCCGCACTTGCTCTTCGGCCTCGACCAGCGTCAGCGGATAAATATGCCGCGCCCCGACCTGACGCAAAGCGCCCAGGCGATAACCGAACACGCCCTGCAGCTCGCTGAGAAAACTACGATCATCCAGATTGGCCAAGCGCTGCGCATCCATCCCCGCACGGGTCCAGACCAGCGCACAGCGGTTTTCCTGCAACGGCAGCAGCGCCATCGGGCCTTCTTCGGTGAAACGTTCGAAAGCCTGGCCGCAATGGGCTTCGCTCGGGGTGATGTTGACGATCAGCGCGCTCTGGTTATAAGGCCGCTGCCGGACGCCAATGCCTAATTGCTCGCGCAGGCTCGAGCGACCGCCGTCGGCAAGAATCGCCAGGTCGCACTCCAGCTCGGTTTCATCATCCAGGGTCAGCCGATAACCATCCGTCAACGGCTGCATGCGCTTGACCTCGGCCGGGCAACGCCAACTGATCACGTCTTTGTCCAGGCCTTGCCACAGGCATTGGCCCAGCCAGGCGTTCTCCACGACGTAGCCCAGCGCCGGAACGCCCTCTTCGATCGCCGACAAACGTGCTGCGCCGAAACGCCCACGGTCGGACACCTGGATCTGCAGGATCGGTTCGGCACGGCGGCTGATCTGCTGCCACACGCCCAGGCGCTCGTAGATTCGCCGGGCGCCAAACGACAGCGCTGACGAACGTGCGTCGTAGCTCGGCTGATACGCATCACCCGGTGCAAAGGGTTCGATCAGAACGATCTTCCAGCCGCGTGCCTTGGCGCCCGCCTGAAGGGCCAGCGCCAGACTGGCACCCACCAGGCCGCCGCCCACAATGGCAAGATTGACCCGGCTCATGCTGCCTCGACACGTGCAGCGGCCATCAAGGCCTCAATCTCGGCGACGGTTTTTGGCACGCCACCAGAAAGAATTTCACAACCGTGTTTAGTCACCACAACGTCATCCTCGATCCGTACACCAATCCCACGCCATTTCTTCGCGACGGTCTGATTATCCGGGGCGATATAAATCCCCGGCTCCACGGTCAGCGTCATGCCAACTTCCAGCACACGCCATTCGCCGCCGACTTTATATTCGCCGACATCGTGCACGTCCATGCCCAGCCAATGACCGGCGCGGTGCATGTAAAACGCTTTATAGGCCTCGTTGACGATCAAATCGCCAACGTCGCCCACCAGCAGCCCGAGCTCGACCAACCCGGCCGTAATGACCTGCACCGTGGCTTCATGCGCTTGGTTCCAGTGCTTGTCTGGGCCGATGGCGGCAAATGCGGCGTCCTGCGCTTTGAGCACCAACTCGTAGATCGCTTTCTGCTCAGGCGAAAATTTACCGCTGACCGGGAACGTCCGCGTGATGTCGCTGGCGTAGCAGTCGATCTCACAGGCCGCGTCGATCAGCACCAGATCCCCATCCTTGAGCAATGCGTCGTTTCCCTGATAGTGCAGGATGCAGGCATTGCGGCCCGAGGCCACGATGGAACCATAGGCCGGCATCTTCGCCCCGCCCTTGCGGAACTCGTAATCCAGCTCGGCTTCCAGACTGAATTCATGCAAGCCGGCACGGCTGGCCTGCATCGCGCGCACATGGGCTCGCGCTGAGATCTCGGCGGCGCAGCGCATGACTTTGACTTCTGCCGCTGATTTATACAGACGCATGTCGTGCAGCAAATGATCCAGCGCAACAAATTCGTTCGGCGGCTGCGCACCCAGATGCGCTTTGGAGCGAATCACATTGATCCAGTCCATCAAATGACGATCGAATTCAGGGTTGCTGCCCATAGCCGAATACACCCGGTCACGCCCTTCGATCAGGCCCGGCAGGATGTCGTCGATATCATTGATCGGGAACGCGTCGTCGGCCCCAAAGTCACGCATTGCGCCTTCCTGCCCGGCACGCAGACCGTCCCACAGCTCGCGCGTAGGGTTGCGTTCACGGCAGAACAGCACGTACTCGCCGTACTCACGGCCAGGGATCAGCACAATCACGGCTTCCGGTTCGGGGAAGCCGCTGAGGTACTGGAAGTCGCTGTCCTGACGGTAGACATGCTCGACGTCGCGATTGCGGATAGCCACCGCAGAGGCTGGCAAAATGGCGATACTGTTGGGCACCATCTGCGCCATCAGGGCTTTACGTCGACGGGCGTATTCCGACTTCGGGATATGGATCATAAGGCAGGTGAGGTCCCCTTTTGGGCGCCGCCGGCGATGCGCCTGGATCACAGGCTCAACGCCGGGAGCGCCAATGATGAGTAATCAATGCAAAGAAGGTTTCGGCTCAGGCACGGCGGGCTTGTTGCATTCGGTGAACAGTAACAGGGGGGCGACGCGCAAGTACTCCATCACTTCCATGTAGTCGGTCTCGCCGTCTTCGGAGTCTTCCAGCGCGTCCTGCACTTGAGCGACAGCGGCCAAATCCTGCAACACTTCCATGGCTTCGGTGCTGATCTCATTGTCGCGAGCAGTCAGCCCGAAACCCGCGAGGAAGCCCTGGCACCATTCGCCCAGCGCGATGGCGCGTTCGCCAAGCGGCGCGTCATCGCTGGGGAGCAAGAGCACAACCGTCATGTCGTCGCTGGTGAGTTCACCCTTGACCATTTCCTGTAATCCGATCAACGCCTGACGTACGTTATCTTCAGGCGCGGCGCCCAGTACTTCGGTCGCATCGACCATCCAGCCGTCGACATCGAAGCCGGCACCGGCACAACTGCGGCCCAGAAGAAAGCCGTGCAACTCGGCCGGAGAGACGGAATGACCGCTGCTGTTGAGCAGGGTGGCAAAAGCTTTGTACGGGGAATTCTGAATAGGCATGGGTAACTAGGCGCCAAGCGGCGCAATGTCTAGAATGGAGGTCTTGTATCCTAGGGCGTGCGGTCATTTATTTCCAGCGATTGCACCCGCAGACTCGCCAAGACTGTCGAAGCCGCTGTTTTTAGCGTGTCAAAACGCCAGCTGCTGCGCCATTCATCAGAAAGTATTCAGTGGGACACAATGGAAGACACCGATTTGCAAGCGCTGATGGCTCGACTGGAGTTGCTGATTAAGCGTGTCGAGCAACTTAAAAGCCAAAATGGACTCTTAGTAGCTCAGGAAAAAACCTGGCGCGAGGAACGCGCTCACCTCATTGAGAAAAACGAAATCGCCCGTCACAAGGTTGAATCGATGATTTCGCGCCTCAAAGCCCTGGAGCAAGACTCATGAGTTCAAATAACAGCGTTACCGTTCAGATCCTCGACAAAGAATACTCGATCATCTGCCCTCAGGAAGAGCGCACCAATCTGGTCAGCGCGGCGCGTTATCTGGACGGCAAAATGCGCGAAATCCGCAGCAGCGGCAAAGTCATCGGGGCCGACCGCATCGCCGTGATGGCGGCACTGAACATCACTCATGACTTGCTGCACAAGCAGGCAGTGCCTGACGTTCAAGCCAGTGGCTCGACCCGCGAGCAAGTACGCGATCTGCTGGAAAGGGTTGATCTAGTGCTGGCCACCGATCCGGAACCCAGCCAAAAGTGATTCTTGCGTAACGTTTCGGGTATACTTGCGACCGCTCCCTGGAGTGCTTGCCAGTCGGTCATGTCCCTGAGCCGATACGCACAACCACGGGGGTTGCACGTTGGGGACGGTGTGCATGTCCGCTTGACGGAAAGCCTTAAGTCCTCCTGCAATCTCCACCTTGAACTTTCGGGTTCAAGGGCTACACCGACAGCGGTTCGTCGGGGAGTCTTTTATTTCTGTCCATTGCCCGTCTCGCTGACTGGCAATGGTCATCACGCGTACGCCGCCGTGCCGTACTCGCTTCTGGATCAGCGCAGATGACCAATCCCGCGCCTCTTTCACGCCAGCAACTGCGCACTCAGTTGCGCAAGGCCCGTCGCGCCTTGAACCCAAGCCAGCAACGCCAGGCCGCTCTCGGCTTATACCGGCAGTTGGCGCAACATCCTCTGTTTCGCCGCGCCAGACACATCGCCCTGTATCTCCCCAATGACGGTGAAATCGATCCGCGCCTGATATTGCGTGCGGCTCAACGACGCGGCAAGAAAACCTATCTGCCCGTGCTCAGCGCCTGGCCGCGAACCAAGATGGTTTTCCAGCAAGTGCGC
Organism: Pseudomonas sp. MH9.2; assembly: GCF_034353875.1. NCBI lineage: Bacteria > Pseudomonadati > Pseudomonadota > Gammaproteobacteria > Pseudomonadales > Pseudomonadaceae > Pseudomonas > Pseudomonas sp. MH9.2. The sequence continues at coordinate 2,927,886 of NZ_CP133784.1, forward strand.
CACGGCGAAAAATTCAGGCCCAATCGCTTCCGCATCCCGGAACCCCACATCAATGCGGCAAAGCAGCGCACGATCTGGGCCCTGGATTTGATTTTCTTGCCACTGGTTGGCTTTGATGACGTAGGCGGTCGGCTGGGCATGGGCGGCGGTTTTTACGACCGCAGCCTGGCCTATCAGGCGCGCAGAAAGGCTTGGCAGAAACCCGTGTTGCTTGGGCTCGCACATGAATGCCAGAAGGTGGAGCGATTGGCGCAAGCCAGTTGGGATGTGCCACTACAAGGCACCGTGACGGATAAGCGCTGGTATTGAATGGCTGATCCGCCCCACGCCAGGCATGGGAGCAATCAGTGTCGCTGCAATGGTTTTTTCTGCTGTTGTACGATTTCAACCGGAGCATCAGCGTTGTTTGCCCACAGGCTTTGCGCGTAACCCGTAGTCACCACACCCAAACCGAACAAGAAAGCCAATACCCACAATACATCCGGTTTGCGTTTCATCGACTGCCCCCCCTTAGGCAAATCAATACGATGTCCGCTACGGTTTTTATAGGCCGTGCAGCAGCGCGATGCTTAAAATCCCGGGCATTCTCCGACAACGCGAACTGACACGCAAATGCTGGCGTCAACCGACCGTCGGTTAGTCATGAAATCGTTCAACAACTTGACCATTACCCGATTCAGGAGCGCAACCCATGGCCTACTGGCTGATGAAGTCCGAGCCGGAAGAACTGTCGATCAACGACCTCCAGCGTCTTGGCGAAACCCGCTGGGACGGGGTGAGGAATTACCAGGCACGGAACTTCCTGCGGGCCATGGCGCCAGGTGACACGTTCTTTTTCTATCATTCCAGCTGTGCGGAGCCGGGTATCGTCGGCATCGGACGCATTGTCGACGCTGCCTACCCTGACCCCACTGCGCTGGACCAGGGCGGCGCTTATTTCGACGCCAAATCCAGCGCCGCCAACAATCGCTGGAGCGCGGTGAATGTTGGCTTCGTCGAAGCGTTTCCGAAAGTCATTAAAATAGGTTATTTAAAGCAGCAGAGCGCGCTGGAACAGATGCCGCTGGTGCAAAAAGGTACCCGGCTCTCGGTCATGCCGGTGACGCCTGATGAGTGGGAAGCGATCCTGGCGTTACGTTGATCAAGCAGAACCCGGCAGTCACGACCACGCCACATGCAGCACACTCCCAAACGGCGTACGCTTCGCCGACTGTTTGACTGACATCAAGGGAGTAAACCCGGGGTCTGTCAGAATTGGATGTACTAAGAGCAGGATGCACCCATGCCAACGAATCGCCGTCGTTCCAGTCTTTTTGCTATCGCCCTGATCGTGTTATTGGTCGCTGCCGGTGGCTTTGGTTACTGGAAATCTACCCGTGATCGCCTGCCCGAAGGGCTATACATGGGCAATGGTCGGTTGGAGGCCACCGAAGTACAGATCGCCAGCAAGATTCCGGGGCGTCTGGCCGAAGTCCGTGTGGATGAAGGCGACAAGGTGATCAAGGGCCAACTCCTGGCGCGCATGGACACCCGCACCCTGGAAGCACAACGTGCCCAGGCCGAAGCCGAAGTACTGCGTGCGCGGGAAAACTACGCTGCCGCCCAGGCCAATGTGCAATTTCGCCAAAGCGAACAACTGCTGGCCAACCAGGAACTCAAGCGCGCCCAAACCATGTTTGAGCGCGGGTACGCCAGCCGCCAGCAGATTGACCAGTTGCAAGCAAAGCTCGACACCTCCAACGCAGCAGTCGTCTCTGCCCGTGCGCAAGTCGGCGCGGTGGGCGCAGCCATCGGTGCCGCTCAGGCACAGGTTGCACAGCTGACCAGCGAGATTGACGACAGCAGTTTGCGCGCCCCTCTGGACGGCATTATCCAGCTGCGCCTGGCCGAGCCGGGTGAAGTATTGGCCGCAGGCGGACGGGTGTTGCTGCTGATCGACCCCAATGATCGATACATGAATCTGTACCTGCCGACCTCGGTCACCGGCAAGCTGACCGTCGGCGACGATGCACGCATCCTGCTCGACGCACTGCCCCTCCAACCCTTGCCAGCCCGTATCAGTTTTGTCGCGGACAAGTCGCAATTTACCCCCAAAGAAGTTGAAACCAGGGATGAGCGACAAAAACTGGTGTTTCGGGTCAAGTTGCGCCTGACCGACGTCAGCGCCATCCCTCAAGCCAAGTCGGGCATGCCAGGTGCAGGTTACGTACGCACCGCCACAGTGGACTGGCCGGCTAACCTGCAATGAGCGATATGGCGCTGCAAGCCAAGGGTGTCAGCCACCGTTATGGCAAACGGCAAGCCCTGAGCGACATCAGCTTTAGCCTGCCCAGCGGCACCCGGTGCGGGCTGATCGGCCCCGATGGTGCGGGCAAGTCCAGCCTGTTGGCGCTGATTGCCGGAGTGAAAAAGCTTCAGCAAGGCGATTTGCAGGTGCTCGGTGGCTCAATCGAGAAACGCAGCCATCGCAGCAGCCTTTATCCGCGTATTGCGTTCATGCCTCAAGGCTTGGGCAATAACCTGTACCCCGAGCTGTCCATCCGGGAAAACATTCATTTCTTTGCCACACTGTTCGGCCTGTCCCGGGCCGAGAGCGATCAACGCATGCTCAACCTGCTGGCCGCGACGGACCTGACGAGCTTCGCTGACCGCCCGGCAGGCAAGCTGTCCGGCGGCATGAAACAGAAGCTGGGGCTGTGTTGCGCGCTGATCCATGAACCCGACCTGCTGATCCTCGACGAACCCACCACCGGCGTTGACCCGTTGTCACGTCGGCATTTCTGGGAGCTGGTCGAGCAGGTACGCAGCCAACGGCCGCAACTGACCCTGCTGGTGGCTACCGCCTACATGGAAGAGGCCGAGCAGTTCGAGCAGTGTCTGATGCTGGATCGCGGCAAGTTGATCGCCCAGGGTTTGAGCAGCGAGCTGGCAGGCGCCACGCCAAGCGGCAAACTCGACGAGGCGTTCACTCACTTCCAGAGCGACAAGCGCCGCAACAGCGAGCCACTGGTGATTACACCGCGCGTGGGCGACAACAGCGAAATCGCCATTGAGGCCCACGAGCTGACATTGCGTTTCGGCGACTTTACCGCAGTGGACAAGGTCAGCTTTGCCATCGGCCGAGGTGAGATTTTCGGCTTCCTCGGTTCCAACGGTTGCGGCAAAACCACGACCATGAAGGTCCTCACCGGCTTGATCCCGGCCAGCGAAGGCAGCGCCACGCTGCTGGGCAAGGCCGTGGACGCCAAGGATCTGGAGACACGCAAGCAGGTCGGTTTCATGTCGCAGAGCTTCTCGCTGTATGGCGAACTCAGCGTGCAGCAGAATCTGGAGCTGCATGCGCGACTGTTCGATTTACCCAAAGACCAAAGCCGCGAACGGATCGCCGAGCTGATCCAGCGCTTCGACCTTGGCGACGTTGCCACGCAGCAGTCCGGCGACTTGCCTCTGGGCTTGCGTCAGCGTCTGTCATTGGCCGTTGCAGTGCTGCACCGCCCGCAGGTGTTGATCCTCGATGAGCCTACCTCGGGCGTCGACCCGGCCGCTCGGGATGACTTCTGGCGCTTGCTGATCGAACTGTCCCGCGAGCAAGGGGTGACGATCTTTCTTTCCACTCACTTCATGAATGAAGCCCAGCGCTGCGACCGTATCTCGTTGATGCACGCCGGTAAGGTGCTGGCCTGCGACACGCCCGCCGCGCTACAGAAGCAGTTCGGTGGCGAAACGCTGGAAGCTGCATTTGTCACCTGCCTGGAGCAAGCTCAGGGCAATATCGAAAAAGCTCCGTCCAACAGTGAAACCATCCAGGGTGTTGAACCCACGGCACCCAAGGCGACGAAACGAGGTTTCACCTTCGCACGTCTGATCGCCGTGGCCAGCCGTGAAGGCAAAGAGTTGCTGCGCGACAAGGTTCGCCTTGGGTTTGCGCTACTGGGCGCGATGTTCATGATGGTGATCTTCGGCTACGGCATTTCCCTGGATGTCGAGAACCTGGCCTTCGCGGTGTACGACCAGGACCAGACACCGCAAAGTCGCGCCTACCTGGAAGCATTCCGCAGCTCCCGGTATTTCGACGAACGTACGCCCATCACCGATTCGGTCCAGCTGCACAAACGCCTGCAACGCTCGGAGATAAAACTGGCACTGGAAATCCCGCCCGGCTTTGGCCGTGACCTGTATGCAGGGCGGCAACCCGCCGTCGCCGCATGGCTCGATGGCGGCATGCCGTTTCGCGCCGAAACCAGCCGCAACTATGTGGAGCAGGTGCATCAGGACAACATGGTGCAAATGGCGGCGCTGAGCAGTCGACCTCAAGGCCCCGGTGCCGCCGCGAAGCTGGAAACGCGCTTTCGCTACAACCAGGATGTGGTCAGCGTGAACGCTATCGGGCCCGGTGTCATGGCGCTGATCCTGGCGTTTATCCCGGCAATGCTCACGGCGTTGGGCATCGTCCGCGAAAAGGAACTGGGCTCGATCACCAACTTCTACGCCACACCTCTGACCCGCCTGGAGTTCCTGCTGGGCAAACAGGTGCCCTATCTGGTGGTCAGCCTGATCAACCTGGCCCTGCTGGTGGCGATGAACCTGTGGCTGTTTGGCGTACCGTTCAAGGGCAGTGGCCTGACCCTGGCATTCGGCGGATTGCTGTACGTGCTGGCGACCACCAGCCTCGGCCTGCTCATCTCGGCCTTCACCCGCACGCAAATTGCCGCGATCCTCGGCACCATGATTCTGACTAGCCTGCCGACCATTCAGTTTTCCGGGCTGATCGTGCCGCGCTCATCCCTGGACGGCGCCGCAGCGGTCTCGGGCATGTTGTTCCCCGCAGGGTACTTCCTCGACATCGCCGTAGGCACCTTCACCAAAGCGCTGGACCTGCGTGAACTCTGGCCGCAGTGCCTGGCGCTGTTCGGGTTCTTTATTGCCTTCACCGGGCTGAGCCTGGCCATGTTGAAAAAGCAGGAGGCCTGATGAACAAACTTGCACACATCTGGCGCCTGGGCTTCAAGGAACTCACCAGCCTCGGGCACGACAGCGTATTGCTGCTGTTCCTGCTGTACGCCTTCACCGTGGCGATTTACATGCCGGCCGCCGGCTCCGTGATCGGCGTCCACAATGCCAGCGTGGCAATAGTCGATGAAGACCACAGCCATGTGTCCCGACAACTCAGCGAGGCGCTGCTGCCCCCAGAATTCCAGGTTCCGATGCCGTTGGCCTACAACCGGCTGGATCAGACCATGGACGGCGGTCAGTACACCTTCGTCATCAACGTACCGGCCAACTTTCAGGCCGATCTCCTGGCCGGTCGTCAGCCCACAGTGCAGGTCAACGTCGATGCCACCGCCATGAGCCAGGCGTTCATGGGTGCCGGTTACATTGCACGGATCTTCCAACGGGTGCTGCTCGAGTACAGCGGTCAGGACGCCGCCGCCCGCAACGTACCCGCGACTATGACCACGCGGGCGCTGTTCAACTCGAACCTGGAGGGCGGCTGGTTTCTAGCGGTGATTCAGATCGTCAACAACATCACCATTCTGGCGATCGTCCTGACCGGCACCGCGCTGCTGCGCGAACGCGAGCACGGCACCCTCGACCACTTGCTGGTCTTGCCGTTGACCGCGCTGGAAATCATGCTGGCGAAAATCGGCAGCAACGCGCTGGTTGTGGTGGTGTGTACCTGGCTTTCACTGGAAGTGATCGTCAAGGCCGCGCTGGGCGTGCCGCTGGCCGGGTCCATGAGCCTGTTCCTGATGGTCACGGCGTTTTATCTGTTCGCCAGTACCGCACTGGGGATATTCCTCGCTACCCTCGCCCGCTCGACACCGCAGTTCGGGTTGCTGGCGATTCCGGTGATCATCCCCATGCTCCTGCTTTCAGGCGGCAGCACCCCGCTGGACAGCATGCCGCAGTGGCTGCAATGGGTCATGCAGGCCTCGCCTTCCACCCATTTCGTCAGCCTCAGCGCCGCGATTCTGTTCCGCGATGCCGGGCTTGCCGTGGTCTGGCCCGACCTGCTGGCGCTGATCGCCATCGGCTTACTGTTCTTCGTGGTCGCGCTGATGCGCTTCCGTAAAAGCCTGGCCTCATAGAGGCCAGAGACAGGCCCGATTACTGAACGATCAGGTTGTTGAAGAGCAAGTCTTCGACAATCGGCTTACCTTCTTCATCATTCATGATCTGCTGAGTCTGCTTGAGCGCTTCCTGACGCAGCTTTTCCTTGGCCTCGACGTTGTTCATGGTCTCAGCGGTTTGCTGGGAGAACAACGCGACCAGCTGATTACGAATCAGTGGCTCGTTGCGCTTCACCGCCTTCTCGGCATCCCCGCCAGTAACCCGCAGCGCGATATCGGCCTTATAGACCCGCAACTTCGGCCCGCCATCCAGGGCGTAGTTGCCGACAAACGCAGGCGTCAGCGTGACATAAGCCACTTTCGTCGCATCGCCCTCTTTACCTTCTTTGCTTTCTTGAGCCGATGCCGCCAGGGGCAGTGACAACGCCAACAACATGATCATCCACGCTTTCACAGTTCACTCCTTATCCGATTTGCTGCGTAGCTTACTTCAGCTTGAGCCAGCTTATGCCTGCTTATCAGGCCGGGGCATGCTGATTGACCCACAAACCCACCTATCTACACTTATCGGCTATAACTCCAAAAGGAATAGCCCGATGAAAGCCGTGCTGTGCAAAGCCTTCGGTCCCGCCGAAACGCTGGTACTGGAAGAAGTCCCCAACCCTGAAGCGAAGAAAAACGAAATCGTCATGGACGTGCATGCTGCCGGGGTAAATTTTCCGGACACGCTGATCATCGAGGGCAAATACCAGTTCAAGCCGCCCTTCCCCTTCTCACCGGGCGGCGAATCGGCAGGCGTGATTTCAGCGGTCGGTGAAAAAGTCAGCCATCTTAAAGTCGGCGACCGGGTCATGGCCCTGACCGGCTGGGGCAGCTTCGCCGAACACGTCGCAGTGCCCGCCTACAACGTACTGCCCATGCCTGAAACGATGGACTTCACCACCGCAGCCGCGTTCAGCATGACCTACGGCACCTCGATGCACGCGCTGAAACAACGCGCCAACCTACAACCCGGCGAAACCCTGCTGGTGCTCGGCGCCTCAGGCGGCGTCGGCCTGGCCGCCGTCGAAATCGGCAAAGCCATGGGCGCCAGAGTCATCGCCGCCGCCAGCAGCGCCGACAAACTCGCCGTCGCCAAAGCCGCTGGCGCCGATGAACTGATCAACTACAGCGAAACCAACCTCAAAGACGAAATCAAACGCCTCACCAACGGCCTGGGTGCCGACGTCATCTATGACCCGGTCGGCGGCGACCTGTTCGACCAGGCCATCCGCGCCATCGCCTGGAACGGTCGGTTGCTGGTAGTCGGGTTTGCCAGTGGCCGGATTCCAGAATTACCGGTTAATTTGGCATTGTTAAAGGGGGCTTCGGTGGTTGGGGTGTTCTGGGGGTCATTTGCGCAAAGACAGCCTCAGGACAATGCCGCCAACTTCCAGCAGTTGTTTAACTGGTATGCGGAAGGAAAGTTGAAACCACTGGTGTCTCAGGTCTATCCGCTAGAAAAAACGGCGGATGCGATTAATGCGCTGGGACAGCGGAAAGCCGTTGGAAAGGTGGTGGTGCGGGTTCGTTAATGCCCAATCCATAACAGCCGACTTGTCTGTGCGGCGTCAAACACAAGACGCGGACTGACACCGTTTCAGCCGCGCCTCTAGGTTCAAATCCGGCATGGCGTGGCTGCGCAGGGCGCTGACGGTTTGTTCGACGTAGTCGCGGGTCGTGCCGGAGCGGCCGCAGGTCGTGGCCAGCACTTGGCTCAGGACCGCGTCGGGCAGGTTGCCGGCGTAGCTGGGCAGGTGACGCTCAAGCACGAAACCCAATGCGCGGACCCGAGTGCCATCTTCGAGGCGGCAGCTGAGCCAATGGGGTCGGTAGGAGGGATAAGGCATCTCGCGCTGCCAGAGCGCCAATAAAGACTCTTGCAGACAGTCTTCGGGCAGGCGGTAGGCAAACCCGCTACATGAGCCGCCGCGATCCAGGCCAAACACCAGGCCGGGAAGTTCGGGCGTGCCACGATGTTCGTGGGACCACAGGTACAAACCACGATGATAACCGTGCACCCTACCGCGCTGCCGCTCCACGGCGGAGCATTCGGGGCGCCAGATCAAGGAGCCGTAGGCGAACAACCAGACAGGGCCACCCTGATGCAGCTTCATGGTGTTCTGCATTGAGTTCATCAGTTGTTCGAGGGTCAATTGCGGCCCCAGATCAATCACTGGTGGGTAACCGAGTTCCAGACCGGCATGAGCAGCCGTCATCAAACTATTGAATTCATTCCCCATTTCCTTCCCCCCTGGCCCTGCTACTGCCAGTTGTACCCGACCTTTGCGCCGCAGAACATCCCCGCTGGCATCGGGCGGGGAAACGCATCGACAACAACTTCGCCATCAGACGCTTAAATATCAGACTTTGTCGGAGGCTTGCCCGTCACGTTGCAGCGCCCACACGTCTGAAAATATTATGCAATAAATAATCCACCGCCCAGGCCCGCCAGCCTGAACCCACTCAAATGAGCAGATAAAAAGACCTGTCAGCTACTCCCATTGAGGAAAAAACAGGAACTTCCTATTCAAATCATGGACAATTTACCCTTTCAACCTATACGACCCGCGTATAAAGCCGCTTCATGGCAATACCGGCTGAGAGAGTTAGCAATAATGAGTACATCAGGAAAAAGCACGGTCTTGGCCGCGCTTTTGTTCATTTCGGCGACCTGCACGCAGGCTGCTGAAGAGTCGCAAGATAAAAAAGACGGCTTCTGGCTTGTTCAGGCCAGCGTCTACACCCGTCACTTTTCCTCCGACTCCGATCACAATGACCATCAACATCTGATTGGTCTGGAGCGCAACGAGGCCTCAGGTCTGGTCTATGGCGCGGCAAGCTTTCGCAACTCGTTCGACCAACAGTCGGCCTACGCCTATATCGGCAAGCGCTATGAGAGCGCCAATTATCCGGTCTATGTGAAGATCTCGGGCGGGCTGCTTTATGGATATCGTGGCGAATACCGCGACAAGATCCCTCTGAATCGCTTTGGCATCGCGCCAGCGATCATCCCGTCGGTGGGTGTTCACTTCGGCCCCGTCACCACCGAACTGGTTCTGCTGGGGACCTCGGCGACCATGATCAACGTCGGCGTACGCTTCTAAAGCCTACGCACAGACTTGCTACGCCCTTGGGGCGTAAGCAAAGACATCGGCACGCATCTGATGCGCATCCATGCCCGCTGATACCAAGGCGTCGAGGGTGGCGTAGATCATCGCCGGGGAGCCACTGCCGTAAACATACACCGACGACAAATCGCTGATGTCTTCGCACACGGCTTCATGGAGCATGCCGCAACGACCTTCCCAGCCGCACAAATCACTGACCACTTTATGCAGGTGCAGGTTAGGCAATTGCTTCCACTCGTCCCAATGGGACAGCTCATAGAAGTCTTCAGGCCGCCGCACGCCCCAGTACAGGTGCACCGGGTGTTTGAAACCCTTGGCACGGCAATGCTCGATCAGGCTGTGCATCTGCGCCATACCCGTACCCGCGGCAATCAGCACCAGTGGCCCCTCGGGCAATTCAGCGAGATGGGTATCGCCGTAGGGCATTTCGATGTGCACGATGCGATTACGCTGTAATTGTTCGATCAGGCTCTGTGCGCTGGCTTCGCGCACCAGCACATGCAACTCCAGATCGCGCCCGCAATGGGGGGCCGAGGCCATGGAAAAGGCTGATTTCTCGCCATTTTCGCGCTCGATCATCAAGTACTGCCCGGCGTGATAGCGCGGCGGCTTGCCAGCGGGAGCTCTCAAGCCGACCCGCCACACATCGCCACCGACTTCGACGCACTCACTCACCTGGCAGGCCAGTTTGCGCACCGGCAGTTCTCCGCGCGCCAGCACCCCGTCCCACATCACGATGCAGTCTTCCAGGGGCTCGGCCAGACAGGTGTAGATCTCGCCATGATTCAGCGTCACCCCTGCCTGCAATACGCGGCCTTCCACCAACAACGCGGCACAAATATGGCAGTTACCATTCCGGCAGCTTTGTGGGCATTCATAGCCAAGACGTGTCGCGGCGTCGAGTATCCCTTCGCCGGGCAACATCTCCAGTACCGCACCAGACGGCTGCAAGGTTACGCGCATCAATCTATTCCTAACTCGTTCCAGATATCGTCGATCCGGCGTGTCACCGCCTCATCCTTGACGATAACCCGACCCCACTCGCGCGTGGTCTCTCCCGGCCATTTGTGAGTTGCGTCCAGGCCCATCTTCGACCCCAATCCGGACACCGGCGACGCGAAGTCCAGATAGTCGATGGGTGTGTTATCGATCATCACAGTGTCACGCTTGGGGTCCATCCGCGTGGTGATAGCCCAGACCACGTCGTTCCAGTCACGGGCATTGATGTCGTCATCCGTGACGATAACGAATTTGGTGTACATGAACTGTCGCAGGAACGACCAAACCCCCAGCATTACGCGCTTGGCGTGGCCGGGATACTGTTTCTTCATGGTCACGATGGCCATGCGGTACGAGCAACCTTCAGGCGGCAAGTAAAAGTCCGTGATCTCCGGGAACTGCTTTTGCAGAATCGGCACGAAGACTTCGTTCAACGCCACACCGAGAATCGCCGGTTCATCAGGTGGCCGCCCGGTGTAGGTGCTGTGATAGATCGGTTTTATCCGGTGGGTAATGCGCTGGACGGTGAACACCGGGAAGCTGTCGACTTCGTTGTAGTAACCGGTATGGTCGCCGTAAGGGCCTTCGGCAGCCATCTCGCCGGGATGGATCACGCCTTCCAGGACGATTTCCGCACTGGCAGGCACTTGCAGGTCGTTGCCACGGCACTTGATCAGCTCGGTGCGATTACCCCGCAGCAAACCGGCAAAGGCGTATTCAGACAGGCTGTCAGGCACCGGCGTGACGGCACCGAGAATAGTCGCGGGGTCTGCACCCAGCGCCACCGCCACCGGGAACGGCTGGCCAGGGTGTTTATCGCACCACTCCTTGAAGTCCAGTGCACCACCACGGTGGCTGAGCCAGCGCATGATGACTTTGTTACGGCCAATGACTTGCTGACGATAGATACCGAGATTTTGCCGGTCCTTGTTCGGACCCTTGGTGACTGTCAGTCCCCACGTAATCAGCGGACCGACATCGCCCGGCCAGCAGGTTTGTACCGGCAGCATCCCGAGATCGACATCATCGCCTTCGATGACCACTTCCTGGCACGGTGCGTCTTTGACGACTTTAGGCGCCATGGCAATGATTTTTCGGAAGATCGGCAGCTTCGACCAGGCGTCTTTCAGGCCTTTAGGCGGCTCGGGTTCCTTGAGGAACGCCAACAGCTTGCCGATTTCACGCAGCTCGCTGACGGCTTCGGCGCCCATGCCCATCGCCACGCGCTGAGGCGTGCCGAACAGGTTGCCAAGCACCGGAATGTCGTAACCGATGGGCTTTTCGAAGAGCAGAGCCGGACCTTTGTTGCGCAGGGTCCGGTCGCAAATTTCAGTCATCTCAAGCACCGGCGAGACAGGCACCTGAATGCGTTTCAACTCTCCGCGCTGCTCAAGCTGCTGCACGAAATCCCGCAGATCCTTGAATTTCATTAACCAGGCCATTCATCAAATAGACGCACATCCTACCTGCTCTGAAGGTCGGCGGCAGCTCATCAACGCGCAATAGCTGCGCTTAACGGGGATTTTCAGCTAAAAAAAATGGTGCCCCGAGGGACACCATTCTTTTCACACGGTCCGACCTGTTATTTACGCTTCATCGACAGGAAGAACTCGTCGTTGGTCTTGGTCTGCTTCAGCTTATCGATCAGGAACTCGATAGCAGCGACTTCGTCCATCGGGTGCAGCAATTTGCGCAGAATCCACATCCGTTGCAGCTCGTCATCAGCGGTCAGCAACTCTTCGCGGCGGGTACCGGACCGGTTGATGTTGATCGCCGGGAACACACGCTTTTCAGCGATTTTGCGATCCAGAGGCAGTTCCATGTTGCCCGTGCCTTTGAATTCTTCGTAAATCACTTCATCCATCTTCGAGCCGGTTTCAACCAGCGCGGTGGCGATGATGGTCAGCGAGCCGCCTTCTTCGATGTTCCGTGCAGCACCGAAGAAACGTTTCGGTTTCTCCAGGGCGTGAGCATCGACACCACCGGTGAGCACTTTGCCGGAGCTTGGAATCACGGTGTTGTAGGCGCGAGCCAGACGGGTGATGGAGTCCAGCAGGATGACCACATCCTTTTTGTGCTCGACCAGACGCTTGGCCTTCTCGATCACCATTTCGGCGACCTGGACGTGCCGGGTTGGCGGCTCGTCGAATGTCGAGGCAACCACTTCGCCGCGCACAGTGCGCTGCATTTCGGTCACTTCTTCCGGACGCTCATCGATCAGCAGTACGATCAGATGCACTTCCGGATTGTTACGTGTGATGTTCGCCGCGATGTTCTGCAGCATGATGGTCTTGCCAGCCTTTGGCGGCGCAACGATCAAACCGCGCTGACCTTTACCGATCGGGGCGCAAAGATCGATCACCCGGCCAGTCAGGTCTTCAGTGGAACCGTTACCGATTTCCATCTTCATGCGAACTGTCGGGAACAACGGCGTCAGGTTTTCGAAAAGAATCTTGTTCTTCGCGTTTTCCGGACGGTCGTAGTTGATCGTGTCGACCTTGAGCAGCGCGAAATAACGCTCGCCCTCTTTAGGTGGACGGATTTTGCCGACGATGGTGTCGCCAGTGCGCAGGTTGAAACGGCGGATCTGGCTGGGAGAGACGTAGATATCGTCTGGACCGGCAAGGTAGGAAGCGTCTGCAGAGCGGAGAAATCCGAAGCCGTCCTGGAGAATCTCCAACACACCATCACCGGAAATTTCCTCGCCGCTTTTGGCGTGCTTTTTCAGCAGGGAGAAAATCACATCCTGCTTGCGCGAACGGGCCATATTTTCTATGCCCATCTGTTCGGCCATTTCGAGCAGATCGGTAATCGGCTTTTGCTTGAGTTCAGTCAGGTTCATATAGGAATGACGTAATCATGTATGGGAGGGGAAATTAAGCTTTTGGCTTAATGAGGCCGCGCCGCAGAGAAAGCGACAGGATCGCGTACTAATTCGAAAGGAGAGCGTCGGCGACGGCTAGCAGGGGACAACGGAGAAACCATTGCGGGGCCGAATGTAACACCTGACTTTCAGGGCGTCTAGTCCCGCACAATGAAAAAGCCCCGCAATCTGCGGGGCTTTTGGTGTTTCAGATATTTGCGTCGAGAAACGCCATCAACTGCGACTTCGACAGCGCGCCCACCTTGGTGGCCTCTACGTTGCCGTTCTTGAACAGCATCAGTGTCGGGATACCGCGCACGCCATGCTTGGCTGGCGTTTCCTGATTTTCGTCGATGTTCAGCTTGGCGATGGTCAACTTACCCTTGTAAGTCTCGGCGATCTCGTCCAAAACAGGGGCAATCATCTTGCAAGGGCCACACCACTCCGCCCAGTAATCAACAAGTACAGGACCGGCAGCCTGGAGGACATCGGCGTCGAAGCTGGCATCGCTGACGTGTTTGATAAGGTCGCTACTCATGGAAAGTCTCCGAGGTCGTAGGCTAAAAACGTCGCTCATCATAGCGGGACTGGCCGCATTCAGGAAGTCAGGGGTGATTGAGTCTCGCTATGACGATGCATGAGCCTGGTTATGGCGATGAGCATCTCACCTCAATCGGGCTCCAATCCTTGGCCTTCCGCACGCAACTGAGCGGAGAGAAGCGAATTTATTCGCGAATGGCCTGACTCGGGTGGCTTGACGCGACGCTTCGCGTTGGCGCCAGAGGTGGATCGTGGCACGATGGCCGGGTTATCGACCGAGACCATTGATCATGCTGCAGTCCCCACCCAAGAATCTTTCTTTGATAGCCGCCATCGACCTGGGCTCAAACAGCTTTCATATGGTCGTGGCCAAAGCCAATCTTGGCGAAATCCGGATACTGGAGCGGCTGGGCGAGAAGGTTCAGCTGGCGGCCGGGATCACTGAAGAGCGCCTGCTCACTGAAGAATCCATGCAGCGCGGGCTCGATTGCCTCAAGCGCTTTGCCCAACTGATCAACGGCATGGAGCCTGGCTCGGTGCGGATCGTGGGCACCAATGCCCTGCGTGAAGCACGCAACCGCATCGAGTTCATCCGCCGCGCCGAAGAGATTCTTGGTCATCCCGTGGAAGTGATCTCCGGCCGCGAAGAAGCCCGCCTGATTTACCTTGGCGTGTCCCATACGCTGGCCGATACGCCTGGCAAACGCCTGGTGGCCGACATTGGTGGCGGCAGTACCGAATTCATCATCGGCCAGCGCTTCGAACCGCTGCTGCGCGAAAGCCTGCAGATGGGCTGCGTCAGCTACACCCAACGCTATTTCCGTGACGGCAAGATCACCCCGGCCCGTTATGCACAGGCCTATACGGCGGCGCGTCTGGAAATCATGAGCATCGAACACGCGCTGCATCGCCTGAGCTGGGATGAAGCCATCGGTTCGTCTGGGACCATCCGCGCCATTGGCCTGGCACTCAAAGCCGGCGGACATGGCACGGGTGAAGTCAACGCCGAAGGGCTGTCCTGGCTCAAACGCAAGATGTTCAAACTCGGCGATGTCGAGAAAATCGACTTTGAAGGCATCAAGCCTGACCGCCGGGCGATTTTCCCGGCAGGTCTGGCGATTCTCGAGGCGATTTTCGATGCGCTGGAACTCAGCCGCATGGATCACTGCGAAGGCGCCCTACGTGAAGGTGTGCTCTACGACCTGATGGGCCGCTACCATCATGAAGACGTCCGTGAACGCACCCTCAGCTCGCTGATGGAGCGTTACCACGTTGACCTTGAACAGGCCGCCCGTGTCGAGCACAAAGCCCTGCACGCCCTTGAGCAGGTCGCTGCGGCCTGGGACCTGGAAGACGATCTGTACAGCGAGCTGTTGAGCTGGGCCGCCAAGGTGCATGAAGTGGGGCTGGACATCGCCCACTATCACTACCACAAGCACGGCGCGTACCTGATCGAACACTCTGACCTGGCCGGTTTCTCCCGCGAAGATCAGCTCATGCTGGCCCTGCTGGTGCGTGGCCACCGCCGCAATATTCCCAAGGACAAGTTCGCCGAGTTCGGCGATGAAGGCATCAAGCTGATTCGCCTGTGCGTGTTGCTGCGCTTTGCGATCCTGTTCCATCACATTCGTGGCACCCAAGAGATGCCGCAAGTGACCTTGCACGCGAACGGTCAGAACCTGGACGCGCTGTTCCCGGACAACTGGCTGGAAAACAACCAACTGACTCAGGCCGACTTCGCGCAGGAAGCGGAGTGGTTGACCCGAGTCGGTATCGTCTTCAGCGTACGCTGAGGACCGGGTTGCTCAGGCGCTCAAGCAGAGTGGCCTGGGCGCTGCGCGGGTTCTGGTTGCCGGTTGGCGTGCTGCGGACGTAACGACCGTCCGAGTGCAGGATCCAGGCATGGGTGTTGTCGGTCAGGTAACTTTCCAGCTCCCTCTTGACCCGCAGGATCAACTTTTTGCCTTCCACCGGGAAGCAAGTCTCGACCCGCTTGTCGAGGTTGCGCTCCATCCAGTCAGCGCTGGACAGGTACATCTGCTCTTCACCGCCATTGAGGAAGTAGAAGACCCGCGTGTGCTCCAGGAAGCGACCGATGATCGAGCGCACATAGATGTTGTGCGAAACGCCGGCAATTCCAGGACGCAGGCAGCACATGCCCCGCACCACCAAATCGATACGCACGCCAGACTGACTGGCCTTGTACAACGCGCGAATGATCTTCGGATCAGTCAATGAGTTGAACTTGGCGATGATGTGCGCCGGCTTGCCATCGAGCGCGAACTGCGTCTCGCGGGCAATCATGTCGAGCATGCCTTTTTTCAGGGTGAACGGCGCATGCAGCAGCTTCTTCATGCGCAACGTTTTACCCATGCCGATCAACTGACTGAACAACTTGCCGACGTCCTCGCACAAGGCGTCATCGGAGGTCAGCAGGCTGTAGTCGGTATATAGGCGAGCATTGCCGGCGTGGTAGTTACCCGTCCCCAAGTGCGCATAACGGACGATTTCACCGGCTTCACGGCGCAGGATGAGCATCATCTTGGCGTGCGTTTTGAAGCCGACCACACCATAAATCACCACCGCACCGGCCGCTTGCAGACGGCTGGCCAGTTGCAGGTTGGATTCTTCATCGAAACGCGCACGCAACTCGATCACGACCGTAACTTCTTTGCCGTTACGCGCAGCATCGACCAGCGCATCGACGATTTCCGAGTTGGCACCGCTGCGGTACAGGGTCTGCCGGACCGCCAACACATGCGGGTCTTTCGCTGCCTGACGCAGCAGGTCCACCACGGGGGTGAAGGACTCGAACGGGTGCAGCAGCAGAATGTCCTGCTTGCTGATCACGTTGAAAATGTTCTCGCTGTTCTGCAACAGCTTGGGGATCGCTGGAGTGAACGGCGTGTACTGAAGCTCAGGATGGCTGTCCAGGCTGGTGATACTGAACAGACGCGTGAGGTTGACCGGACCGTTGACGCGATACAGTTCGGTGTCGCTCAGGTTGAACTGTTTGAGCAAGTAGTCGGACAGGTGTTTCGGGCATGTATCAGCGACTTCCAGGCGCACTGCATCGCCATAACGACGCGAAAAAAGTTCGCCACGCAGAGCACGGGCCAAGTCTTCGACGTCCTCGGTATCGACCGCCAGGTCGGCGTTTCGGGTCAAACGGAACTGGTAGCAGCCCTTGACCTTCATGCCCTGGAACAGGTCATCGGCGTGAGCGTGGATCATCGATGACAGGAATACATAATTGTCCCCTGTCCCACCGATCTCTTCCGGAACCTTGATGATTCGCGGCAACAGACGCGGTGCCGGGATGATCGCCAGCCCTGAGTCGCGACCGAAGGCGTCAACGCCTTCCAGCTCGACGATAAAGTTCAGGCTCTTGTTCACCAGCAACGGAAACGGGTGCGTTGGGTCGAGCCCGATCGGGGTGATGATCGGCGCAATTTCGTCACGGAAATAGCGACGAACCCAAGCCTTGAGCTTCGCCGTCCAGTAACGACGACGAATGAAGCGAACCTGATGTTTTTCCAGCTCGGGCAGCAAAATGTCGTTGAGGATCGCGTATTGGCGATCAACATGACCATGCACCAGCTCGCTGATCCGTGCCAGCGCCTGATGGGGCTGCAAACCGTCTGCGCCCGCCTGTTCTCGAGCGAAAGTGATCTGCTTCTTCAGGCCGGCAACACGAATTTCGAAGAACTCATCAAGGTTACTGGAGAAGATCAACAGAAACTTCAGCCGCTCCAGTAATGGATAAGACTCGTCCAGCGCCTGTTCCAGTACCCGAATATTGAACTGCAATTGCGACAGCTCGCGATGGATGTACAGGCTGCTGTCGTCCAGGTTCGGGATGACGATGGCCTGTGCCACCGGTACGGGTAGCACTTCAGGGACGGGCAGCACTTCGATGCTTGGCTCAACCACCGGCTGAGCCTCCTGGACGGCGATCTGAACAGCTGCTTCGGTGAGTCCTTCGGTATTCATGGGTGTTCCTGATAGGGACTATTGCCCTTTTAACAGTTGAGCAGCACGAACGGCGAAATAAGTAAGAATGCCGTCAGCACCTGCACGTTTAAAAGCGGTAAGGGACTCAAGAATCACACCCTCACTCAACCAGCCATTCTGGATCGCGGCCATGTGCATCGCGTACTCACCGCTGACCTGATAGACGAAGGTCGGTACCTTGAATTCGTCTTTGACCCGGTACAGGATGTCCAGGTACGGCATACCCGGCTTGACCATCACCATATCAGCCCCTTCAGACAAGTCGGCCGCGACTTCGTGCAGCGCCTCGTTGCTGTTGGCCGGGTCCATTTGATAGGACGCCTTGTTGGCTTTACCCAGGTTCAGCGCCGACCCTACCGCATCGCGGAACGGCCCGTAGTAGGCGCTGGCATATTTCGCCGAGTACGCCATGATCCGCACATTCACGTGATCGGCAAGCTCAAGGGCTTCGCGGATCGCCTGAATGCGACCGTCCATCATGTCAGAAGGCGCAACTACTTGCGCGCCGGCAGCCGCATGGGACAGCGCTTGTTTAACCAGCGCATCGACGGTGATGTCGTTCTGCACATAGCCATCTGCGTCGAGAATGCCATCTTGACCGTGCGTGGTAAACGGATCGAGGGCAACGTCGGTAATCACACCCAACTCAGGGAAACGATCACGCAGCGCGCGAGTGGCTCGCTGAGCAATCCCCTCAGGGTTCCAGGCTTCAGCACCATCAAGGGATTTTTTCTCGGGCGCGGTCACCGGAAACAACGCCAACGCCGGAATGCCCAGCGCCACCCACTGCTCAGCTTCCTGCAACAACAAGTCGATGCTCAGACGCTCAACGCCCGGCATCGACGAAATCGTTTCACGACGGTTTTCACCATCGAGAACAAAAACCGGAAGGATCAGGTCGTCGACGGTCAATACGTTTTCACGGACCAGGCGACGGGAGAAATCATCACGACGATTACGGCGCAAACGGGTAAGAGGAAACAAGCGGTTGGCGGGGGTAAAGCTCACGGCAAGACTCCATAGCCCGCGCAGGCGGGCAAGCGTGACAGTTATAAGCCACCATTATGACCAATGTATGACATCTATGCGCAACGTGCGACGGTAGGACGCAACCATTGTCTCCGTAGGAATTCTTCACGTCGAGACACATATCCACACTTTCCTGAATGTCTTCTAAGCGTTAGGCTGCGCGTTCATTTCGCCAGCACCCAGACAATGCTCCAACAATTTTTGCAGGACTTTGGCTACTTTGCCCTTTTCCTTGGAACCTTTTTTGAAGGTGAGACGATCCTTGTCCTCGCCGGCTTTCTTGCGTTCCGAGGTTACATGGATATCAACATGGTCGTGGTCGTGGCCTTCCTTGGAAGCTACGCCGGTGATCAGCTTTGGTATTTCCTGGGGCGTAAGCACGGCCGCAAGTTGCTGGCACGCAAACCGCGCTGGCAGTTATTGGGTGACAAGGCCCTGGAGCAAATTCGCAAACACCCGGATATCTGGGTGCTGAGTTTTCGCTTCGTCTATGGGCTGCGTACCGTGATGCCGGTGGCGATTGGCCTGTCCGGTTATCCGCCTGGGCGCTACCTGCTGCTCAATGGCCTGGGTGCCGGTGTCTGGGCCGCGGCACTGGGTGCGGCCGCTTATCACTTTGGCGCACTACTCGAAGGTCTGCTGGGTAACGTCAAAAAATATGAGCTTTGGGTGCTGGGCGCCCTGCTATTGCTTGGCGGCGTTCTGTGGCTACGTAGACGAATCAAAGCCGCACGCATTGCCAAAGAGCTGGAAATGACGTCCGCCAAAGTCGTCACCGTTGACGTCAAGAGTCAGCCAAACGAATGAAATGTCCGCGAGCGCAATACAGCCCCATTGCGCTCAGCAGCACGTAAGTCAGCAAGGTCACCCAGCCCAGCGGACTCACGGCCCAAAGCCCCAGCGCCTGCGCAAGCCCCATTAACGGCACGTTCAGCACCAGACGGGCGCACTCCAGCTTGATCGCCCCAGGCCGGTTCTCCAGCGCCACGCCGAGCACAAACAAACCAAGCGTGACCCAGACCCAGCCGAGCACCAGTGCCGGCGGGGCCAAGCTGTCGCCCACCCCCATCAGGTAGCTGCCCAACGCAGCATGGATAGCGAACTGCGCGGCGATGTAGACCTGCTGCGAACGGCTTAACGGCACCTCGAATTTGCGAAACTGGCTCAGGTCTGCCTTGCCCAGCGGGTACTTGGTCGCGACATCCGCCGGGCGCCAGCCGGTGCGCATAAACCAGATCCGCAGCGCATCCCACAGGCTCTCGGTACGCCGTGCGTCGGCGGCAAGTTGGGCGTAAAACTGCACGTTTGCCCATAATGGATTCCAGCTCGCCAGTGGCGTGGTGACACCGAAAATCGTTGGATCACTGTCCAGCTCTTCCTGGAAAGAACCCAATAATCTGTCCCAGACAATGAACACTCCGCCGTAGTTGCGATCCATGTAAACAGGGTTCTGCGCATGGTGAACACGATGATTGGACGGGGTCACGAACACCCATTCGAACCAGCCCAGCTTGGGAATGTGGCGGGTGTGCACCCAGAACTGATACAACAAATTGAGCGCCGCGACGCTGACGAACACCAGCAAGGGCACGCCCAGCACTGCCATCGGCAGGTAGAAAATCCAACTGAGCAGAAAGCCGGTGCTGGTCTGACGCAGAGCCGTGGAGAGGTTGTACTCCTCACTCTGGTGATGGACTGAATGCGCCGCCCACAATACGTTGCGCTCGTGCCCCATGCGGTGCAGCCAGTAGTAACAGAAGTCATAGAGCACGAACGCAAACACCCACACCCATGGGCTGTCGGGCGAAAGCTGCTGCAGCGACAGATGCTCAAGGGCAAACGCGTAGGTCAGCACGCCGACGCCCTTGGTCAGCAAGCCGCTGGTAGTCGACAGCACGCCCGTGCTCAGGCTGTTGATCGAATCGGACAAGCGATACGTATTAACCTTGCGCCAACGATCAGCCAACAGCTCCACGGCAATCAGCACAAAGAAGAACGGCACGGCATACAGAATCAAATTCATGGGGTTGCCACTCAGGAGGCCTCTTGCCAAAGATTAGGCCCGGATTGGCCAAAACCCTATGGCAGCGAATGACAAATTAGTGGACATTTAACGACATTCTTGTCACAGCCTTTAAAGAAACGGCCAGCGTGCGAATCAGCCGATTCAGCGCCATGAACAGGAGCAAAAACGCGATGCAAAAGAGAGTGGCAGTGATTCTTTCCGGCTGCGGCGTCCAGGACGGAGCGGAGATCCATGAGAGCGTCCTCACCCTGCTGCGCCTGGACCAACGCGGCGTCGAGGTTCAATGTTTTGCCCCTGATATTGCGCAACACGATGTGATCAACCATCTGACCGGCGAAAAAATGTCCGAGTCGCGCAACGTCCTGATCGAGTCTGCACGTATTGCCCGTGGCGCGATCAAGGATATTCGCGAGGCCAATGCAGAGGATTTTGATGCGCTGATCATGCCGGGTGGATTTGGCGTGGCGAAAAACCTGTCCAATTTCGCCTTCGAAGGCGTCCATTGCAGCCTGCAGCCTGAGCTTCTGACGCTGGCCGAAGCCTTTGCCGAATCAGGGAAACCCATAGGGTTGATCTGCATTTCCCCCGCGTTGGCCGCGAAAATCTATGGGCCGGGCGTAACCTGCACCATCGGCAACGACCCGGACACCGCCAAGGCCATCTGCAAAATGGGCGGCATCCACAAAGAGTGCGCAGTCGACGAGATTGTCGAGGACACCGCACGCAAACTGGTCAGCACCCCGGCCTACATGACCGCCCAGTCGATCAGCGAATCGGCGGCCGGGATCAACAAACTGGTGGATCGGGTGATTGAGTTGACGCAGGAAAACGACGATTAACGGTGAACATCGCCCAATCCTGACTTAAGGGTATTCCCGCGCCAGCCGCGTCAGAATCCTGTCCAGCGCATTGGCGAACGCTTGTTTTTCACGGTCGCCATGGGGCGCTGGGCCACCGCTCATCTGGCCCTGATCACGCAGGTCAGTGAACAGGTTTCGCACCGCCAGACGATCCCCCATGTTCTGCGGGTCGAACTCGCGGCCCCGAGGGTCGAGTGCCGCAACGCTTTTTTTGATCAGCCGATCCGCCAACGGCACATCGCTGCAAATCACCAGTTCGCCCGGCACGGCATGCTCGACCAGGTAATCATCCGCCGCGTCTGGCCCGCTGGGCACCACGATCAATTTGACGCACGCGTACGTCGGTTTGACCTGGCTTTGCCCAGCCACCAGCAATACCTCGAAATGACGCTTCAAAGCGAACTTGATGACTTGGTCTTTAGCTGCCCGGGGGCAAGCGTCGGCATCGATCCAGACGCGCATACAGTTTTCCTAGACCGCCAGAATGCGGCGTTTCTCAGCCAAACGGCTACGGCCATACAACACGGCAATCGCTAACAAGGCAACTGCCTGTGCTGACAGCGAGTACGCGTCGGCATGAATACCCAGCCAATCGAACTCGAAGAACGGCACCGGACGCGTGCCGAAGACTCCAGCCTCTTGCAACGCCTTGACACCATGCCCGGCAAACACCACCGACAACCCGCACAGCAGCCCTGCGTTGATGCTGAAAAACAGCGCCAGTGGCAGCTTGGCCGAACCGCGCAAAATCACCCAAGCCAGACCGACCAACAACACCAGCGCCGTCGCGCCACCGGCCAGCACGGCGTTATGACCCGCTGGACCGGCCTGCAGCCACAGGGTTTCGTAGAACAGGATGACCTCGAACAACTCGCGATAGACCGAGAAGAAGGCAAGGATTGCGAAGCCAAAACGGCCACCACCGCCCACCAGGCTGCTCTTGATGTAATCCTGCCAGGCGGCGGCATGACGGCGGTCGTGCATCCATACCCCGAGCCACAACACCATGACGCTGGCAAACAACGCCGTGGCACCTTCAAGCAATTCACGCTGAGCGCCGCTGACATCAATCACATACGCGGCCACCGCCCACGTCGCGAGACCCGCGAGCAGGGCCAGCCCCCAACCCATGTTGACGCTGCGTACCGCCGACTCCTGGCCAGTGTTGCGCAGGAACGCCAGAATCGCCGCCAGCACCAGAATCGCTTCCAGACCTTCGCGCAGCAGAATCAGCAGACCCGAGATATAGCTCAGCGACAGACTCAGGCCATCGCTGCCGAGCAGATCCGCCGATTGTTTGAGCAGGGCTTTAGCCGCTTCCAGCTTCTGCGCTGCCTGCGCTACCGGCAGGCCATCCTGCAACGACTGACGGTAAGCCATCAGGGATTTTTCAGTGGCCTTGCGAACGTTGGGGTCGACGTTGTCCAGCGAGCTTTCAACCAGCTCAAACCCTTCCAGATAGGCCGCGACCGACAGGTCATACGCTTGCTCGTGATCGCCTGCACGGTACGCCGCCAGGCTCCTGTCCAGCGTCATGCGGGTGTATTCGAGCAGTTGCCCAGGGCCACGTTGTGCTTGCGGTGGCTGGGCGCGCTGGGCACGGAAGGTCGCGGCAACCTCAACACCTTGAGCCGCACTCACTTCTGCCGGCGTTTGCCGGGCCAGATCGGCCAAATTGAATACCGTGCCTTTGGCCGCAGCGGGATCAGCCGTGAAACTGGCGATATAGGTCGCCACGTCCCAACGCTGACGGTCGTCCAGTTGGTCGGCGAACGCGGGCATGTCCGTGCCTTGCACACCCAGGCCCAGCGTGTTGTAAACGTCATACAGACTTAAGTGGTCGAGTCGGGCCTTGTTACGCAGATTGGCGGGCGGCGGCGTCAAACCAATCCCGGCCGGACCATCACCCGCCCCGGCGTCACCATGGCACACCGAACAATGCTGGGCGTATAACGGCGCACCGCGGGCAGGATCGGGGGTGATTGCCGGGGCTTGGCTGACTTCGTACGTCACCGCCAGCTTCGCCGCCAGTAGTCGAGCCTGGCGCGCTACAGCCGCGCCCTCTTGATGCTCGCTCACGGCCTCGCGCAAGCTGCCAACGCCCTGCTCCAGCTCCGTGCGCTCCGCACGGGCAGGCAACGTGACAATCAAACCCTGCAAGACGGTCAGAAATTCCAACTGTTCGCGGTATTCAGATTCATCGATGACCTTTCCATCAGCAACGGTCGCGGGATAGTCCGCACCTATATAACCCAGCATGTGTAACGCCTGAGCGGCGCCATCAACAGGGTTAGCCAGCAACTCGAAGCTGCACAGGACAAACACGGGCAGCATCAGCCAAGCCCAAAAACGGGAGGGGAAAGACATCAAGGAATCCCAAATAAGAATGCGTTGTATTACATTGTATCAATATTTCTCGTTCGCATGCAGCTACGTTTGGGATGGACGGTGCGACACCGCGCCGCACAGCCTCCTGAGCATGTCTGTGGGTGCGATGGTCTGTTCGCGAACGAGACTGCGCGCGCCCAACGCGCAATCTCTGCGGGAGCGAATTCATTCTCGATGACGGCAAGTCAGGCATCGACGATTTGAATCAAGCGATACCGCGATGGATCGTGGCCAGAAATGCCGCTGCACCGACGAACAATCCAGCAAAGGTCCGGTTCATCCGGCGCTGCTGCTTAGGCGTGCGCAGCAGGCGCAACACTCGCGAAGCCAGCCCGGTATAACCGGCCATCACCGTCAGGTCGACCGCAACCATAGTGGCGCAGATGATCAGGTATTGGGCGAGGAGCGGCTGATGCGGGTCGATGAATTGCGGCAGGATCGCCAGCATGAACACCAGGGCCTTGGGGTTGCTGATATTCACCAGAAAGCCGCGCATGACCAGGCTCAAGGGCCGACCAATCGGGCGTACGGCGGCGTCATCGGCCATGTCGCTGGGCAGCGCGCGCCATTGTTTGATGGCCAGATAGACCAGATAGAGTACGCCAAACCATTTGATCAGGCTGAAGGCCAGTGCGGACGCTGCAAGGACTGCACCCACACCCGCCGCAACAATCGCAATCTGCAACACCAGCGCCAATTGCAGGCCCAGCACGTTCCAGTAACCGCGCCAGAAACCGTATTGCAACCCGCACGACATGGAGGCGATAGCGCCAGCCCCTGGAGACAGGCTGATAACCCAGCAGGCGGCAAAAAATGCCAGCCACGTTTCAAGCAACATCACACACCTCAGGCAAGACCGGAATGCCTTCTAAGCTAATGTTTGCGCCGAAAAATGACTATTTATTTTTAAGGCCTGCGTGCCAATGCACAACAGGCACGCGCATTGATCAGGACAAGGCTTCCAGCTCGGCCTGCATGCCTTCAAGCAGCTCGAGGGCTTCCATCCAGGCTTCTTCAAGCTCGGCTTCACGCACCTTCAGCTTGGCTTGATCGGCCAACAGGTCCCGCAGCTTGTCTTTGTTCGCCGCCTCGTAATTCGCACTGTCGGCCAATGCGGCTTCGACCTTGGTCAGCTTTTCATGCAACGTGCCGAGGTCGCGCTCAAGCTTGTCAGCCTCACGCTTGTGCGGTGCCAGCTGTTGACGCAAAGCGGCAGCCTGTTGGCGCTGGGCTTTCTTGTCGGTTTTATCGGCATTGACCGGCGTGTTGCTAACCGGTGCATTGCGCAGACGGTAGTCCACCAGCCAGCGCGCGTAATCTTCCAGGTCGCCATCGAAGGTCTGCACCAGCCCATCGGCCACCAACAAAAAATCGTCGGTGGTGCTTTTGAGCAAATGCCGGTCGTGGGAAACCACCAATACCGCGCCACTGAATTCCTGGAGGGCCATGGTCAAAGCCAGGCGCATTTCCAGATCCAGGTGGTTGGTCGGTTCGTCGAGCAGCAACAGGTTTGGCTTGCCCCAAGCGATCAAGGCCAACGCCAGACGCGCTTTTTCGCCGCCGGAGAAATTCAGTACCGGCTCGTCCAGACGCGGACCGCGGAAGTCGAAACCACCGAGGAAGTCGCGCAAGGTTTGCTCGCGCTCGGTCGGCGCAATACGTTGCAGGTGTAACAGCGGGCTGGCTTTGGAGTCGAGGGAGTCCAGCTGATGTTGAGCGAAGTAGCCAACGATCAGGTTTTCGCCACGCACCAATCGCCCGCTCAACGGCTCAAGCTCGCCCGCGAGGTTTTTGATCAGCGTCGATTTACCCGCCCCGTTAGGACCGAGCAAACCGATTCGCGCACCCGGCGTAAGCTGTAATTTGACCTTTTCCAGTACGGCCCTTTCGCCGTAGCCCAAACGCGCATCCGAAAGATCGAGCAGCGGGCTGGAAATTTTATCGGACTCACGGAAGGTAAAGTCGAACGGCGAATCGACGTGCGCCGCGGACAACTCTTCCATGCGCTCAAGGGCTTTGATCCGACTTTGAGCCTGACGGGCCTTGGTCGCCTGAGCCTTGAAGCGTGCAATGAATTTCTCCATGTGCGCGCGCTGCACTTGTTGCTTGTCGTAGGCTTGCTGCTGCTGGGCCAGACGCTCGGCACGGGCGCGCTCGAAGGCGCTGTAGCCCCCGCGGTAAAGAATGATTTTTTTCTGCTCGACGTGAGCGATGTGATCCACCACCGCATCAAGGAAATCCCTGTCGTGGGAGATCAGCAACAGGGTGCCGGTATAGCCCTTAAGCCAGTCTTCGAGCCAAAGAATGGCGTCGAGGTCCAAGTGGTTGGTCGGCTCATCGAGCAGCAACAGGTCCGACGGGCACATCAGCGCCTGCGCCAGGTTCAGACGCATCCGCCAGCCACCGGAGAAATCTCCGACCTGACGTTCTGTCTGTTCATTGGTAAAGCCCAGCCCGGCAAGCAACTTTCGCGCTCGTGCATCGGCAGTGTAGCCGTCGGCACTGTCCAGCTCGGCATGCAAGCGCGCTTGGGCGGCGCCATCATGCGCGGCTTCGGCGGCTGCCAGATCGCTCTGTACCTGGCGCAGGCGCAAGTCGCCGTCCAGAACATAGTCCACGGCCAGGCGATCGAGCGTGTCGACCTCCTGGCGCATGTGAGCAATGCGCCAATCGGCAGGCACAAGGCAATCGCCGCCGTCCGGGGTCAGTTCACCCCGCAGCAAAGCGAACAGGCTCGATTTGCCGGCGCCATTGGCGCCGATCAGGCCGGCTTTATGGCCGGGGTGCAGGGTCAGCTCAGCGTCTTCTAGCAGACGTTGCGGGCCACGCTGTAAAGTCAGGTTTTGAAGTCGAATCATAATGGCGGCGGAGTCTACCAGCTTCGTCCGAAACAAGTAGATGACTATGCCTTCTGATCTGTGGAGTTTCACCCTCATTCTTTATACCCGCCCGGGTGTGGAAAAGGCATGCCTGCGCCTGCAAGCCAGCGGGGCCAACGTCTGCACCCTGCTGTGTGGTGCCTGGCTGGGGCAACGTGGAGTGGCTTGCACCGCCGACCGTTTGCGGGAAATCAGACAATTGGCCACGCCCTGGCACGATGAAGTGGTGCAACCACTCAGGGCATTACGCATCCGTTGGCGAGCAGCGGCGGTCAATGACGTCGAGTGGGGGAAGTTGCGCGAGCAGGTAAAGGGGCTGGAACTGGAGGCCGAGCGCGAATTGCTTTCGCGGCTTGAAGCACTGACGCAGGACTGGTCAGCAGGGACAACGAAGGATCTGATGGCGTGGCTGGAAGGTCTTGCTGGCGACGCTGCCCCCCAGAACCTCGACGCGCTGCACGTGCTGCGCGTCGAGGCGAACCAGCCTTAGGAAGCGCTGACAGGTGTGACGTTGCCAGTAGCTGGCGCTGCTGCAGGGGCAACGGCAGTCGGCGTGGTCGACGCTGACGGCGTTGCAGGTTTTGCAACAGGCTTGGCGGCTGGTTTCACTGCAGCAGGCTTGGCAACCACTTTGGCGGGAGCCCTGGCAGCTGGCGCTTTAGCCAGAGCAGGTTTGGCTGCCGGCTTGGCGGCGACCGCTTTAACAGGTGCCTTGACCGCAGGTTTGACGACCGGCTTGGCAGCAGGTTTAGCAGCGGTTGCAGCAACCGTTTTTTTCGCGGCAGGTTTGGCGGCAGCTTTTACGGCTGGCTTGGCGGCTACGACGGACGCTTTAACAGCGGGTTTGGCAGGCGCCTTGACCGGAGCTTTTGCTGCCGCTTTTACAGGAGCCTTCGCGGCGGCTGTTTTAGCCGGAGCTTTGGCGGCTGCAGGTGCAGAGGCTTTTACGGCTACCGGTTTTGCATCACGCAGGCTCAAGGTTTTACCCACGGCCTCTTTGACACGACCAATGCCCTGAGCCAGCTTCAGGCTCTCTTGAGCATCGCGCTTGAGCTGCAGAATGTAAGTGCGGGTTTCGGACTGACGAGATTTCAGCGCATCGAGCAGCTCTTCAAGTTCAGACACACCCTGCTTGGCTTTGGCTTGCGCCTTGGCTTTACCGGCGGTAGCGGCATCCTGCAGTTTGATACGGGATTTGTGCAGTTTTTCTTGAGCTTTACCGCGTTGCTTTTCCAATTTGGCGAGCAATTTTTCAGCATCAGCCATCGCTTGGGAACAAGCAGTTTCAAGATGTTCGAGCAGGCTGCTCGAGAGCTGTTGGAGCAAATGCAATGGGGTGTTTACTGGCTTCTTTTGGGCCGACATGACTGACCTCCTGGCTGGCTTGATTGCGGCTCATACTAGACCTCTGCCTGCACCGCCGCTAGGCCATGTTGACAGTAACAATGGCCGTGCGGTTCACGACGGGATGAAAGTTGGTAGAGGAGCGTGTGACAACCTCATGAAATTCCTTTCATACCGAGCAACACCTTAGCGATTGCACTGGCATAATTGCCCTCTTCCCAGGCTGGAGAGCACCATGTCGCGTTACGTATTAATGTCTCTGTTTCTCTTGCTACCACTCGCTCACGCTGCTGAAACTGCCACCCCTGCCAATGACCATGACCTGGCCTACAGTCTGGGCGCGAGCCTTGGCGAGCGCCTGCGCCAGGAGGTTCCGAACCTGCAGCTTCCGGCACTGATCGAAGGACTGCAGCGGGCCTATGAAGGCAAGCCGCTCGCGCTTAAAGATGAACGCATTGAACAGATACTCAGAGACCATGATGCCTCCATGGCGCAGGCAGAAGACAGTCCGCCACCAGAGCCGCAAAGCGAAATTGCGATGAGTTCCGAGCAACGCTTCCTGGACAGCGAAAAAGCCAAGCCGGGCGTTCGTGTCTTGGAGGACGGGATTCTGCTGACAGAGCTGACACCTGGCAACGGTCCAAAACCGACGACTTCGGACCGAGTGCAAGTGCGCTATGTAGGTCGGTTGCCGGATGGGACCATCTTCGATCAAAACAGCCAACCGCAATGGTTCCGCCTTGATAGCGTGATTGCTGGCTGGACCAGCGCATTGCAAGGCATGCCGGTAGGTGCGAAATGGCGGCTGGTCATTCCTTCCGCGCAAGCCTATGGCGCAGAGGGCGCCGGGGATCTGATTGATCCTTACACGCCGCTGGTGTTCGATATTGAGCTATTGGGTGTCGCTCCGTAAGAGCGGGGTATCAGAAACCGGGGCGCAGGGCGCGCGCCCGGTAATGTCGAGACTTCAGGCTTGGGCCACGTCTTTTATTTCATGGGATGTATGCAGCACTTCGATCAGGCAGTCTTCGAGTTCGAAGCGTTCATGCAGTAGACCGCCCAGCTTCTTGAGCTCAACGGCAACGACTTCGCCATCGGTACAATCGCCTTTGTCGCAGCGATCATTGAACGCCAACGCCACTTCAGTGATGACATCCAGGCGCGGATAAATCTTTTCGGCCAACTCAAGGCCACGCTCATCGCCGAAGGCCTTGGCCTCATTGGTCAGCTGTTCGTAGACCTCGAAATGCCCCGCTGAAACGTAATCGACCAGAATTTCGCAGAATTTCTGCAATGATACGCGGTCATCCGCCAACGCCTCGGGCGTCCCGCCGAGAGCACCGTAGGCTCGAACCAGCTCGTGACGCTCCTGCAACCAGCGATCGATCAGCAGATTGACCCCGCCCCAACGCTCCTGAGCATTCTGACAACTTTCCAACATGATGATCTCTCTTCCCTTCAGGGTCATGCTGCTCTGTACCCGCCTCCAGACGTTCTAATAAATCTCGATGACAGAGACGGGTCTGATAAAGCCAGGTAGGCAGCATATTTCCAATGACGCGTGCGGCCAAGATTATGCCCGCACGCCAACCCCATCAAGGTACGCAGGAGATAAAGTTCATACAAGCGTTTAATATTTACCCGTATTTCAGGCTTCCTGTGCATCGTTCGCGCCGACGCCGACGCGCTGAAACAACGGGTAAGCCGCAAAAAAAATCATGCCGGCGAACGCCAAAAGGCTCCATTCGGCAACGCTCATACCCAGCAGCGACCAATGGATTTCAGTACAGCCGGCGGCGCATTCAAATGCCTGCGCAAGGAACAGGGGCATCGCCTCCTGCGAAGCGTTCTGCGCTTGCAGGCAGGCCGCCACGTCGCCCCGAAGCGGGCTTTGCAGTAAGACCTGGCTCCCCGCCGCCACCGCCCCCGAAAGGGCGCAGAGCAAGGCGATAAACGAGTACATCCGCCAACCGGCCTTATCAGGCGAATGTACAACCGCGACCAGGCAGACGACACCGAAAGTGATCAAAAAGGCGCGCTGCAGGATACACAGCGAGCAGGGCCGAAGCCCTACGCCATACTCCAGATATAACGCTACGCAAGTGACAAACACACTGGCAATAAATGCCAAGAGGAACAGAGAACGCGAGCGGGCCAGGTGCATGGCTAATCCGTAACAGAGTGCGAGGGCCATTACGGTAGAGGAAAGCGCATAACCCTTTCAAGGCGAGGGCATAGCGATACTTCTGCAATGATGTAGGCATGTGCCGACGCAGTTGAACGGAATAAATACCGCTCTCTGCAAGATCATTCCTGCGCCCTACTGGGCGGCAGGACGCCTCCTACAAAATGGGGCGGACACACCCAACCAGCCTAGGCCCGACCCACTGCCGGAAGCGGACGTGCCAGCAAACGCTCGTCAAGCATGCCCAAACCTTCTTGAAACAGCTGATTACTGCGCTCGGTCTCCCCCAGTTGCGCCAACAAGCGAGCCAGTTCGGCGCAAGCCTCTGGGTTACGCTGCTGGCCGAGACTGCTTTCCAGATAGTCCCGCGCCTTGCCCCACAGACTGCTTTGCAGGCACAGACGACCCAGCGTCAATAACAGGCTTGGATCATTAGGGTGACTTTTGAGCCAACCTTCAGCTGTTTGCAGTTGTCGCGCGGGATCGCGGCCCCGCAACAATCCGTAAAGACGGGCCAGATGACTGTTGTAGTCGCGTTTGAGTGCTGTACGCAGCACCTCTTCCGCCTCGGCATCGGCGCTCAGCTGACGTAATTGCTCGGCATAGGCCAAGACCAGCGGCGGCTCCTGACGTTGTGCCGACGTGAGCTGTTGCCAGGCTTTGTTGAGCGACTGCAGACCCGCTTCGCCTTCCTCCCCGCGTTGCGCTGCAAGGGAGAGATTCTCACCCCAGGCACGGCGCTCAAGCTCCGCCAGCTCAGACGGCGGCAGCACTTTGTCCTTGCGCAGCTCGGGCATCAGTCGAATCAGTGCCGACCAATCCCCTCGCTGCTGATACAAACGCTGTAACTGGCGCAACACCTGGGCGTTATGCGGATGGCGGTCATGCATCGCTTGCAAGGTCACCAGTGCACCCTCGATGTCACTACGATCCTGCTGCAACTGCGCATGACTCAACGCAATCGCCAGCTCGGCTTGCGGCTGGCGCTCCAGCGCTCTCTCAAGCAGGTTGTCACAGTCCTCGTAACGGCCCAGTTCATTTGCCGCGCGTGCAGCGCCCAGGTAATACAACAGCGGCTGACGCTCAGCTTCGGCGGCACGCTGGAGGTGGCGCTGGGCACTGGCCCAACGGCCCTCGGCGAGGTCCATCTGACCTTGCTCGATCGCCAGTTGCACACGACGGCTGCGGTTATACCGCGACCACGGATTGACCACCCCACCCGATGCTGTCAGCAGATTGAACAAAGCCCGCAGCAGGAAAACCACCAGCCAGATCACCACCAGCAGCGCCAGCGTTGCCCACAGGCTCGATTCGTAACGGAAGTTTTGGTACGCGATCAACACGTAGCCTGAGTGCTCGGAGATAGCGACGCCAATCAACGCCGCGACAACAATCACCCCGAACAGGATCAGGTAGGCACGCTTCATGGACGGGCCTCCTGCTTGGCAGGTGCGGCAGGCTGCTCGACAGACGCATGACGACGCTCAAGGTAAGCCTGCACGGCGCTCAGGCTTTGCGCTAGATCGGGTGTCATCACCGATACCGGCTGAGTAATCAGGGCTTGAATGCGCTCATCCAGGAACTTGCTTTGCGGGTTGTCCTGATTGAAATTACCGAGCAGCACACTGCGCGCTTCAGTCAGGGCCTGGGTATACACCTGCGGCTCGCCATTGAGGGCTGCCCACTGAGCTTGCTCCAGCGCCAGGGTCAAGGCCAGTCGAACCTGTGTCAGGCTCTGTCCGGCCAACAGTGGACGAATGTTCTTGTCCGCATTGAAGTCAATACGAATGTAGTGCGAGATTTTATCCCACCACTGCACCCAACGACTGGAGGTGTCACTGTCGGAGGTCAATCCCAGCAACGACCCGCCCTTGTCTTCATATTCGGGCGCCAACGCATTGAGCTGTGCGGCCTGATCACGCAAGGCCGCCAATTGCAGAAACAGGCCGGTGCGATCAGGTTGCTCCACGCTGCGCAACGCAGCCAGGCTTTTAGCCAACTGCTCGCGTGCGGCAAAGGAACCCGGGTCATCCTGTTCGCGAAGGATTTCATCCGCCCCCT
The DNA here is from genome assembly GCF_034353875.1 of Pseudomonas sp. MH9.2. NCBI lineage: Bacteria > Pseudomonadati > Pseudomonadota > Gammaproteobacteria > Pseudomonadales > Pseudomonadaceae > Pseudomonas > Pseudomonas sp. MH9.2. Next base: position 2,960,315 of record NZ_CP133784.1, read on the forward strand.
GCACCAGCGCCTGAGCACTGTTGATGTCTTGCAGCGCCGACAAGCGCAAACTCGCCAGACGTACCAGATGCTCGGCCTCGGCCAGTCGCCAGTCTTTTCGGCTGGCACCCAGCACGGTTTCCAGGCGCTGGCT